>JBKEBH010000306.1:0-1778 GCA_047973065.1 Paracoccus sp. (in: a-proteobacteria) | reverse complement strand
TCGATCACCGGGCCGATGGTGGGCTGCGTGCCGGGAAACAGCTCCTGCACGGCCTCGGCCAGAACATGGGCAGCAGAATGGCGGATCAGTTCCAGCGCGCGGGGATCGTCGCGGGTCAGGATCTCGACCTTGGCATCCTGTGCAAGCGGTGCGGCCAGATCGCTGACACGCCCATCAACAGCGATGGCCACCGCCTTCCTGCGCAGGCTGGGTGCGATGGCACTTGCCAGATCGGCTCCGCTGACGGGTTCGGCGAATTTCCTGATGGCGCCGTCAGACAGGGTGATGTGGATCATCGGCTTTCTCATTGGCTTGAATTTGTGAAACGGGTGGAACGGAGTCATGGCCCGTCAGCGGCCGGTCCTCGACCGCAAGGCCAAGGGCCAGCAACTCGTCGCGGATGCGGTCGGCCGTGGCAAAGTCGCGCCGTACGCGCGCGGCGGCGCGTTCATCGCGCATCGCGCTGATCAGAGCCCTATCGGCGTCGCCAGCGGCGCAGGCGGCCTGCTCGGCCTGCCATTGGCTTTCGGTTTTTTGCAGCAGCACCAGTTCCGCCCCGGCCTCGACCAGAGTCCGGCGATAATGCGGACGCAGCCTGACATCGACCGACCGCGCCGCATCGGTCAATGCGAACAACTCCGCCAGCGCAGCGGGCGTGTTCAGATCGTCATCCAGCGCGGCGCGGAACCTGGCCAGCAGCGGGCTGTCCTTCGTCAGTCGCAGGTCACCCGCCCCATCACCGATGGCGGCGTAAAGCCGCGACAGCGTACGCACCGCCTGCGGCAGGGTCTGGGCCGTCCAGCCAAGCGGCTGGCGGTAATGGGCCGACAAGAGCGCCAGCCGTATCGCCTCGCCCGGGGCCTGCGCCAGCAACTCGTGCATCAGCAGCACATTGCCCAGCGATTTGGACATCTTGCGCCCGTCCACGGTGACAAAGCCGTTATGGATCCAGAAACGCGCGCGGGTGCCCTGGGCGATTTCGTTCTCGTGATGCGGGAATTGCAGATCCATCCCACCGCCATGGATGTCGATGGGATTGCCCAGATGATGCTCGATCATGGCCGAGCATTCGATGTGCCAGCCGGGACGCCCCCGGCCCCAGGGACTGTCCCAGCCGGGTTGGGTGTCGTCTGAGGGCTTCCACAGCACGAAATCCGTCGGATCACGCTTGAAGGGCGCAACCTCGACCCGCGCGCCCGCGATCATATCCTCGCGCTTGCGGCGCGACAGGGCGCCATACTCCGGGAAGGACGGGACGTGATAGAGAACGTGCCCCTCGGCCTGATAGGCATGGCCCGCGGCCAGAAGGCGCCCGATCAGGTCGATGATCTGGGGGATGTGATCCGTGACCTTCGGCTCGATATCCGGCATCCGCACGCCAAGCGCCGCCATGTCGGCGTGATAGGCCGCCGTGAACCTTTCGGTGATGGCCGAGATCGGCACACCGGCCCTTGCTGCCGCCGCGTTGATCTTGTCATCCACATCTGTGAGGTTCCGGGCATAAATCACCCGCCGGAAATGCCGTTCCAGCACCCGCACCAGCACATCGAATACCACTGCGGGGCGCGCATTTCCGATATGGGCGTAGTTATAAACAGTCGGGCCGCAGACATACATCCGCACCTCGTGGGGATCATGCGGGACAAAGGGCTGTTTCTCGCCGCCCATGCTGTTGGTCAGGATCAGGGTCATCGATGGCCTCTGTCTGGAAATTCCGGGAAGAGTTGGGCGACCTCAACAGAGGCATTTGTCGGCATCGCAGCAGGCCAGATCGTCGA
>JBKEBH010000291.1:0-1552 GCA_047973065.1 Paracoccus sp. (in: a-proteobacteria) | reverse complement strand
TGCGTCGCCGTTGTCGTCGACGTACACCTGTTCCTCACCGCGCATTTTAACGCGCCACACTTTGCCACGGTAGGATATGACCGGAAAACCGGACTGAACGCCGCCCGAAAATTCGTCTATGGCAGTTCGATCTACCGCCTTCTGTAAGTGTGCAGGAAGGTTTTTATTGATTGCTGCAACTTCGGTCCCCATTATGCGCTCCTCACTCCAATTGTGATGATTTCAGAATAATTAACTCCCGGCACTTCAATATTCTCGTGAAGTAGTTCGCGTACGTTTTTCGCGTTCGCTTTCATATCTATAGCGCCCAGATTGTTAGTATCAACAGCCCAACTATAAAACACGTCACGATCCTTTACGGAGACGCGAGACGCCGTTTTCTTGTAGGCCGTGCCATGGTTGGTACGAACAGACTCCGCTCCGGCTGCATCCAATGCTACTTGGATAAGTCCTTCGAGTTTCTCTAGTGCGGAGTCTATGCGGGATACTTCTTTCTTGTAAGCATCCGCCGCTGATCTCTTTACGTTACGTATTCTAACGTACTTATCAACTAGCTCATCGAGCGTAAAATTCGCCATGATCATCGCCTCTATGTAATAAATCTAATTATCGTCGAACATATCTAACAACGCGCCCTGTAAGGATGCCCGTTGCCGTAGTCGTTTGTATATCTTGCGCTCTATGGCTTGCGATTGCAAGCTAAGTATGAGTGATTTTTTGTCTTGGCCGGGCCGGGTAATTCTGGCGTTTGCCTGCTCGAAAGTTTCCAGCCCTGACGGGGGTGTAAACCACACGATTGTGTTGGCTGCCGTTAACGTCAACCCGTGACTCATGCATTGGGGATGGGCTATGAGGACGCGGGGTTCCTCTGAATGTTGAAAAGCGGTAAATATTTTGTCCCTCTGTTTCTTGGAGACGCCTCCGTGAATCAGGCTGGCAGTGGGGTATCGTTTGGACAGCCGTTTGTGTAACCCCTCTGCAGCATGTTTGAAGTTCACGTATATGATTACCTTCCCCAAAGACTCCTCGACAAGGTCACAGGTTTCCTTAACCCGTTCTGAATTGTCTAGAGTGATGACGCCTTTCTTCTCTGTGTAAACCCACCCACAAGCGATCTGCAGCAACTTCATAAACAACGCACCCTCGTTCGCCGCTGTTACTCTGCCCTCTGCAAACGCCAACTTCAAAGCGGCCATCATCTTTTTGTAGGTATCGTTGATCTCGCTGGAGTCCGTTACCTCGACGGATCTATAACTAACCGGTGGCAACTCTATACAGTCGTCCCGCTTGTAACGCACAGCGGGTTGAAGCATGTCGTACACCAAATCATTAGCATTGGGTTTGGGAATCCACTTAAACTGTGTGATTTGCGTCATCGTTTTTCGCTGAAACTCTTTAAAGAATCTCGGCGCTCGGGACGGCGTCAATAACTTGGCCATGCCCCAAGCATCTGTCGGCTCGTTAGGAGTAGGGGAGCCCGTCATCCCCCACACGTAGGGGACGTTTTGTAGCAAACGGTCCATTTTCTTCCATCGACTGGTACTCTTATTGC
>JBKEBH010000286.1:0-45527 GCA_047973065.1 Paracoccus sp. (in: a-proteobacteria) | reverse complement strand
CTTCAGCTTGGCGTTCTCATCTTCAAGCGCCCTCAGCCGCGCGGCATCGGAAACATCCATGCCGCCATATCTGGCCTTCAGCTTGCAGAAGGTCGATTGCGCCAGCCCATGCTTGCGACAGACCTCCCCCGTCGGAAGCCCTGCTTCTTGTTCCTTGAGCATCCCGATGATCTGCGCCTCGGTAAAACGGCTGTTCCTCATTCGTCTGCTCCTTCGAGGTTGGGCAGACTCTACATTAAAGTGAGGGAGGTGCCGGGCGGGGGGGCAACTGGCAACCTTCGTCGGATTGGCTACCATCAATGCACTCGCCTATGCGCTGCTGGCCAACAAGCTGCGCCAGAAGATCACCCGGCCCTCAGTCCTGCCCTTTCTGACCCATCTGGGCGGCGGGGCATTGGTGGCCGGGTGGGGCGACCGCGGCAATCCGGCGGCCGTCGAACTGATCCTGTGCCAATTCGGAAGGCCGCGCGCGCTTCGAAATTGACGCAGGCATAGCCCGGCCTTACCCAATCCTTCAGGGTGTTCCCTGCAGGAAATATCGTGACCGACCGCCGCTACGGCCTCGCCGATCCCGCGCAATTTGCCGAACTGACTGGCTTGCAGTTCCTGCAGGCCATCATCAACGGCGAGATCCCACATCCGCCGATCTGCCAGACACTGGGGTTCCACCTGACCGAGGCCGGTGACGGCTTCGCCGCCTTCGAGGGCGAGACCAGCCGCGCCCTGCTCAACCCACTTGGCGGCGTGCATGGGGGCTGGTCGCTGACCATCCTCGACAGCGCCACCGCCTGCGCAACCCATAGCAAGCTGCCTGCCGGCGTCGGCTATGGCAGCATCGAGACCAAGGTGAATTTCACCCGTCCGATCCGCGCCGATCTGGGCCGGGTGCGCGCCGAGGCGACGCTTCTGTCCATGGGCCGCACCATCGCCACCGCCGAGGGCCGGCTGACCGGACCGGACGGCAAGCTTTTGGCCCATGGGCTTTCGACGATCATGATCATGGGCTGAGCTCAGGCTCGGCCAAAGCGGCAAATCGGTGGTTAAGCGAGGATTGAGAGCCTGCAAGGCTGATCCTGTATTGCTGCGCAACCAGCCCAAAACAAACACGGGCCGCAACAGCGGCCCTTGTCTTGTCAGTAGTGATAGCGGCACTGAACGATTTCGAGGGTCTGTGCGTTACCAGCCCCCGTCACGCGATAAACCAGACGATGCTCCGAGGTTATCCGCCGTGACCACCAGCCAGAAAGGCTGCCCTTGAGCGCCTCCGGCTTGCCGGTTCCAGTGAAAGGATGTCTTCGACATTCCTCAATCAGCGCGTTGATCCTCGCCAATAGCTTTGCATCGGATGTCTGCCAGTAAAGGTAGTCATCCCACCCATCAGTCGCGAATTTCAGTTCCACCAATCAGCTCTTTTTCCTCACCGCCTCCGGCTTCCATCTCGGCTATTGCCTCGCGAAGGCGGCTCGCGTTGCGTGGAGAAGAAAGCAAGTGCAGGGTGGTCTGAATGGCATCCCATTCACTTTGCGCCACCATAACCACCGACTCTCTTCCGGTTCGGGTGATGACAGTCTCCTCGCGGTCACGGACGACTTTATCCATCGCACCAGCAAGGCCGTTCCTGGCATCGGTATAAGTGAGGACATTCATGAGAATATAAAATCTGTGCTTCTGTGCCTATGCTACAAATGCTTATATGTGCAGAATTCTGCACATGTCAAGAGTTCTGTATATGGAATTCAACTCTCAAGTTACTGTGCAAGTCACACCCCATCGCCGCAGCCTCAGACGACAGCTCCGTCAAAGGCCACAGGCACGGGAATTCAAGAAAACCTCTATCCCGCCTCAGCCAGCCGGGCGACATAGCGGGCCAGCGTGTCGATTTCCAGATTGACCGCATCGCCGACCTTCGCCCGTCCCCAGGTCGTCACCTCTTGGGTATGCGGGATCAGGTTGACGCCGAAGCGGTTGCCCTCGACCTCGTTCACGGTCAGCGAGGTGCCATTGAGCGCAACCGAGCCCTTGGGCGCGATAAAGCGGGCCAGATCAGCCGGAGCCTCGAAAACCAGCCGGGTTGAATCGCCTTCATTTTCCATCGCGACGATCTCGGCGGTGCCATCGACATGGCCCGAAACAATATGGCCGCCGAGTTCATCGCCGACCTTCAGCGCACGCTCCAAATTCAGCGGGCGGCCGGTTTCCCAGCCATTCGCACCGATATTGGTCTTTGAAATCGTCTCGGCCGAAATATCGACGTCGAACCAGTCATCGCCTTTGCCAATCACCGTCAAGCACACCCCGTCGCAGGCAATCGAGGCGCCAATATCGACCGAACTCATTTCATAAACACAACCAATCCTTGCACGCATATCGCCGTTTTTTTCGACCTTGCGTACCATGCCGATATCGGTGATGATTCCGGTAAACATCTGTATTTCCTATGCTTGTCATTCAGTTCTGGAACATTCCAAATTACGCGGAACGCATCTTCGGGCCGGACGTTAAGCTATGATCGTGCCCCGCGCTTTTCAACTTGGCATAACTTTGCCATGATGCGCATCACCAGTTGTTGCAAAGTTGCCTGTTCATGCCGCGCCCGCTCCGAACCGTTTCATCCGCAAAGATAATGCCGCCAACGCAGGATATCCAGCCCGGCTCCCGTGTCTTCCTGCTGCTTCAGGGACCACATGGGCCGTTCTTCGACCGTCTGGGCGCGCTTTTGGGGCAAACCGGCGCCAAGGTCTGGCGGGTGGCCTTCAATGCCGGCGATGCGTTCTTCTGGTCGGCCAAGGACAGGCTGATCCGCCATGAAGGAGCGCCCGAAGAATGGCCGGCGCATCTGGATCAGATCATCGCAGCGCAGGGCATCACCGATATCGTGCTTTACGGCGATGTCCGCCCGATCCATGCCGCCGCCCGCGCCGCTGCGAAAACCCATGACCTGACCCTGCATGTCTTCGAGGAAGGCTATCTGCGCCCCTATTGGGTCACCTATGAGCGCGGCGGATCGAACGGTCATTCCCGGCTGATGAATATCTCGTTGCCCGAAATGCGCACGGCCCTGCGCGGACGACAAAGCGATATCCCGCGCCCGCCCGCCCATTGGGGCGATATGCGCCAGCACAAATTCTATGGCGCGCTTTATCATTTCCTGATCCTGACCGCCAATCGCGGCTTTCCCGGCTATCGGACCCATCGCGATATCTCAGTCCTCAAGGAGTTCCGGCTGAACCTGCGCCGGCTGCTGCTGGCCCCGGTCATCTCCGTCAACCGCTGGCTCAGGACCAAACGGATCAGGCGCAGCGGGCATCCGTTTTCCATGGTGCTGATGCAGCTGGAACATGATGCCAGCTTCCGCGCCCATTCCGATTACGACTGCATGGCGGAGTTCACCGGCGAAGTGCTGGAATCCTTCACCGCCCATGCCCCGCACCATCACCATCTGGTTTTCAAGGCCCATCCGCTGGAAGACGGCCGCTCGCGTCAGCGCGACGACATCATGGCCCGCGCCGCCGAGCTGGGCATCGCCGAGCGCGTCCACCATATTCCCGGCGGCAAGCTGGCCCCGCTTCTGGGTCATGCCCGTTCGGTGGTCACGGTGAATTCGACCTCGGCCCAGCAGGCGCTCTGGCGCGGCCTGCCGGTCAAGGCGATGGGGCGGGCTGTGTTCGATAAGCCACAGTTGGTTTCCGAACAGAGCCTGGCCGATTTCTTCATTCACCCGCAGCGCCCGGCCCCGCATGTCTATCAGCGCTATCGCGACTATCTGCTTGAAACCAGTCAGATACCTGGCGGCTTTTATGCGGCACGGGCACGGGCACCGGCATTACGTTTGGTCATTGACATGATGCTTGCGCCGGTTGATCCTTACGACGCACTTGCGATTGGCCGATCAGAAATGCGCCAACAACCGGGTGCGGATGCACGTTGAATCACAATGTTGTATAGATAATCCCTGCATCACCCTATAAACCTATGCCAGAGCTCTGCCGACTCGGCAAAAACGCAGGAGTAAAGAGTTGACTGCCATAGTGACAAAGTTTCTACCGGCGCGCGGTTCGCGCCTTCCCCTGACCATCGCCCTGGTCGCCGTTGCGGCCCTGTCGGCCTGCGCTTTGCCGCGTTCAGGGCCTAGCAAGGATGAAATCCTGTCCGGCGCCGTCGAAAACGGCGGCGATGCCCGCATCATCTATGTGAACAACCACGTCAACCGGACGGCGAATTTCACCCCTGCCTATGGTTTTTCCTCGACTTTCCTGAATGTAGGCGCCGTCGGTGCCGACGACATCCGGGCCGGCGACACGCTGGGACTGGCAATCTGGGAAAACGTCGATGACGGACTTCTGGCCAGCCTCGGCCAAAGCTCGACATCTCTGGAAAAGCTTCAGGTGGACAGCTCCGGTTATATCTTCGTGCCCTATGCCGGTCGGGTCATGGCCGCCGGCAAGACCCCGGAGCAGCTGCGCCAGACCATCACCAGCCGCTTGGAAAGTCAGACCCCCGATCCGCAGGTCATGGTGACCCGCGTCGCCGGTGACGGTGCCACGGTTTCGGTCATGGGCAAGGTCTTCGGTCAGGGCGTCTATCCGATCGAGCGTCCGACCCGGACCCTCTCGTCGATGCTGGCCACTGCCGGCGGTGTGAATGTCGAACCCGAAGTTGCCGTGGTCACCGTCAAGCGCGGCCGCGAGACCGGGAAAGTCTGGCTCTCCGATCTTTATTTCAACCCGACCTATGACATCGCGCTTCGCCCCGGAGACGTGATCATGGTCGAGGAAGATCAGCGCAGCTTCACCGCGCTCGGCGCGTTTGGCGGCCAGACCAAGGTGCCGCTTGGCAACGAACAGATCAATGCCATTGAAGCCGTGGCCATGGTTGGCGGCCTGTCCACGCTGACGGCGGACCCAACCGGCGTCTTCGTTCTGCGCGACGAGCCGGCCCAGGTTGCTTCGGCCGTGCTTGGACAGCCGGTCTATGGCACGCAGCGCATGGCCTATGTGCTGGATCTGACCCGGCCGAACGGGCTATTCTTGGCCCGCGACTTCCTGGTCCGTGACGGCGATACGATCTATGTGACCGAAGCGCCCTATGTGTCCTGGCAGAAAACCTTGGGTGCGATCACGGGCAGCGCCCAATCGGCCAACGCACTCGCCGCCATCGCAGAGTGATGCGCCAGATCCGCAATGCAGCCGCCGGGGTCAGTCCCCGGCGGCTTTTCGTTTATAATGGCGGCATGTTCCGAGGCCGGGTCCGGCGGATTCTCGATCTGGCCGGATGGGGGCCGCGTCTCGGTCTGCCCGGATCGGATGATTCGGTCGCCATCTGGGGCGGATCGCCCACCGCCTGGCGCGGCAAGGCGATTGCGGCGCGGCGCGGCGCCGGGCTGGTCCATGTCGAGGACGCCTTTCTGCGCTCGATCCTGCCCGGCCGGGCCAGGGGGCAGCGCGGGCCGATTGGGCTGATCGTCGATCCGATCGGGCTGCATTTCGACCCGGGCCGTCCCTCGCTGATCGAGACCCTGATTTCCTCCGGCGCCGGTGCGGACCTGCACGATCAGGCACGGGCCGGCATCGCGCGGCTGATCGCGGCGGATCTGTCGAAATACAACGCTCACCTGCCGGGTATCGCCGCGCTAGATCCAGGCTATGTGCTGGTCATCGACCAGACCGCGGGCGATGCCTCGCTGATGGGTGCCGGCCGAGGCGATTTTCTGCGCATGCTGGCGGCGGCCCGGGCCGAGCATCCCGGCACGCGCATCGTGATCCGCAGCCACCCGGAAACCGCGCGCGGGCTGCGTCCTGGCCATTTCACCCCAGATGACCTCGCACCCGGTGATGAGTTCAGCGATGGCCCGGTCTCGCCCTGGCGACTGCTGGCCGGGGCAAGCGCAGTCTATGCGGTCAGCTCGCAGCTCGGCTATGAAGCCATGCTGGCCGGCCATCGCCCGCGCCTGTTCGGGCAGCCCTTCCATGCGGGCTGGGGGCTGAGCGATGACGAACGTGCCTGCCCGCGCCGCAGCCCGGCGCCGGTTGAGGCGCTGTTTGCCGCCAGCCACCTGATCGCCCCGATCTGGTACGACCCCTGCCGCGGCCGGCTGAGCGATTTCAACACCGCACTCGATCAGCTGGAGGCCGAGGCCAAAGCCTGGCGGCAGGATCATGCCGGCCATCTGGCTTACGGGATGCGGCTGTGGAAGCGGCCTTTCCTCGCCCGCGCCTTCGGGTCCGGCAAGGGCCTGCGCTTTACGGATAAACCGACCCCGGGCGTCACCATGGCCTGGGCCGGGCGGGTGCCTGAGCTGCCCGACCGGGCCCATGTCCTGCGGATCGAGGACGGGTTCCTGCGCTCACGCGGGTTGGGGGCCGCGCTGACCCCGCCCCTGTCGCTGGTCGCCGACGATCTTGGCATCTATTACGACCCGACCGGGCCATCGCGGCTGGAGGCGCTGATTGCCGCGCCCCTGCCCCCCGGCGGGGCCGAGCGCGCCGCCCGGCTGCGCGCGGCGCTGATCGCGGCGGGGGTCAGCAAGTATAACCTGAACGGCGGGACCGATCTGCCGCCGCACGATGGCAGGCGCCGGATTCTGGTGCCCGGTCAGGTCGAGGATGACGCCTCGATCCGGCTCGGCGCCGGGACGGAGCGGAGCAACCTTGCCCTGCTCACCCGCGCCCGCAGCGAAAACCCGGATGCTTTCCTGATCTACAAGCCCCATCCCGATGTCGAAGCCGGGCTGCGCCCCGGGCTGATCGCGCCCAAAGATCTGGCACGGCTGGCCGATAATACTGCCCGCAATGCCGATCCGGTGGCGCTGCTGCGCGAGGTCGATGAGGTCTGGACGATCACCTCGACCCTCGGCTTCGAGGCGCTTTTGCGCAAGGTGCCGGTCACCACGCTCGGCGCGCCCTTCTATGCCGGATGGGGGCTGACGCGCGATCTGGGGCCGGTGCCGGCCCGCCGCCAGGCCCGGCCCGATCTCGACGGTCTGAGCCATGCCGCGCTGATCGCCTATCCGCGCTATTTTGACCCGCTCAGCAAGCTGCCCTGCCCGGTCGAGGTCGCGCTGGATCGGCTGACCGATCCCAAGCTGCGCCATCAGGGCTACCGGCTGCGCTGGCTGGCCAAGGCGCAGGGGGCACTGGCGGGGCATTCCTGGATCTGGCGGCGCTAGGCGCGGGACCAGATCTGGCAAAGATCGGAACCAATCCGAAACGCCCGACGCAAGTCGAAGCGCGGCGCATCCGTCAGTGGCCCGAAATCGAGCGCGCCGATGGCAGGCCGGCCACCCGCGCCCAGCACCATGCCGGCGCTGTAGAGCACCAGATCGTCAACCAGCCCGGCATTCAGCAGGCTGGCGGCCAGCTCGCCGCCGCCTTCACAGAAGATCCGGGTGAAGCCGTGCTCGGCCAGATCTGCCATGATCCCCTCGGGACGCCCCCAGAACCGATGGAGCGGGCCATAATGCGGGCCCTCCGCGGGCAGGTCCGGCAGCTCGCGCGATGACACGACGATCCGGTCGGGCTGATGGATCAGCCCAAAACCGCGCACATTCAGCGAGGGCAGATCGGCCCGCACTGTCCCGCCGCCGACCATCACAGCATCATGCTGCATACGCAGCAGATGGACATGGCGGCGCGCCTCGGGCCCGGTGATCCACTGACTTTCGCCCGAAGCGGTCGCGATCCGCCCATCCAGGCTGCTCGCCAGCTTCAGCGTCACCATCGGCAGTCCCTCGGTCACCCGCTTAAGGAACCCGCGCTGCAAATCGGCGGCCTCGGCAGCGCAGATCCCTTCGGCCACCTCGATCCCGGCCGCGCGCAGCTTCGCATGGCCCTGCCCGGCGGTGCGCGGATCGGGATCGGTCAGCGCGCTGACCAGCCGGGCGATGCCGGCCGCAATCAGGCCTTCGGAGCAGGGCGGCGTGCGGCCGTGATGGGCGCAGGGTTCAAGCGTGACATAGGCCGTGGCGCCGCGCGCATCCGCGCCGGCCTGATCCAGCGCAACCCGCTCGGCATGAGGCCGCCCGCCGGGCCCGGTCCAGCCGCGCCCGACAATCCGACCCTCCTTGACCAGAACGCAGCCCACCGCCGGATTCGGCCAGACATTGCCCAGCCCGCGCCGCGCCAGGCGCAGCGCATGGCGCATGTGCCGGATGTCGTCGCTCACGCCTTGTCGTCGTTAGCCGGCGGTGGACGCAGTTCGGACACGAATTTGTCGAAATCGCCGGCATCCTGGAAGTTCTTGTAAACGCTGGCGAAGCGCACATAGGCGACATTGTCGATCCGGGCCAGCGTTTCCATGACGATCTCGCCAATCGCCTTTGAGGGGATATCGGTCTCGCCCATGCTTTCCAGCCGGCGGACAATCCCCGAGATCATCTGATCGATGCGCTCCTGTTCGATGGGCCGCTTCTGCATGGCGATGCGGATCGAACGAGCCATCTTGTCGCGGTCGAAATCCTCACGCCGGCCATTGGTCTTGACCACGACCAGATCGCGCAGCTGAACGCGCTCATAGGTGGTGAAGCGTCCACCGCAGGCCGGACAGAAGCGCCGGCGTCGAATAGCGGCGTTATCCTCGGCCGGGCGCGAATCCTTGACCTGAGTATCGACGTTTCCACAAAACGGGCAGCGCATCCTATATCCCCTATATGGAGTTCGTTAACGAGTTATCCACAAGCTGGGCAGAAAGCGCAACAGTCATTGTGGCTTAACCCAACGCCCCCACCAGATGCGGGGATGATGGAAAGAGCCGGCCCTGCCCGGTCAGGCCGACGGATCGGCCTCGCCTTCCGGGCCGGGCAGTTGCGCAGTGCCCGGTTCGCTGTCGTGATCCATGGCGATCTTGCGGGTCGTGCGGGCGCCGAGTTCGCGCAGCATCTCGACCTGACGGATGACATTGCCATTGCCGCGCGACAGCCGGTCCACCGCCAGCCGATGCGCATCCGTGGCCTTGCCGAGCGCCGCGCCCACGCTGTCGAGCGCATCCACGAAGCCGGCCACCTTGTCGTAAAGCTGCCCGGCCCGCTTGGCGATTTCCAGCGCGTTGCTTTCGCGCCGCTCGACCGTCCAGATATGTTCGACGGTGCGCAGGGTCAGCATCAGCGTGGTTGGCGTGGTCAGCCCGACCCGGCGATCCATGGCAAAGCTGGCCAGCCCGGGATCGACGCGCAGGGCTTCCGAAAACGCGCCCTCGATCGGAATGAACATCAGCACATAATCGACCGCGCCGTCATCAAGCCGGTCATAGCCCTTGGCCGAAAGCGCGGTGACATGGGCGCGGATCGCCTCGACATGGCGTTTCAGCGCGGCGGTGCGCGTGCCGTCGTCTTCGGCATTCACCGCCTGCTCATAAGCGTTCAGCGAGACCTTGCTGTCCACCACCAGCAGCTTCTTCTGCGGCATCCGCACCACCACATCGGGACGCCAGGTCTTGCCGTCCTCATCGGTCCAGCTGCTTTGAATGTCGTAATGGAGCCCGCGCTCCAGCCCCGATTCCTCAAGGATGCGTTCGAGGATCATCTCCCCCCAGGCACCCTGCTTCTGCTTGTCGCCCTTGAGCGCCCGGGTCAGGGCATTGGCCTCATGGCCGATATTGGCGATCTGCTCGCGCAGGCGGGCGCCTTCTTCATCGAGGATGCGGTTGCGGTCGCGCAGCTCGCGCTGGAAATGCACGACCTGTTCGCGGAACGGGGTCAGCAGGGCATTGAGCTGTTCGCCCTGGGCCTTCTGCATGTCGGCCCCCTGCACGCGCAGGGTCTCATTGGCCATCAGGCGGAACTGGCCGGTCATTTCCTCGCGCAGCTCGCGCAGTTGCGCCAGATCGTGCTCGGCCCGCTCGCGGTCCTTTTCGGCAGCCAGCCGGGCCTGCGCCAGATCGCTTTCCAGCCGCGACAGGGATTGGCGCGCGCCGTAAAGCGCGTCATCAAGCTCATCGCGCTCCTCGGTCAGCTCGATCAGGCGCGCGGAGCGGTCTTCCAGCCGGGTTTCGGCCTGACTGGCGCGCATGGCTTCGGCGCGGGCGCTTTGCGACGCCTGATCCAGCCGCGACTGCGTTTCAGTCAGGTGCTTGCCCTGTTCAGCCAGCAGATCGTCGCGGCGGGTGATTTCGCCCGAAAGCCGGTTCAGATCGCGCCGTCCGCGCCAGACCAGTAAGGCAAACAGCACCAGCACCGCCCCCAGCCCGGCGATGATCCGCCCCGCCATCACCGGATCGGCCATCCATGATTGCCACAAAGCGCCCATCATTCCCCGCCTTCGTTCCTGTTTTGTGCCTAGCGGATCGCGGCCCTTGCCGCAAGCAAAGACCCGGCAGCGCAGTGGCGCTGCCGGGTCTTATGCAAAATCCAAAAGCCGCTTACTGATCGAGGAAGCTGCGCAGCTTGCGCGAACGGGACGGATGCTTGAGCTTCCTGAGCGCCTTCGCCTCGATCTGACGGATCCGTTCGCGGGTCACGCTGAACTGCTGGCCGACCTCTTCCAGCGTGTGATCGGTGTTCATGCCGATACCGAAGCGCATGCGCAGAACCCTTTCCTCGCGCGGGGTCAGGCTGGCCAGAACCCGTGTCGTGGTTTCCTTCAGGTTTTCCTGAATGGCCGAATCCAGCGGCAGGACGGCATTCTTGTCCTCGATGAAATCGCCAAGCTGGCTGTCTTCCTCGTCCCCGATCGGGGTTTCGAGGCTGATCGGCTCCTTGGCGATCTTCATCACCTTGCGGACCTTTTCCAGCGGCATCTGCAGCTTTTCAGCCAGTTCTTCCGGTGTCGGCTCACGGCCAATTTCATGCAGCATCTGCCGGCCGGTACGCACCAGCTTGTTGATGGTCTCGATCATATGGACCGGAATACGGATCGTGCGGGCCTGATCGGCGATGCTTCGCGTGATCGCCTGACGGATCCACCAGGTCGCATAGGTCGAGAACTTGTAGCCGCGCCGGTATTCGAACTTATCGACCGCCTTCATCAGGCCGATATTGCCTTCCTGAATGAGATCAAGGAATTGCAGCCCACGGTTCGTGTATTTCTTGGCAATCGAGATCACCAGCCGCAGGTTGGCCTCGACCATTTCCTTCTTGGCCTGACGCGCTTCCTTTTCACCGCGTTGCACCTGGTTCACGATGCGGCGGAATTCCTCGATATCGACGCCAACATACTGACCGACTTCGGCCATGTCGCCGCGCAGTTTCTCGACCTGATCGCGCGAACGCTCGAACAGGGCCTGCCAGCCGCGCCCCTTGTTTTCCATCATCCGCTCGACCCAGGCCGGGTCGAGTTCGGCGCCCCGATAGGAATCGATGAATTCACGACGGTTGATACGCGCCGCATCGGCCAGCTTGACCATGCCGCTGTCAATCGAAACAATCCGGCGGTTGATGCCGTAAAGCTGGTCAACCAGCGCTTCGATCCGGTTGTTGTGCAGATGCAGCGAGTTGACCATGACCACGATTTCGCTGCGCAGCTTCTGATAGGCCGATTCTTCGGTGACCGAGAAACTGTCATCCTCGTTCAGAGTCGCAGACATCCGCTGGTCCTGCATTTCGGCCAGCATTTCATAGTCGCGGGCAATGATTTCCAGGGTTTCCAGAACCTGCGGCTTGAGGCTCGCCTCCATCGCCGCCAGCGACAGATTGGCGCCATCGTCATCGTCGTCATCATCGGCCGGCAGCGGGTTGCCATCGGCATCGGTTTCCTGCGCGCGCTCGCCGGTCGGGGTGTTGGTATTGGCGGCCGGGCTCAGCTCGACCTCATCATCCTCGCCCATCGACTGGCCGAAGGTGGTTTCCAAGTCGATCACATCGCGCAGCAGGATGTCTTCGTCCAGAAGTTCCTGGCGCCACATGGTAATGGCCTTGAAGGTCAGCGGGCTTTCGCACAGGCCCGCGATCATGGTATTGCGCCCGGCCTCGATACGCTTGGCGATGGCAATCTCGCCCTCGCGGCTCAGCAACTCGACCGAGCCCATCTCGCGCAGATACATCCGCACCGGATCGTCGGTGCGGTCGAGCTTTTCGGTTTCGGTGGTGGCAACCGCGATCTCGCGCGAGGTCGAGACCGGGACGACTTCGCCGCCCTCCTCGCTGTCCTCGCCCTCTTCTTCGTTCTCGACGACCTGGATGCCCATTTCCGAAAGCATGGACATCACGTCCTCGATCTGATCGGAACTGACCTGCTCGGGCGGCAATACCGCATTGAGCTGATCATAGGTGATGAAGCCACGCTCGCGCGCCTCCGCGATCATCTTCTTGACCGCTGCCTGGCTGATATCGAGCGAGTGATCGTTATCCTGGCTGTCGTCGCGGGAAGTATCGTCGTCCTTGGCGGCCATGGGCATCCTGTCGCTTAGGTGATTCGGAAGGTCCGAATCATGTGGGTATTGCTTCTGTTTTAGACAAGATGGTCCAGCGTTCAAAGCCCGGCTGATTCGTTCCGGGCGATTCGCAGCGAATCATCTGTTCCGGCCCTTGGGCCGGATGTCGTAATAGGAGGCGAGACGCGCCGAAAGCGCGCCGCGGTCTTCGTTCAGATCCGAGCTGTCCTGCAACTCGGGATGTTCGGCCTGATGACGCGCGCGGGCCGATTCGCTCATCCGCCAGGTCAGGCCCTCATCAACCAGCCCCCCCATCTCGGCCTCGGCCCGGGCCAGTTCCGACAGCGCGGCGCGGCGAGCACCGATCTTGTCGAGGATATTGGTCAGGACGCTGGCCGCCTTTTCTGGATCGTCAGGCCGGCGGATCAAGGGGGAAGCCCGGACATAGGCATCCTCCATGATCCGTGCAAGGGCAGCGCGGCCGGCAATGCTGTCGCTGCCCACAAGAAGATCATGACAAAGCGCGGCGCGGCCCGGATCGGCGGGATCGAGCAGCTCCAGTCGCGATTCGACACGGTGCGCCAGATCGGGATAGGTCGCACAAAGTGCCAGAACCATGGCCTCCAGCGTGGTATCACTGGAATCCTGCTGACCGAGCGGCGTCGCCCGGGTCTGGGCCAGGACGCCGATGCGTTCGTTATAGGCCCTGCGTTCACGCCGACGCTCATCAGGGCCGGGGGTCAGCCGCCCTGCCCCGCGACGGTCACGGAACAGCTGATAGCGGCGCTCCTTCAGGGCGGCGGTGTAATGGTTGCGCGTCGCCTCATCGGGGATCTGGGCGATTGCCTTGCGCAAGGAGGCATCGAGCGCCGCGCGCCGTTCCGGGCTGTCGAATTCGCGCCCCTCGATCTCGCGTTCCCACAAAAGATCGACCAGTGGCCGCGCGCCCTCCAGCACCTTCTGTATCGCGCCCGGCCCCTGGGCGCGGATCAGATCGTCGGGATCCTGCCCTGCCGGAAGGGTGACGAAACGCAGCGCCTGCCCCGGCCCGGTCATCGGCAGCGCCAGATCGATCAGCCGCCGCGCTGCCCGCTGCCCGGCCGCATCGCCGTCGAGCATGATCACCGGCTCGGGCGAGACGCGCCACATCAGGCGCAGCTGGTCTTCGGTGATCGCGGTGCCAAGCGGGGCCACGGCGCCCTCGAACCCGGCCAGAGCCAGGGCGATCACGTCCATATAGCCCTCGGCCACGATCAGCGGCGCGCCTTTCGACACGGCCGCGCGCGCGGAGGCGATATTGTAAAGATTGCGGCCCTTATCGAAAAGCGGCGTTTCCGGGCTATTGAGGTATTTGGCCCGGGCATTGGGATCCATCGCCCGCCCGCCAAAGGCGATGACCCGGCCGCGCGCATCGCGGATCGGGAAGATGATCCGGCCCCGAAAACGGTCATAGGGTGCCCCGCCGCCATCGGGGGCGATGACCAGACCGGCCTCATCCATGATCTCGGGCGCAATGCCCTTCTCGCGCAGGGCGCTGAACAGGCCTTGCCGCATATCGGATGCAAAACCCAGCTCGAACCGGTCGATCCCGGCCTGATCAAGCCCGCGCCGGGTCAGATAATCGCGCGCCTGTGCCCCCTGCCCGGTCGAAAGAGCCATGCGGTAGTGACGGGTTGCGGCCTCCATCGCCTCGACCAGCACGGTTCGGCGGTCAGCCCGCTGACGCTCGCCCGGATCGCGTTCGGGCATGGGCAGGCCCGCTTCCGAGGCCAGAACCTTCACCGCCTCGATGAAATCCAGCCCGTCGGCCTCCTTCAGGAAGTTCAGCGCATCGCCCTTCGCATGGCAGCCGAAGCAGTAATAAAACCCTTTCTGATCATCGACATGGAAGGAGGCAGTCTTTTCGCCGTGAAACGGGCATGGCGCCCACCAGTCACCCTTGGCCTGATTGGAACGGCGCAGATCCCACGTCACCTTGCGCCCAACGATCCGGCTGACCGGAACGCGGGCGCGAAGTTCGTCAAGAAAGGCGGGCGAGATTGACATGCGCTGAATATCGGGATGCCGGGCAGCCCCGGCAAGGGCTATTCGCCCCCGCGGGCATAAGTACTGGTCAAATCGCGGGTATCAGGCGCCGCGCCGGGCAGCGACACCGATCAGCGACAGGAAATCGGCGGGGGCACGGCCCAGCAATTCCTCGGCCAGATCGCGCCCCATGGCCGGGCCGTCAACGGCAAGCCCGTCGCGTTCGCCGGCAAAGCGGGCCGAGCCATCGGGCATCAGGATCTCGCCGCGCAGCCGCATCCGCTCGCCGTCCAGCTCGGCCAGACCGGCAATCGGGGTCTCGCAGGAGCCGTCGAGCCGGGCAAGAAAGGCCCGCTCGGCTTCGACCCGCAGCACCGTCGGGCGATCGGTGATCGGTGCCAGCAGCGCGGCGATGCGCGCATCATCCGCCCGCCGCTCGATCCCGATGGCGCCCTGGGCGATTGCCGGCAGCATCTCGGCGGGGGAAATCGCGCTGCGCACCACATCCTGCCGGCCGAGCCGGTTCAGCCCGGCCATGGCAAGGAAGGTCGCCTGGGCCACACCGTCAGCCAGCTTCTGCATGCGGGTCTGCACATTGCCCCGGAACTCGACCAGCTGAAGATCGGGCCGGACATGGGCCAGCTGCGCGCGCCGACGCATCGAGGACGATCCGACCACCGCGCCCTGCGGCAGATCCGCAATCGCGGCGAAATCCGGGCTGACAAAGGCATCGCGCACATCTTCGCGCGGCAGATAGCAGTCCAGCACCAGACCATCGGGCTGAAGAACCGGCATATCCTTCATCGAATGGACCGCGATATCGATCCGCCCGTCCAGCATCGCCTCTTCGATTTCACGGGTGAACAGCCCCTTGCCGCCAATCGCCTGCAAGGGGCGGTCCAGAACCTTGTCCCCGGTCGTCTTGATCGCCACGATCTCGAACGCATCTTCGGGCAGGTCATGTGCGGCCATCAGCCGCGCACGGGTTTCATAAGCCTGCGCCAGCGCCAGCGGAGAGCCGCGCGTGCCGATCTTCAGGCGTTCATCGGGATGGGGCCAATCAGTCATGAGCCAGCCATAGCTGCGGCGCTGCGGCTTGACAATGGCAGGCCGGCTGCGTTGAACGGTCGCGGAAAGAGAGGCGATATGACCAAGACCATCCTGCGCGCGCTTGCCGGCGAAACCCTTCCGACCCCGCCGATCTGGATGATGCGCCAGGCCGGGCGCTATCTTCCCGAATATCGCGCGACGCGGGCGCAGGCCGGCGATTTCCTGTCGCTCTGCTATACGCCCGATCTGGCGGCCGAGGTCACGCTGCAACCGATCCGCCGTTACGGGTTCGATGCGGCGATCCTCTTTGCCGATATCCTGCTGGTCCCGCAGGCGCTTGGTGCCGATCTGTGGTTCGTCACCGGCGAAGGCCCACGGCTTTCGACGATCACCACCCGCGCGGGCGTCGAGGCGCTGAAACCGACCGATGCCATCCATGACACCCTGTCGCCGATCTATGAAACCGTACGGATCCTGTCGCGCGAATTGCCGTCTGAAACCACACTGATCGGCTTTGCCGGCGCGCCCTGGACCGTCGCCACCTATATGATCGCCGGGCGCGGCACCAAGGATCAGGGTCCGGCCCATGCCCTGAAGGATGCCGATCGCGCCACTTTCTCCGCCCTGATCGAGCGGATCACCGATGCGACAATCGAATATCTCTCGGCCCAGATCGAGGCCGGGGCCGAGGTTGTGAAACTGTTCGACAGCTGGGCGGGCAGCCTTCAGGGTCAGGATTTCGACAATTTCGCCCTGGCCCCCGCCGCCCGGATCATCGCCGCGCTGAAGGCGCGTCACCCGGGCATTCCGGTCATCGCCTTCCCGCGCGAAGCCAAGGGCCGATACGTGGGTTTTGCGAAAGCGACCGGCGCCGATTGCGTGGCGCTGGATAATTCCGTCGATGCGGGTTGGGCGGCGGCGCATGTCCAGAAGGATGGCTGCGTTCAGGGCAATCTCGCACCTCATCACATGGTCTCGGGCGGTCAAGCCCTGATTGACGAGACCCGCGCGATTGTCGAAGCCTTCCGGGGCGGGCCGCATATCTTCAATCTCGGCCACGGCATCACGCCTGACGCCGATCCCGACAATGTCGCGCTGATGATCGAGACCCTGCGCAGCGCCTGACCTCCCCTCAAGACACCCCGCCCTCAAACGGGGCGTTTTGCATTTTGCGGCATAAAAAAACGGGCGGCGGGTCTGTGACCGCACCGCCCGCAAGGCACTGATCCGAGGCAGGGAACCGAAACGGAACAGGTCAGGCAGACAAAATCGCAGGAAGCCAGAGTACGGCAATCGTGGTTACCGAAATCGCGACCACGCCAAAGGCGTCAGAGATCAGATCACGGATCGAGCGGTCCTCGGCGGTCAGAACGGATTTCACGGCACGGGTCATGGCAATCTCCTTGCGAGTTGCCCTTTTGTTCTCATATTCTCACGATTCGCGCAAGAACTTTTTAAGAACATCTTAACCTGTCTTAATCAGCCTGATCGCCTGATCCTGTTCCATCAGCCATAAAAGCACCCGCACCGCCTGCCCGCGATCCGAGGCCATGCCGGGATCGCGTTCAAGAAAGGCCCGGGCGTCGCTCTGCGCCAGTTGAAGCAGCCCGGCCTGCCGTTCCAGATCGGCGATCCGAAAGCGCGGCAAACCCGATTGCGCGGTCCCGATCAGATCGCCGGCCCCGCGCATTTCCAGATCGACCTCGGCAATGCGAAAGCCGTCCTCGGTCTCGCGCAGGGTCTGGAGCCGCTGCGCGCTATTTTCGGACAAGGGCGCGTGATACATCAGCACGCAGCTCGACGCCGCCTGCCCGCGCCCGACCCGGCCGCGCAGCTGGTGAAGCTGGGCAAGACCAAAGCTCTCCGCCCGCTCGATCACCATGATCGAAGCTTCGGGCACATCGACACCGACCTCGATCACGGTGGTTGCCACCAGGATCTGCGCGCGCCCGGCCACGAAATCGGCCATGGCGGCATCGCGTTCCTCGGCCGGCATCTGGCCATGAACCATCCGCACCGTGGCCCCGAAGCGCGCGCGCAGGGCCGAAAACCGGGCCTCGGCCGCCGTCAGGTCCGACAGCTCCGATTCTTCGACCAGCGGGCAGACCCAATAGGCGCGCGCACCATCGGAAACCGCCTTGCCGATCCTCTCGACAATCTCATCGAGACGGCGGTCGTCCAGCATGATGGTGGTGATTGGCTTGCGCCCCGGCGGCTTTTCATCCAGCACCGACAGATCCAGATCGCCATATTGCGAGAGCGCCAGCGAACGCGGGATCGGGGTCGCGGTCATCACCAGCACATCGGGCGGGGCGAGTTCTCCCTTGGCGGCCAGTTTCAGGCGCTGCGCGACCCCGAAACGGTGCTGCTCGTCAATCACCGTCAGCCGCAGATCGCGAAATTTCACCTCATCCTGAAAGACGGCATGGGTTCCGACCAGAATGTCGATCCGCCCCTCGGCCAGATCGGTCAGGATATTGGCCCGGGCATCGCCCTTGTCGCGCCCGGTCAGCGCCTCGATCCGAATGCCCGCCGCCTCAGCCAGTGGCATCAGCGCCTTCAGATGCTGGCGCGCCAGGATCTCGGTCGGGGCCATCATCACGCCCTGCCCGCCAGCTTCGACCGCGATCAGCAAAGACAGCATGGCGACCAGCGTCTTGCCGGCCCCGACATCGCCCTGAAGCAGCCGGTTCATCCGCCCCTCCGCGCCTATGTCGGTCTCGATCTCCGCCACGGCCCGGGCCTGCGCCCCGGTCGGCGGCCAGGGCAGGCTGGCCAGCACCCGCTGGCGCAGATGGCCGTCCCCGCGCGTCGGGCGCCCCTTGCCGCGCCGATGCTGGCGGCGCGCCAGCGCCAGGGTGATCTGATGGGCGAACAATTCGTCATAGGCCAGCCGCGCCCGCGGCTTGGCGGTAACGGCCAGATCGGCCGGAGTTTTCGGGGCATGAGCCGCAGCCAATGCCTCCTGCCAGCCCGGCCAGCCCTCGCGTGCCAGCAGCGCCGGGTCGATCCATTCGGCAAGCGCCGGTGCCCGGGTCAGCGCGGCTTCCGCCGCCTTGCCCATCTGGCGCTGCGTCAGGCCCGCCGCCAGCGGATAGACCGGCTCATAATCGGCGGGCAGCGGCTCGCTTTCGGTCAGGATATGATCGGGATGAACCATCTGGGCGATGCCGTCGAACAGCTCGACCTTGCCCGACACCACCCGCCGCTGCCCGATGGGCAGTTCCTTTTCCAGCCAGTCGCGGCGGGCATGGAAGAAGACCAGCACCAGATCGCCCACCCCGTCCGAGCAGATCACCCGGTAGGGCCGCCCCCGGCTGGCGGGCGCAACATGGCGCGCGACCGTCACGCTGATGGTGGCGATTTCCGGCGAGCGCAGATCGGCAATCCGCGCGACATGGCGCCGGGCGACCCCGGCACTGGGCAGGGTGAAAATCAGATCGCGCGGCCGGGTGATGCCCATGCTTTCCAAAGCCGCCCTGGCCTTGGGGCCGATGCCGGGCAAGGTTTCCACCCCGGCAAACAGCGGAAACAGAATGGGCGGGCGGCCCCTAGGTGCTATCCGATCAGGCTCAGCCATGCGTCCTCGTCAATCACTTCAACCCCCAGTCCGGCCGCCTTGCTCGCCTTCGATCCCGCGCCGGGACCGGCAACCAGTATATCGGTCTTGACAGACACCGAGCCCGCCACTTTCGCCCCCAAAGCCTCGGCCCGCGCCTTGGCCTCGGCCCGGGTCATCCTTTCCAGCGTGCCGGTGAAAACCACGGTCTTGCCGGCAATCGGGCTGCCAGCTGTCAATGGCAGCTCGGCATCGTGAATGTCCAGCTGCACCGCCAGATCGTCAATGGCTTTGCGTTCGTCCTGCTGCGCGAAGGTCGCGCAGAGCGATTGCACCACGACCGCACCGATCCCGTCAATCGAGACCAGCTCGTCATAGGCGGCGAAAGCCGGCGCCGGAAGCGCCGGCGCGCGGGCCAGCACCGCCTCGCGGGTGGCGGTGATTTTGGCGCGCCGGCCCTCCTCGGCCGCCGCCGCGCGTTCATGCAGCACGGCTTCATCGGCGGCCAGCTGACGCTCGGCCACGGGAATGGCTGCGTCGATCGCCGTGACTAAAGCCTGCCAGCCGATGAAATGCCGGGCGAGATCGCTGGCCGCGACCTCGCCGACATGGCGGATGCCGAGCGCGAAGATCAGCTTCGTCAGCGGGATATGACGCCGCGCCTCGATCGCCTTGAAGAGGTTATCCGCCGAGGTCTCGCCCCAGCCATCGCGGTTCTTCAGCCTGGTCAGATTGGCCGCGTCCCGAGCCTGAAGTGTGAAGATATCAGCCGGGCTGCGGATCGGCAGAGTCCCGTCATGATAAAACGCCTCGACCTGCCTGGCACCGAGCCCCTCGATATCGAACGCCTCTCGACTGACGAAATGCTTCAGTTTTTCAATCGCCTGCGCCGGACATATCAACCCGCCCGTGCAGCGCCGGACCGCATCGCCCGGCTCGCGGATCGCCGCTGACCCGCATTCGGGGCAGGTTTCGGGGAAATGGTAGGGCTGTTCGGCCCCGCCGCGCCTGGCCTCATCGACATCGGCAATCTTCGGGATCACATCGCCGGCGCGATAGATCTTCACCCAGTCGCCGACCCGGATATCGGTGGCGCGGATCCGCTCGCCATTGCTGTTCAGGCCGGCGATGTAATCTTCATTGTGCAGCGTCGCGTTCGACACGGTGACCCCGCCCACCGTCACCGGATCAAGCCGCGCCACCGGCGACAGCGCCCCGGTGCGGCCGACCTGAATTTCGATATCGCGCAGCCGGGTCCAGGCAGTTTCGGCCGGAAACTTATGGGCAATCGCCCAACGCGGCGTGGTCGAGCGGAACCCGAGCCGGGCCTGAAGCGCCAGATCGTTGACCTTGTAGACGACACCGTCGATATCATAGCCAAGGCTGGACCTCTGCGCCTCGATCGAGGCCCATTGCGCGACCATCTCAGCAGCATTGCGGCAGAGCCTGGTCAGCGGATTGGTCTGGAAGCCGAAGGCCTTCAGCTTGTCGATGGCCTCGATCTGGGTCTGAGCAAAAGGCGCGCTGATCTGCCCCCAAGCATAGGCGAAGAATTTCAACGGCCGGGAAGCCGTCACCGCCGGATCGAGCTGGCGCAGCGAGCCCGCCGCCGCATTGCGCGGATTGGCAAAGACCCGGTCTTCGCTGGCCGCGTTCAGCGCGGCGAAATCGGCATGGGACATGTAGACCTCGCCCCGGACCTCAAGAATCTCGGGCGGATTTTCGGCCAGAAGCTGCGGAATATCCTTGATGGTCAGCGCATTGGCGGTGACATTTTCACCAGTGGCGCCATCGCCCCGCGTCGCTGCATAAACCAGTTTTCCGCTCTCATAACGCAGCGAAAGCGAGAGCCCGTCGATCTTGGGCTCGGCAGTGAATTCCAGCGACGCATCGGAGGCCAGCCCCAGAAAACCGCGGATCCTGGCGACGAAATCGTCGATTTCCTCAGCCGCGAAGGCGTTTTCCAGCGACATCATCCGCTGAGCATGGGTGATTTTGCCAAAGGCTTCCGAGGGCGCCGCACCGACCTTGCGGGTCGGGCTGTCCGGGCTTGCCAGCGCCGGGAAGGCAGCTTCCAATGCGGCCAGCTGACGCTTGGCCCGGTCATATTCGGCATCCGAAATCGTCGGCGCATCCTTGCCGTGATAATCGCTGTTCGCCTGATCGAGCAGCGCGGCCAGGGCAGCGATCCGGTCGGCCGCCTCGTCCTCGCTCAGCGCGGCAAGAGCCGCCTCATCCACCGCGCCGCCCCTGTCACGATCCGATCCGACCATCGCTTTCCCCTTGTCGTCAGCCCCGCAGGCGCCTGTTCAACAAGGGTGATAAACCGGGAGCGTTTTGCTGACCAGATGCCCGACATGCCCTGCGCCAGAAATGCGAAAGCCAGAAGCGCCCTTCCGCCTGATCCCGCCATCAGGTCAGCGATACTGCCGGGCGGTCAGCAGACACGCCGCCAAGCACGGCCAGCAGACCCAAAGCCCGAAAATCAGGCCCCGATCGCCAGACGCTCGCTGTCTGCCGGCTCTGGATCGCGCAGCACATAGCCGCGTCCCCAGACCGTTTCGATATGGTTTTCCCCGCCCAGAGCCTCGGACAGCTTCTTGCGCAGCTTGCAGATGAAGACGTCGATGATCTTCAGTTCGGGCTCGTCCATACCGCCGTAAAGATGGTTGAGGAACATTTCCTTGGTCAGCGTCGTCCCCTTGCGCAGGCTGAGCAGTTCGAGGATCTGATATTCCTTGCCGGTCAGGTTCACCTGCTTGCCACTCACCTCGACCGCGCGGGTATCGAGATTGACGACGAGATCGCCGGTTCGGATCACCGACTGGCTGTGCCCCTTGGAGCGGCGAATGATCGCGGCGATCCGGGCAACCAGTTCTTCGCGGTGAAAGGGTTTGGTCATGTAGTCATCGGCACCGAAGCCGAAACCGCGCAGCTTGCTTTCGGTATCGTCCGACCCGGTCAGGATCAGAATCGGGGTGTCGATGCGCGACATGCGGATCTGGCGCAGAACATCCATCCCGCTCATATCCGGGAGATCGAGGTCCAGAAGGATCAGGTCGTAATCATAGAGCTTGGCCAGATCGATCCCTTCTTCCCCCATATCGGTCAGGAAGACATTGTAGCTGGCATGGGTCAGCATCATTTCGATGCTGCGCGCCGTAGTCGGATCATCTTCAACCAGAAGAATACGCATGATTTTGCTTCCCGTTCCGATTCACATTCTGACAATCACCATCCAATCAATTCGTTAACATCCGATTACCAAACACGAATCCAACCAAAAAATCAACCTATGGTTGCCGGTACTGCTGAATGGCCGTCACGCGCAGGGCCCGGATCCCGTAATCGCGGACCGCAGCGCACCAGCTGTCGAATTCCTCCTCCGAAAGACCATAGCGCGAAATCGCCTCACCCCGGGGCAGAAGCCCGTAAACCACCGCGTTGACCACCACCGCCTTGCGGCTGGCAACCCAGCGGGTATTGGCTGGCGGCAGGTCGGCGAGAGAGAGGATCGTGCCGTTCGGCAAGGCGACCGCACGCGGCCCGGTAGCTTTTCGCAGATACATCGGCAGGCTCCTTTCGATGCCATGTCTGCCACAGAGAATTTAACCGTGAATGAACTGCGCCTTGAGACCACGCAAATAATTCCTATAATTTTCAGCAAAGATCGGCGCCAGCAGCGCCCGAAAGGATATTCCGTGACCAGCATGACCAGCATCAACCCCGATACGGGTCTGAATTCATTGGGCTTTGCTAAGCCCCCGGCCAAAACCCGGGTTGTCGTTGCCATGTCGGGCGGCGTCGATAGTTCAGTCGTGGCCGCGCATCTGGCTCAGCAGGGTTACGACGTAATCGGTGTGACGCTGCAGCTTTATGACCATGGCGCAGCCCTGGCAAAGAAGGGTGCCTGCTGCGCGGGGCAGGACATTCATGATGCCCGGCGCGTGGCTGAACGAATCGGCTTTCCGCATTATGTGCTGGATTACGAAAACAAGTTCAGGGAATCGGTGATCGACGAATTTGCCGATGCCTACCTGGCCGGAGCGACCCCGGTGCCCTGCATTCGCTGCAATGAGCGGGTGAAGTTCCGCGATCTGCTGGAAACCGCCAGGGATCTCGATGCCGATTGCATGGCGACCGGCCATTACATCCAGCGCAAGATGGGTCTGGGCGGTGCCGAATTGCATATGGCAGCCGATCCGAATCGCGATCAGAGCTATTTCCTGTTCTCGACCACGCAGGAGCAGCTGGATTTCCTGCGCTTCCCACTGGGACATCTGGTCAGCAAGGCCGAAACCCGGGCGATGGCGGCGCAATTCGGGCTATCGGTGGCCGACAAGCCGGACAGCCAGGACATCTGCTTCGTGCCGAACGGCAATTACGCGGCCGTCATCGAAAAGCTGCGCCCCGGCGCGGCCGATCCGGGCGAGATTGTCGATATGGACGGCAATGTGCTGGCCAGCCATCGCGGCGTCATCCATTACACCATCGGCCAGCGGCGCGGTCTGGGGATTGGCGGGCTCGGCGATCCACTTTACGTGGTCAGGCTCGACCCCGAAACCCGCCGGGTCATTGTCGGCCCGCGTGAGGCGCTGTCCACACGGATCGTGCCGGTGGGTGAGGTGAACTGGATCGGCGAGGGTCCTTTCGAGGGCAGCGAGCGCGAAATCATGGTCCGCATCCGCTCGACCCGGCCGCCGCGCAGGGCCATCCTGCGCCCGACCGGGCCGCGAACGACCGAGGTCGAGCTGCTCGACCCCGAGGAAGGGGTCAGCCCCGGTCAGGCCTGCGTCTTCTATGAAACCGATGGCACCCGGATTCTGGGCGGCGGCTGGATCCAGGCCCGCCGTTAAGCCTGCCGGCGGCGCAGAAAGTCGAGCACCGATGTCGCCGCCCGCAAGCCGGGCGCCGCCCCGCCTTCCCCCAGCCGGTCCATGGTCAGTGCCATCGCATCGACCTGAGCCGCGCACTTTTCCGGGCTTTCCAGCAGATCGAGCAGACTTTCCGCAATCGGCGCGGGCCGGCAGTTCCTGCCAAGAAATTCGGGCACGGCCCGGGTCTCGCTGACCAGATTGACCAACGTCACCGTATCGGTCTTCAGCAGCATCCCGATCAGCCAGCGCGATATCGGCGCCATGTCATAGGCGATCACCATCGGCACACCATTGGCCGCAAGCTCCAGACTGACTGTCCCTGACGCGGCAAGCGCCAGATTGGAGGCCATGAACGCCGCCCGCTTTCCCGCCGGATCCTCGACCACGATCGGGGCCGCCGGCCAGCGTTTGGTCATCTCACGGACCATGCGCGAGACGCCGGGCACGGTCGGGATCACCACGCGCAGCTCGGGAATGCGGTCGCGCACGCGGATCAGCGCCTCGTCGAAACGGGGAGCCAGATGCGCCACCTCTCCCTTGCGCGATCCGGGCAGACAAAGAACCAGCGGCGCATCGGAAGGGATATCATGAGCATTGCGGAAGGCCTCGGCCTCGGCCCAGCTGGCCAGCTCCTCGGCGACGACCGGATGGCCAACGAAATCGCAGCTCATCCCGGCGGCTTCCATATAGGGCGGCTCGAACGGCAGCAGAGCCAGAACATGATCGACCAGTTTGGACATTTTCGCCGCCCGGCCCGGACGCCAGGCCCAGACCGAAGGCGCGACATAATGGATGACCGGCCCATCATAGCCCAGTTCCTTGGCGGCCTTGACCACGCGCAGGCAGAAATCCGGGCTGTCGATGGTGATCAGCGCATCGGGCGCGGCATCGACCACGGCCCGAGCGGTTTCGGCGATCCGGCGTTTCAGCTGGCGGTATTTGGGCAGAACCTCGGCAATCCCCATCACCGAGAGCTCTTCCATCGGGAACAGGCTGCCAAGTCCCTGCGCCGCCATTTCAGCGCCGCCAACCCCTTCAAAGCTGGCCTCGGGCTGCATGGCCCGCAATCCCGCCATCAGCGCGCCGCCAAGCTTGTCACCTGAAACCTCACCGGCAATCAGAAAGAAGCGCATCCGATCCCTCCGCCGCACAAAATGTCAACGCTGTGGTCGGGCACGCTCAGCGCGCCCACAGGAAGATCCCTGCATCACGGGCACGTTCTAGCACAGTCTCGCGCTCAAGCATAATGACACCTCCTGCCTGCCAGGCGATCCCGGCCAGCCCGGCCCGTGCCGCCTGATCCACGGTGTCCGGGCCGATGGCTGGCAAATCGACCCGCCGATCCTGCACCGGCTTCGGCGCTTTCCAGAACACCCCGCGCGCACCGTTGGGCCGCGGGCGCATATCGCGATGCAGCGCCACGAAATCCAGCATGGCCGCTGTCCCCGGCAGGGTCTCGACCGCAAGGCAAAGCCCCTGCGCCACAACGGCCCCCTGCCCCAGATCGAGCGCACCGAGCCCTTCGACGATCACCGCCGCCCGGTCGGCATCGGCAATATCGGCGGCGGTGGGCTCGCCAACCAGAATGCCGGCCTCGGGGACCAGATCCGGGCAGATCTCGGCGGTGCCGACCACCTGAAAGCCGGCTTCTTCGAACAGCGCGATCACCTCGCGCAGGGCGGCATCGTCGCCCGACTGCATGGCGGTGAGAATGCGCGGCACCAGACTGGCAGTTCGCGGATCGAAGGCTTCAGGGTCGAGACGCGGGCGGCGGACCGCCCCTGCAAAGGTCACCCGCGCGACATCCTGTTCCGAAAGCCAGTCGAAAAACGGCACCAGCCGCTCCAGCCGGAAGGTTTCATGGGCCAGCGGCGGGGCAAAGCCTTCAAGCGCGGCGACAACCGGATTGTCCAGGCTGGCCGCGACGGCAGGGGCAAGCGCGCCCTGCCCGGCAATAATCGCAGTGCGGCTCATAGCGGTTTCAGGAAGCTGCGGTCCGAGGGACCAAGGATGAAATCAAGCACTTCCTGCGCCATCGCCCCATTCTCGCCCGAGGTGATTTCGCGTGCGGTATCGCGCATCGCGCCCTCATGCAGCCTAGCCAGCATGCCGCGCAATTCGACAATTTCGGACCGGCTGGCGCCTCGGCGCTTCAGCCCGATCAGATTGAGCCCGTCAAGATGGGCGCGCGGTCCCTGGACCAGCCCATAAGGCAGAACATCGGCAGTCACCATGGACAGGGCGCCGATCATGGCCCCGCGACCGAGCCGGACGAATTGGTGAATGCCCGAAAGCCCGCCGACGATCACTTCATCCTCGACGACACAATGGCCGGCCACGGCCACCGAATTGACCAGAATGACGTGATTGCCGATCTGGCAGTCATGGGCGACATGGCAATTGGCCATGAACAGCCCGTCATCCCCGACCCGGGTCACCCCGCCGCCGCCTTCGGTGCCGGGCTGCATGGTGACATATTCGCGGATTCGGTTGCGGGCACCGATATCCAGACGGGTCTGTTCGCCATGGAATTTCAGATCCTGCGGATCATGACCGATCGAGGCGAAGGGATAGATCACCGTGCCTTCGCCAACTGAAGTATCGCCGGTCACGACGACATGGGATTTCAGCTCGACCCCGTCACCCAGCCGTACCTTCGGGCCGACCATGCAGAACGGGCCGACCCGGACATCCCGTCCGATCTGCGCGCCATCCTCGACAATTGCCGAAGGGTGGATCAGCGGTTCACCCATCCGCCGCCTCTTTCGCGGGCTGCTCCATCATCGCGGTGAACTCGGCCTCGCAGGCCAGCTCGCCCTCGACCAGGGCCTTGCCCTCGAATTTCCAGATCTTGCCGCCGCCGCGCTTGACCGTGACATGCATTTCCAGCACGTCGCCCGGCACCACCATGCGGCGGAACTTCACCTTGTCGATGGCCATGAAGTAGACCTTCAGCCCCTTATCGGCGAGATCGAGACTGACACCGACCACGATCCCGGCGGTCTGGGCCATGGCCTCGACAATGGTCACGCCGGGCATGACCGGCTGGCCAGGGAAATGGCCTTGGAAATGCGGCTCGTTGAAGGTGACATTCTTGATGCCAACACCCGAACTGTGCGGAACGATGTCGCGCACCTTGTCGATTAGCAGGAAAGGGTAGCGATGCGGAAGGATCCGCTGGATCAGGCCGATATCGGCGTCGGTAATCTGAGGATCGGCCATAATGTCACCTTTCGATCTAAGCTTGAGAACGGTGCTAGCAAAGCGCGGGGCGCATTGGCAAGGACGGACGGGAAGAGAAAGCTCCGCCTGGTATGGCTGACGGCGCTCGGCAGCCGATGGTGAGGCACTCAGGAAACATCTGCCGCCTGCCTGCCTGCCCCGCGCCGGCCCTCGATCAGCCAGCCGGCCAGCATGGTGCCCGCGATCAGGCACAGCCAGAGCCAGCCCGGCATGAGCGGGCGCCGACTGAGCCCGGTCACCGTCTCCGCCTCACGCTGGGTGAGCCCGATCCACGCCCCGCCTATTCCCTGCCCCTGCGCCGGCCGGCCGGCCTTGACGCGGCGCAGATCGGGCATCCCGTCCGAGAGCTTCCTGACCGAGCCGTTTGAGGCAGCCGCCAGCCCCGCGAAGGCCGAGGCATCGGCTAACGTGCGCTCGAATTCACGCGGGGCGGCCGGGCCGATGACGATGCTACGGGCCAGATCGCCTTGCCGAACCGTATAGAGTCCCGGCGCCGGCGCGTCATGGCGCGCGGAAAAGCGGCCCGGCAGGGATTCGGCAAGGCTCAGCGTGGCCTCGGCACCATCCAGCCCGGTGATCGTCGCCGGCTCCGAGACCTTCCCCAGGCTGCGCCGGGTGATCTCGATCACCTGCCCGCCGGGGCTGCGCAGCTCCAGCGCCTCTTCCTCCAGTTCGGGCTCCTTCATCGACCAATGGGCGATGCGCCGCATCAGATCGAGCTGCGGCCCGCCACCCTCAAACCCGCGCCCCCAGAGCCAGAGCTGATCCGAGGCGATCAGCGCCACCCGCCCCTCGCCCTGCCGGCTCAGCATCAGAAGCGGCCGATCATCCGCCCCAGTCATTGCCACAGCGGCATCGGGGCTCGGCAGGGTTTCGATCATACGCAGCCAGCGGCCCCAGACCTCTCCCTTGGCCGCCGCATCCTCGGGCGGCGCACCGGGCAGATCCTCGGTCACCGGATGGCGGCGACCGGCATCGGTCAGGCGCGGGGTGAAAGGCGCCGAGATCACCCGCCCGCTCGGCAGGGCCGGCAGGATCTCCCCCAGAGCCGAGCGGGCAATGCTGTCCACCCCCGCAAATTCCGGCCCGGCCGAGACCAGAACCGCGCCGCCATCTTCGACATAGCGGCGGATGTTTTCGTAATATTGCGGCAGAAGAATGCCGCGCATGCGGTAGCGGTCGAAGATGATCAGGTCGAAATCGTCGATCCGGCTCATGAACAGCTCTTCGGTCGGAAAGCGGATCAGGGCCAGCTCATCCACCGGCACCCCGTCGTATTTTTCCGGCGGGCGCAGGATGGTAAAATGGATCAGATCGACATTCGCATCCGATTTCAGAAGGTTGCGCCAGGTTCTTTCACCGAGATTGGGCTCGCCCGAGACCAGAAGCACCCGCAGCCGGTCGCGCACGGCCTCGACCGTCAACCCGATCTGGTTATTCAGCCCGGTCAGCTCGCCCGCCTCGGTTTCGATGCTGATCTGGATGACATTCGGCCCGGCGGCGTCCAGCGTGACCGGCAGATCGAGCGGACGACCCGGCATCACCGCCAGCGTCGCGATGGTCTCGCCGTCAAGCTCGGCGCGCAGACGGGCCGGTCGGCCTGCAACCGCACCGGGCACCGCCCCTTCATCGCTTACATGCAGCCGGATCAGCGCCGGCTTGCCGATCAGCGCGAAACGCGGCGCCTCGTCGATGACGATCCGGCGATCCCAGTCTTCAGGCGCGCCGCTTTGCAGCACATGCAGCGGTGCCGGCATCTCGGCGGGGATCGCGGCAGGATCATGGGCCAGGCCGTCGCTGACCACGATGGCGCCGGCCAGACGATTCGCCGGCTCGGCCAGGACCGCATGACCAAGCGCGGCGCCCAGAAGCGTGCCATCCTCGGCATCACCGACGCTGATGCGGCGGAGCTCGATATCGGGCCATTCGGCCAGCTGCTCCTCGATCCGCGCCAATGCGCCATCGCTTTGCGCGCGCCGCCCGGGCAGGGTCTGGCTGGCGCTCTGATCGTCGATCAGCAGCACGATATCGTCGAGCGCCCGCGCCGTCGCCCGCTGCAAGCCCGGTCCGGCAAGCGCGGCGGCGATCAGCAAAAGCGCCACCCCCCGCCAGAAGAAGCCGCGCAGGCCCTGCCACCAGGCAATTGCAAAGACCACTGCTGCAAGCGCCGCCACCCCGGCAGCGATCCAGCCGGCCGCCATCTCGCCGATCAGCGGCGCGAGGATCGGATCGAGAACCAGCCCGAGCCCGTTCATGGCGCACCCTCCCGTTGCAGACGCGAGAGCAGATCGGGCACATGGATCTGGTCGGATTTGTAGTTTCCGGTCAGCACATACATGATCAGATTGACGCCGAAGCGATTGGCCATCTCGCGCTGGCGTTCGCCGTCCAGCCCCGCACCGACCGCATAAAGCGGCAGGCCGCGATCATCGACCGCCCAAGCCTCGGCCCAGGCATTGCCGCCGATCACCACCGGCGAGACCCCGTCATTGACCACACCGCCCGCACCTGGTGCGGCCGCCTCGACCCAGACTTCGCCATCGGCGTAACGGCCCGGAAAGCTGTCGAGAAGATAGAAGGCCCGGGTCAGCACATGATTAGGCGGCACCGGCGCCAGCGGCGGCAGGTCGAGCGGGCCGGCGATCCGGCGCAGATCGGCGGCCCCATCAAGCCCGGCCCCCGTTCCGGCCAGATCGGCATCGCGGGTATCAAAGAGAATCATCCCGCCGCCGCGCAGGAAACGGTTAAGCTGCAGATAGGCCTCTACCGAAAGCATGGGCTGATCGGGACCGATCGGCCAGTACAGAAAGCTCATCAGCGACAGATCAGCAGTTTCGAGATCAATCGCCACCGGCTCGGTCGGCTCGACCGTGGTACGCGCGGCCATCATCCCCGACAGCCCGGTCAGGCCGGCGCGCGAGATCTCGTCAAGCTCGGCATCGCCGGTCAGCACATAGCCCATGGCAAATTCCGAAGCCGCCCGAACCAGATCGGGGTCGAGTTCCTGCGCCTGCGGCGGCTGGCCGGGCAGGATCAGCGCCGCCAGCAGCAGCGCCGCCAGATGGCCGCGCCGCAGCATGAGGCTGCCGGCCAGATCGAGCAGCAAGAGCCCGGCTGCCGCCAGCAAAAACCAGCCCGATAGCGCCAGCCCCGAGGCTTTCGCGCTTTCCACCTGCGCCCCCGGCCAGTCGGCCAGCCGGATCGGGCCGCCGGCATTGAGCGCCAGCCGCCGCTCGCCCGAGACATAGATCCCGGCCGCAATCCCGGGGGCCGCGCCATCGGCCAGATCGGCGGCCTGGAGCGGGGCAGGATCGCGGGCCGGGCTCAGCCGGCCGAAACCGTCAAGAACCTGCTCGGCCGTCCAGATCCCGGCCCCTTCATCAAGCGGGCCCGGATCATCCGCAACCGCCCGGCCCGCGCTGGCAATCAGCCGCTCCAGCATCGAGACGAACAGGCCCGAAATCGACAGCGAGGACCAGTCGGCATTGGCGGTCGAATGGAACAGGACCAGCTGGCCATCCCCCATCGGTGCGCGGCTGACCAGAGGCGTGCCATCGCTCAGCGTGGCGATTACCCGTTCGTCCAGATCGGGCGCGGGCTCGGCCATCAGCTGGGCGCGGATGGTGACATCATCGGGGATGGAGAGGCCGGCAAAAGGTCCACCGCCCGGGAAAGGCGCAATCGGACGCGGCTCGCCCCAGCTCAGCGCACCGCCCATGTCGCGCCCGCCGGCACGCAAGCGCAGCGGCAGCAGCGGCTCGTCGGGAAGGCCGGGATCGGCGGCCATGCGCGGGCCGGAAAAACGGATCAGCAGACCTCCCCCATCCACCCAATCGGCAAGGGCACCATCCGCTTCCAGCCCGACCCGGTCCATCAGCACGATGACATCGGGATGGGCCGCCAGCGCATCATCGAGCCCGACCTCAATCACCCGGGCCGGGCCGGCCAGTGCGGCGCGCAGGAAATGGGCCGGCGACAACAGTTCCTGCCCCTCCGATCCGGCCCGGCCATCGCTGACCAGAGCAACCAGCGGCCGGCGCAGGCGGTCATCGCCCAGCACCACCGCCGTCGCGGATGCGCTGCCATCAATGCGGAACCGGGTGACGCGGCCCAGCAATTCAGGCGGCAGATCGACCGCAACCGGGCGCCGGACAATCCCGCCCTGCCGCACCGGCGCGCCGGGATCCAGCCGGGCCAGCTCGCGCAAAATCCCCTGCGGGTCGGGGCCGAGCGCCACAATCTTCGGTGCCGGTCCGGTGCCAGCTATCGCCAGCTCCAGCACCGGCTTCGCGCCGCTTTCGATCATGCGCAGGCTCTGCGCAGGCTCGGAAGGCGCGAGCACCGCAACCGGGCCGCGATCCGCCAGCACCGCCAGCCAATCGGCCCGGCCGGGATGGTCGAGCCCGTCGCTGAGCCAGAGCGTGCGCAGCCGCCCCGCAGGCACATTGGCCAGGGCTGCCGCCGGATCGACCGGATAAGCGCCCGGCCAGGGCTGCGGGCTGGCGGCGCGCAGGGCATCGGCAGCCTCTTTGCCGGGGCCGAAATTCAGCGGCTCATCGCCCTGCCCATCGGCCAGCAGGACCGCGACCGGCTGGCCGGCGGCACTGGCGATCTCGGCCGCGCGCAGGGCACGGATGCGGGCTTCGGCCCAGTTCGCGCCGGCATCGCCGCCGCTGTCCATGACGATCAGCAGCGCGTCGCCCTCGGTCGCCGGCGGGGCGGGACGCCAGACCGGACCGGCAGAGGCCACGATCACCGCCGCCAGTGCGCTCAGACGCAGTAGCAAAAGCCACCGGGGCGTGCGCCGCGCCACCGGATCGGGATCGTGCAGCCCGGCCAGCAGCACAGTGCCGGGAAAACGCACCCGACGCGGCATCGGCGGCAGCGCCCGCAGGATCCACCACAGGACCGGCAGAACCGCCAGCCCCGCCAGCATCAGCGGCGCGCCAAAACCGATTGGGCCGAGCATCATCATCGCGCCGACAGCACCCCGTGAAGCCAGATCAGCGCATCCGAGACCGGATGGGCGAGATCATGGGTTCCAAAGACAAATCCGGCCTGCCGGGCCGCCTGCGCCAGTGCCGTGCGCCGGGCCTCCAGCCGGGCCAGATAGGCCGCACGCAGCCCATGGGCATCGCGGGTTTCATGGATCCGACCGCCGGCGCTCTCAAAGCGGACAGCCCCCGAGAAGGGAAATTCCTCCTCATCGGGATGAAGAACCTGCAACATGGCGCCCTCGCCGCCACCACTGGAAACCAGTTTAAGAAATTCATTCAACGCATTGTCATTGCTTAAAAAATCATCAATCAAAACGACCGCCTGCCCGGGCCGGATCGCTGCCGGATCGGGTTGATCGTCATCTTCGCGCAGCAGGTCTGGGCGCGCCAGGGCCAGCGACAGATTTTCCGCCTGCGCCGCACCGCTGCCGGGCGGCTCACCCAGCATGCCGACCCGTTCGCCAGCCCGGATCAGCGACAGGCCAAGCGCCAGCGCAATCAATCGGGCGCGGTCCGATTTCGTCTCGCCCTCGGCTTTCGCGCCGCGTCCCATTCGCTGGCCGCCATAGCCCATGCCGGCCCCGCGCCCGACCCAGATCGCAGCGCTGCGCATGGTCTGGCGCTCGCGGTCGCGGATGAATTCGCTGTCGCCCCGTGCCGAGCGGCGCCAGTCGATGCTGCGCGCACTGTCGCCGGCATGGGCCGGGCGGTATTGCCAGAAATCCTCGCCGACGCCGGGCCGGCGCAACCCATGCCCGCCGGGCGTCGCGGTCATCGTCACCGAGCCACGCGCCAGGAGCAGCGGCGGCAGGGCCGCAGCCGCAGCCTCGGCGCGAGCCCGCAGGATCGCGGCCCGGGTGACGGCCTGCTCGCTCACGCCGCCTGCCGGAACTGTTGCTCTCGCAGACGCGCGATGACCGAGGCGGCGGTCTCGCCGCGGGCGCGCGCGGCGAAGCTCAGGGCCATGCGGTGGCGCAGGACCGGCGTGGCCATGGCATCGACATCTTCCAGCGTCGGGGCAAAGCGCCCGCTCAGCACCGCCCGCGCCCGCGTCACCAGCATCAGCGCCTGCGCCGCGCGCGGCCCCGGACCCCAGCTGAGGGTTTCGCTCGCCCAATCCGCGCCCTCCGGCCCCGGGCGCAGCGCCCGGACCAGATCGAGGATCGCATTGACCACGCTTTCGCCCACCGGCATCCGCCGGATCAGCGCCTGCGCCGCCAGCAGGCTGGCCGGATCCATCACCGCATGGGGCGTCTCACTGAGCTCGCCCGTCGTGGCCAGCAGGATCGCCCGTTCGGTCTCCCGGTCGGGATAGTCGACCTGCACCTGCATCAGAAAACGGTCGAGCTGGGCTTCGGGCAGCGGATAGGTGCCCTCCTGCTCGATCGGGTTCTGGGTCGCCAGCACATGGAAAGGCTGGCCGAGTGGGCGATGGGCGCCGCCAATCGTCACCTGCCCCTCCTGCATGGCCTGCAAGAGCGCCGACTGGGTGCGCGGGCTGGCCCGGTTGATCTCATCGGCCATCAGCAGCTGGGTGAAGACCGGCCCTTCTACAAAGCGGAACTCGCGCCGCCCGTCCGTCCCGTGATCGAGGATTTCCGAGCCCAGAATATCGGCCGGCATCAGATCGGGGGTGAACTGGATACGTGCATCGTCGAGCCCCAGCACCGTGGCCAGCGTATCGACCAGCATGGTCTTGCCCAGCCCGGGCTGGCCGACCAGCAGCGCATGCCCGCCCGCCAGGATGGCGGCCAGAACCTGTTCGACCACCTCATGCTGGCCGACGAAGCGGCGCTCAATACTGGCGCGCGCCTCGATCAGGCGCCCCCCCAATGACTGGATTTCATCAACCAGTATGCCATCCTCGGCCATGACAAATCTCTCATTCTGCTCTAGAAGCATGAAACCACGGATCGAAGGCGGGTGAAATGGGCAAACCGTCCGACATGACTTCTGACGAAGCAAGAGTGGCGGCAGATCGCGCAAGCGATATCGCGGCGGCTGCCCGCAAGTCCGGCCTGCGCGGCCCGGCTCCGGTGCATCTGTGGAACCCGCCCTATTGCGGCGAAATGGACATGGTGATCCGCGCGGACGGCAGCTGGTGGCATGAAGGCCGCCCAATCCCGCGGCCGGAAATGGTCCGCATGTTCGCCAATATCCTGAAATTCGAGGATGGCCGGCATTTCCTGGTCACGCCGGTCGAAAAGGTCGGCATCCAGGTCGAGGACGCGCCATTCATCGCCACCGATGTCACAATCGCAGGCGATGAAATCACATTCGAGACCAATCTCGGGGAACATGCCCGGCTTGACGGCGTTCACCCCTTGCATCTGCGCGGCAGCGCCGACAATCCGCAACCTTATGTTGAAATTCGGGGCGGACTGCTGGCGCGGATTGATCGCAAGAGTTATTACCGCTTGGCAGAGCATGCCATACCCGGACCCGATGGCCGGTTTGGCGTATGCTCTGCCGGTCAATTTTTTCCGTTGGAGCTGTAATGGCCCGTTTCGCCGCAAACCTGACCCTGCTGTTCAACGAACTGCCGATGCTGCAACGTTTCGACGCTGCCCACCGCGCCGGTTTTCAGGGGGTGGAGATCCTGTTCCCCTATGACCTCGCCACGCCGGAGCTGCGGCAAGCTGCCCGCAAGGCCGGGCTGGAGGTGGTGCTGATCAACTGCCCGCCGCCAAACTGGGCGGGCGGGCCGCGCGGCTTTGCCGCAATCCCGGGCCTTCAGGAAAGGTTTCGCCGTGACTTCGAACGCGCGCTGCGCGTGTCCGAGGCGCTGTCCTCACGTCACATTCACATCATGGCAGGCAAGGCCGAAGGGCCGGCGGCGTTCGATTGCTATGTCGAAAACCTGGCTTGGGCGGCGCAGCGCGCCCCCCATGCCAGCCTGACCATCGAGCCGATGAACCAGACCGACATGCCCGGCTATTATCTCAGCGATTTCGATCTGGCGGTGCGGGCGCTCGACACGGTTGGGGCCGCCAATATCGGGCTGCAATTCGACGTCTATCAGGCCCATATGATCACCGGCGATGTGCTGGGCACATGGGAGCAGTATCATCCGCGGGTTCACCACATCCAGATTGCCGGCGCCCCTGGCCGACATGAGCCGCGCGGAGGCGATATCGACTATCGCGCTTTCCTCGAGGCCGTCGATGCCGCGCAATATCCCGGCTGGGTCTCGGCCGAATATACGCCGCGCACCACGACCGAGGCCGGGCTGCGCTGGCTTCAGAACGAACGGAAACCGGGCTGAACCGGCCCCCGGATCCTCACATCCGGCGCAGCGCGATCACCGCATTGAGCCCGCCAAAGGCGAAGGCATTCGACAGAACCGCATCGACCCGGGTCTCACGCGCCTCATTGGGCACGACATCGAGCGCGCATTCCGGGTCCGGCTCCTCATAATTGATAGTCGGTGCGATGATCCCATCGCGCAGCGCCATGATGCAGGCCAGCAGCTCGACCGCGCCGGTTCCGCCGATGACATGGCCGTGCATCGACTTGGTCGAAGAGATCATCAGCCGGTCGGCGTGATGGCCGAAGGCATGGGCAACAGCGGCGCATTCGGTCTTGTCATTTGCCGCCGTGCCCGTGCCATGAGCATTGATATAGCCGATATCTTCCGGGTTCAGCCCACCATCGCGCATGGCCCCGGTGATGGCGCGTTCCGCCCCCTGCGCCGAGGGCATGACGATATCCTGCGCATCCGATGACATGGCAAAGCCGACGACCTCGGCCAAAATATCCGCGCCGCGGGCCCGGGCATGTTCATAATCCTCGAAGACGAAGACGCCGGCGCCTTCACCCTGCACCATGCCGTTGCGATTGGCGCTGAACGGGCGGCAGCCATCCTTCGACATGACCCGCAGCCCTTCCCAGGCCTTGATGCCGCCAAAGCACAGCATGGCCTCGGATCCGCCCGACAGCATGACCCTGGCCGCGCCCGAGCGCACCATCTGAAAGGCCAGCCCCATCGCGTGGTTCGAGCTGGCGCAGGCGGTCGCCACCGTGAAGGACGGCCCACGCAGCCCGAATTCCATCGAAACATGGCTGGCGGCGGCATTGTTCATCAGCTTCGGAACGACAAAGGGATGAACCCGGTTCTTGCCCTCTTCATAGACGACGCGGTAGTTTTCGTCCCAGGTGTTCAGCCCGCCCCCGGCCGTGCCCAGCACAACGCCGGCGGAAAGGCCCAGATTGCCCTGAAAGCTCAGCCCGGACTGCGCCACCGCTTCCTTGGCGGCCAGCAGGGTAAACTGGGTGAACTTGTCGTAAAGCAGGATCTGCTGGCGGTTGAAATAATCCTCGGGCTTCCAATTGTGGATCTGGGCACCGATCTGGATGGTCAGCCGCGCCACATCGCGAAACTCCAGCTGGGTGATCCCGCAGCGCCCCTCGCGCATGGCCTCAAGCGTGGTCGGCACATCGAGACCAAGCGCATTGACCGTGCCCATGCCGGTAATGACCACGCGGCGCAGACCGCTGGCCCCTGCCCTGTTATTGTCGGTCATTGTCATTCTTTTGCGGCGACCAGTTTCTCGATGGCGGCGATGATGCTGCCCATAGTCGAAATGTCGAATTCCGATTTCTCGGGCTCATTGGCATTGAAGGGGATCGAGATGTCGAACTCCTCCTCCAGCGCGAAAATGGTTTCGACGAGCCCGAGGCTGTCGATCCCAAGATCGGCCGGGCTGGCATCATCGGCGATCTGATCGATGTCGAGCATGGCCTGCTCGGCAAGGATCTCGCGAATGCGGGTACGAATTTCGGTCATCAGGTCCTCCTGATCAGGACTTATCGAGCAAGTCTGTAACGGTTTTCTGAAGCCTGGCGACGCTTGCAGCCAGTCGCGGCAGCCGGCGCAGGGCGCGGTCCATCTCCATCCGGGTGCCCATATCGACGGCCGGAGAGCCCAGCACCACCCGCCCCGCCGGCACCCGGCTGAAGAGCTTGCTGGCACCGCCGGCAATCACATCGTCGCCAATGGACACATTATCCGAGACCCCGCATTGCCCGGCCAGCACGACCCGGTTGCCGATCACCGACGACCCGGCAATCCCGACCTGGCCGCAGATCAGGCAATCTTCACCGATCACGACGTTATGGCCAATATGGGCGAGGTTATCGAGCTTGGTGCCGCGTCCGATCCGGGTCGCGCGCACCGTGCCCCGGTCAATCGTGGTATTGGCACCGATTTCGACGTCATCGCCGATCTCGACGCCGCCAAGCGAATGGATGCGCACCCATTGCTGCTCGCGGATCACTTCGCGCTTGCCAAGGGTACGGCGGATTTCCTCGACCCCGGATTCCTCGGGGGTAACAAAGGAAAAACCGTCCGAGCCGATAATCGCGCCGGGCTGGATCACCACGCGCGCACCGATGCTGACGCCGTGCTGAATGCGGACCCCGTTGAGGATCAGCGCATCATCCCCGATCCGCGCATCGCGCCCGATCGAGACATGGCTGGCGATCCGGACATTCGCGCCGATGCGAACCCCGGCACCGATTTCGACAAAGGGACCGATGGCGGCACCCGGGCCGATCTCGGCGGCAGGGTCGATCACTGCGCTGGCATGGATACCCGGCGCGATATCGGGGCCGGGATCGAAGCTGCGGGTCAGCCCGGCCATGACCAGGCGCGGGCGTGGCGCGAAGATCGCGGCGGCGAGCCCGTAAGCCTCTGGATCCATGCCCTCGGCCAGGATGGCGGCGGCGCCGGGCTTCAGCGCCTCGGCATATTTGGGCGACATGGCCAATGCGATCTGTCCCGGCCCGGCCAGAGCCGGCTCGGCAGCCCCGCCGACCTCCATCGACAGATCGCCCCAGGCGCGGGCATCCAGGGCCCGGGCCAGATCCTTGATCGTGACCTGCATTGCGGTCTCCTTTCGGGGCAAGATCTAGTCATCCGTCGGCCCAAGCGCCAGACCTGTCGCTGCGACTTATGGACAGGTCAGCCGTGCAGAGGCAGATGCGATCGGATCAACTGCCCGCTTCTGCCGCTTTCTGCATCGCCGCCCAGACCCGCGCATCGCGGCCATAGACGTCGGGATAGGTCCGCAGCCTGCCGTCGGGATCGGGAATGGTGGTGAAATAGACCAGATGGATCGGAAGTGGCTCATCGAGCTTGATCCACTGTTCCTCGCCCTTTGCCAGCACCCGGTCGAACATTGCTTTGGGATTGGCACTGTTGCCGCGCAACAGCTCATACGCCAGATCAAACGGGCGCCCAACGCGGACGCAACCATGCGAATAGGCCCTGTTGCTGTTGTTGAACAGCCCCTTGGACGGCGTGTCGTGCAGATAGATGTTCCACGGATTGGGGAACATGAACTTCACCTGCCCAAGAGCATTGTCGGGCGACGGCTTCTGGCGCAGCGAGTAGGGGAAGTTCGCATCGCTGTATTTGTTGAAGTCGATATTCTCACGTGGGATGACATTGCCGCGCCGGTCCACCACGTCGAGATGGGACACCGCATTGCGGTTGGCCCGCAGCTTGGACAGATAGGATTTCGCCGCAATCGAACGCGGCACGTTCCAGCGGGGATTGGGCACGACGAATGCCATCACATCGCTGAATTCGGGGGTTTCCCAATCGGGCTCGGCCTTGCCGACCACGACGCGGGTCTGAAACCGGGTCTGCCCGGCTTCGCGGATCTCGGCGACATAACTGGGGATGTTCACCCAGATCATCCGGGCGTTCAGATCGTTTCCGTTCAGCCAGCGCAGCCGCTCCATCGCGATCATGATCCGCCGGGTCTGCGGGCCGGCATCGCCGCCATTGAGCCGGGAGATGGTACGCGGGCCGGCAATCCCGTCCGAGGCCAGACCGGCGGCCTTCTGATAACGGGCGAGCACATCGCGCAGATCTTCGTCAAAAAACTGCGGATCGGCCGGCGCGGTCTCGGGCCGAAAGCCGATGGAATCGAGCCGCACCCGCAGGGCGGCGACGTCGGCCCCGGACATGCCGGGCTTGTAGAGCCCGGCCGGAACCCGCGCCACACCGGGCGGTGCGATCAGCGCAGCGCTTTCGGCCAGCATGCCCCGCAGCACCTCATAGGCCTGATCATGCGGCGGCAGCGCCTCCAGGGCGGCGGCCGGATCGCTTCCGGTAATTCCTTCCAGAAGCCCCGCCATATCGACCGGAGCGACCTCGCGCTTGTTCATCGAATCGGTGCGCTTGGGATCGACGAGCCCGTTCGAAACGTCGTCAGCCCAACGCATCAGCACTTTCGCATAGCGCAGCTCTGTTTCCGCACTGATATCGTCCGCATTCGTATCCAGACCGGCAATGTCATAGCGCTCCGGCGGCAGGCCGTGTTCGGGCGCGGTCGCGATCGCCGCCAGAAGCGCGGCGCGGCGCAGCGCGGCCTTGGGGCCGTCGAAGACCGGTTTCAACTCATGGGCGCCATAGAAGGCAGCCAACCCGGGATCGGGTGCCACTGCCAGAGCCAGCTGCATTTCCTGATCGGTAAAGTCCAGCTTCGGTGCCGGCGCGGCCCCGGCAACAAGAGGCAATACCACCAGAGCGGTCCCCATCATGGCGATTCGCCACAACTGATTCGCAAAATTGTTCACCTTTTAGCCTCTGCTCGTCCGTTTTCTTTCACCTTGCCAGCCACCACCGAACAGGTCCAGAACCCCTGTGTCAATTGGACTATTGACAAGAATTTCCTCGCCGAATCGTACTCATCATAACACATATCGGCGAATTTCCGCCTATCGAAGCGAGAATCTGCGCTGCCAGGAACGAAAAGATTTCGGGATGTATCCTTCTGGTGGCATATTCTTAAGCACCCTCCGATTAAGAAGGGATATGCCACACGGTTTTGTGGCCATTCAATGAGAAGAGCAGGACAGGCGATCTGAAATGACAATCGATATCTCCCGCCGCGGCATCCTCGGTGTCTTCGCAGCTACGACGGTTGCGGCTGCACCTGTTGCCGGCAATGCTTTCGGCATCCTGCGTCGCTCTGGCAATTATCGGCGCATCAGCATGTACTCCCCGCGTACGGGGGAAAGTATTGATACGGTTTACTGGATTGACGGCAAGTACATCCGTGATGCCCTGAACGAAATCAACTATTTCATGCGCGACTGGCGTACCGGACAGGCCATTGGCATTGATCCGCGCGCCGTTGACATCGCAGCCGCCTCGCATCGGCTGCTGCAAACCAACGAACCCTACATGATGCTGTCGGGCTATCGCTCGCCCAAGACCAACGCCATGCTGCGTGCCCGGTCGCGGGGCGTGGCCAAGAACTCGCTGCATATGTCAGGCAAGGCCGCCGATCTGCGGCTGAAATCGCGCTCGGTCGGTCAGATGTACAAGGCCGCTGCAGCCTGCCGGGCTGGCGGCGTTGGCAAGTATTCCCGGTCGAATTTCGTTCACATGGATTGCGGCCCGGTCCGCACTTGGGGCGCATGAGCCTCTGACCCATATGTAAAAGGCCCGCCATTGGCGGGCCTTTTACATTTTGCCTCCCGGGACAGGCGAAGTTCAGCCCTGCGCGCCCTCAGCCTGTTTCCCGGCCAGCTCATCAATCACTTGTCGCCACAGATCGGCGGGCTGGGCCCCGGACAGGACATGCTCGTTGCCGATGATGAAGGTCGGAACCGCACGAATCCCGCGCTCGCAGGCATGGGCTTCGCGGATCAGCACCTCTTCGATATCGGCATCGCTGGTCAGAAGACGGCGGATCATCGCCCCGTCCATCCCTGCCCTGTCGCCAATCCTAGCCAGCACATCGCGGTCGGAAAGATTGGCCCCCTCGCGCCAATAGGCCTGCATCAGCCCCGACATGACCCGGCTTTGCGCCTGCTCGATCCCGGCCCAATGCAGCAGGCGGAACGCGTCCAGCGTCTGCGGCACCCGGTCGATCGCCGCCATATTGATCCAGAGCCCGAGCCGTTCCGCAGCCTTCAACACCGGCTCATTGGCGGCGATGATGCCGTCCTTATTGCCGAACTTGGCCTTCATATAGGCGAGGTGATCCATCCCCGAACGCGGCATGTCCGGGTTCAGCCGGAACGGCTGCCAGCTGACCTGGAACGGATGGCGGGGCCGCGTTTCCAGCGCCTGATCCAGTTCCGCCTTGCCGATCAGGCACCAGGGACAGGTCGGGTCGGCAAAAATATCCAATGTGATCATCGCGCTCTCACTCAATTATCTGGACCGCGCCTCGGCCCGGATCTGCGCAGACATAGTCACAAGAAGACAGCGGCGCAATGAAGCGCCATGTCCGCAAAGCACTAGACGAACCTGAAGCGGCTGACATCCACGCAAAAAAACGAAAAGGGTGAGCCTTGCGGATCACCCTTCCCATCTTGCTGATCACTTGCCGATCAGAGCAGTTTCAGATCCGAGGCCGATTCGCGACCATCACGGCCAGCCTGCAGTTCGAAGCTGATCTTCTGGTTGTCCTGCAGCCCGGTCAGACCGGCGCGCTCAACAGCCGAAATGTGGACAAAGACGTCCTTGCCACCATTATCAGGTGCGATGAAGCCATAGCCTTTGGTGGTGTTGAACCATTTTACGGTGCCAGTGGCCATTCCGTTCTCTCCTTCAAGTTTCCCGGTTGCGGAGTTGCAAGCGGGTCCGTGCAGCCCTTTCGAAAGTCCGGCTGCCCCGTGAAGGGAGGCGGTAGAAAGTCGTGCTCACGCTGAAGCGCAGCATGAAGTAACCATGCCGAAACGCAAGGGTGAAACGCCCCCGAAGGCGCGTGACGGTAAAACTTTGCCAAATCCGGCGTGAATCGGCATAATTTAGCGCAGATCGGGCGGGGATGCCTCTGCGATCAACCCGGAAAGCATCTCATCGAGGCCGAATGTCCGGCTACCCTGCTGGTCGAGACGGCGCATCGATACGGTGCGATTCTCTACTTCCTGCATACCAATTACAAGTATCACGGGAATTTTTGAAACGGAATGCTCGCGAACCTTGTAATTGATCTTTTCATTGCGCGTATCTGATTCTGCGCGGATTCCCGCCGCCTGCAAAGCCGCGACAACCTCATGGACGTAATCGTCAGCGCCCGAAATGATCGAAGCCACCACCACCTGGCGCGGCGCCAGCCAGAGCGGCATCTTGCCGGCATAGTTTTCAATCAGGATGCCGATGAAGCGCTCAAAGCTGCCCAGTACGGCGCGGTGCAGCATGACCGGCATGTGCTTGGCCCCGTCCTCGCCGACATATTCGGCCTCAAGCCGCTGCGGCAGGTTGAAGTCGCACTGGAAGGTGCCGCATTGCCATTCCCGGCCAATCGCATCGGTCAGCTTGAAATCGAGCTTGGGACCATAAAAGGCGCCATCACCCGGATTGACCTCATAAGGCAGGCCGAGATGTTCGATGGCCGAGGCCAGGGCAGCTTCCGCCTTGTCCCAGATCTCGTCCGAGCCGACCCGCAGGTCGGGACGGGTCGAAAGCTTGATGTCGAATTTCTCGAAGCCGAGATCGCGATAAACCGACGAGAGCAGGCCGATGAAGCCGGCACATTCGGCTTCGATCTGATCCTCGGTGCAGAAGATATGTGCGTCGTCCTGAACGAAGCCGCGCACCCGCATCAGCCCGTGCATCGAGCCCGAGCTTTCATAGCGGTGGCAGGATCCGAATTCGGCCAGCCGCAGCGGCAGGTCGCGATAGGATTTCAGGCCTTGATTATAGACCTGAACATGGCAAGGGCAGTTCATCGGCTTCAGCGCATTGATGCGCTTTTCCTTGGCCCCTTCTTCATCGACTTCGACGATGAACATGTTCTCGCGGTAAGCTTCCCAGTGACCGGATTTTTCCCACAGGATCCGGTCCACCACCTGCGGCGTCTTGATTTCCTTATAGCCGGAACGGATCAGGCGGCGGCGCATATAGGCTTCCAGTTCGCGATAGATCGACCAGCCGTTCGGGTGCCAGAACACCATGCCCGGCGCTTCTTCCTGGAAATGGAACAGCTCCATCTCGCGGCCGAGCTTGCGGTGATCGCGCTTGGCGGCTTCTTCCAGCATGTGCAGATGGGCCTTCAGCTCATCCTTGTTACGGAAGGCCACGCCGTAGATGCGCTGAAGCATCGGCCGGCTGCTGTCGCCCAGCCAATAGGCGCCGGCGACATGGGTCAGCCTGAAGGCATCGGCCGGCAGCTGGCCCGTGGTTTGCAGATGCGGCCCCCGGCAGAGATCCTGCCAGTCGCCATGCCAGTACATGCGCAGATCCTCGCCCTCGGGAATGCGCTCGATTAGCTCGACCTTGAAGGGCTCGCCGCGGTCCTTGTAATGGGCGATGGCGCGGTCGCGATCCCAAACCTCTGTGCGAACCGGGTCGCGGGCGGCGATGATCTGCTTCATCTTCGCCTCGATGGCGCCCAGATCTTCCGGGGTGAAAGGCTCTTCGCGGTCGAAGTCATAGAACCAGCCGAAATCGCGGACCGGACCGATGGTGACCTTCACATCTGGCCAGATCTCCTGCACGGCGCGGGCCATGACATGGGCGAGATCGTGACGGATCAGTTCCAGCGCCGGAGCTTCGTCTTTCATGGTGTTGATGGCGACGCTGCCCGGTTGGGTGATCGGCCAGGCCAGGTCGATATGACGCCCGTCGAGACTGGCCGAGATCGCCTTCTTGGCGAGGCTTGGCGCAATCGACTGCGCGACCTCGGCGGCGGTGATGCCGGCGGGATAATCGCGCGAATTGCCATCGGGGAATGTCAGGGAAATCTGGCTCACGGCCTTCTCCTCGTCGGTTTGGCGCCCACGGAACGCCCGGTTGCGGGTTATATGTGTCGGTCGGAATGCGTCTAAATCGGCTGCCTGTCAACCGCCGTAAGATCAGATATCCGGCGCATTCGCGATGTCGGCGACCATCTGGCCATAAAGCCGCTCGGCCCGCTCCTGGGCGATGCGCACCCCGGGCAGCGCCAGAAGGCGTTCGATCTCGGCGGCGGTTTCGGCGCCGTAGAAAGTCTCGATGCGGCGGTCCTGGATACTGGCTCTGGCGAAGCGCTCCCAATAGGCCATGGTATGACGCACTTTCTCCTCGCCGCCGATCGGCATGGCCCCCCGCCCGCGGGCGCGGCGCATCAGGTAGGAATCGATCGACTTGATCGGATAGTGGTTATACCAGGCATATTTATGGGTGATCTGCTTGGGTTCGAAGTTGCGCAGATAAAGCCAGGGCTTGCCGTCATTGGGCACCGTCGCCGTCTCGCCATTGCTGCGCATATGGCAGATGTCGCGCTCGCCGGTGAAGCGATCCGGGTGATGGTTATGCATCGATTCCCAAAGGCCATGCCCCCGGCTGATGCTTTTGACCATCCGGTTGGAGGGGCTTTTCACCGGCAGCCGGCGCGTAAATTGCCGGGTCACCCGCCCTGCCCGCCAAGACGGGTCTTTGTTGGTGCCGAAATTCATTGCATTCAGCGTGATCAGATCGACCTCGGGGCCAGCCAGCACAGTCAGATCGCCGATCCGGCGATTGCCGCGATCGACCATCAGGAATTCATCGACATCGAGAACCATGATCCAGTCGGCCGCCTGAATATCGTGCTGATTGCGGATCCGCCGATAGCCCACATGCTGTGGAATCTGACCGGGTTTCAGCTTGTTGCGGGTATGGGTGACCACCCCCTGCTCGGCGAGAGCATCGAGAAGTCTGGCAGTGCCATCGCTGCTGTCATTGCTTGCGATATGGATCGCATCGAAGCCGAGCACGCGGTGATGTGCGACAAATTCCAGAATGAAAGGACCTTCGTTCTTCATCGAGCTCAGCAGGACATGGCGTTGCGGCATATCGCCTCCATATTTACGTAACTGATCGTCTTGCGGGCGAGGGCAACGCCCGACCATTGGTGAAGTTCCCGCCAGCCAGCCAGCCCGCTCGGATCGGTCGGCGGCTTTCATCTCAGCCACTTTGCAGGCGCCGACATGTCGGGGCCCCGGTCTGGCGTCCGGCCCTGGTGTCCATCAGCTCTGCTGAAAAGCGCTTTGTTCAGATGGCGGATGAGGCGCCTGATCCTGATCTTCCTCATCCCAGTCCTCCCTGGCATCCAGTTCGGCGAGCGCCAGCTCGGCCACCACACCCTCGTCAATAGGCGCCTCATCGGCCTCAAGAACGGCCGCGACCAGCTCGCCATATAGCCTCTCGGCCTCTGCCTGCGCCTCGGCAACTCCGGGCAGGGCGAGGATACGGGCCATTTCCGCCGCAACCTCGCGGCCATAGAATTTGTCGATCCGTTTATCTTCGACCTTCGCCCCCGCGAAACGGCCCCAGTAATCCTCGGTATGGCGCGGCCCCGACGGGCCGCCGAACCGAATGGCGCCCCGGCCCCTTGCGCGCCGGACCATGTAGGATTCCAGCGACTTGGACTTGTCTCGGAAAAGTGCCGGTTTCTTTGCTCTTTCATGCGGCCTTTTTCTCGAAGGCCACGGGGCTTTTCCCGGCAAGGGCTGAATGCCGCCGTCTGGGATTGTAGAAGCCGTTGA
>JBKEBH010000271.1:0-1522 GCA_047973065.1 Paracoccus sp. (in: a-proteobacteria) | reverse complement strand
ACGGCGATCATGGAGCAAGCCGTCCATGCGGGTCTCTTCGCCGCACAAACCGACCCGCATGATGCCGCCGAAACCTATATCAGCCTGCTTCTGGGCGAGATCCCGATGCGGCACGCCCTCGGCCGGCTGGAGCCGCTGTGCGTCGCAGACTGCACCACCCGCGCCGAACGCGCCTTCAGCCTGACATGCAGGCTCTATGCTAGTGCGGATAGCGCGTAGCATTCGGCCCGGAGCTGCCGTCCGTCAAGATTGTAATTGCTGCGACACGGCCCGCCGTTCCTGCCATTCGCTGCACCTGCAAATTTATACGATGCAGGGCAGACGAAACTGCACGATAATGTTCTTCCTGTTCGCTTTGCTCAAACGATTTGTACTCCCGCCAGAAAATCCGCCCGGGTTGTTTCGGGCGGGTCAGGTTCAGTCGTGGAGCCGAACGAGTTCGGTCAGCAGCCCTTTGGTTCCGTTATGGACGGTCAGGCGTTCCACCTTGCCGGCCAGTTCCTGAAGGGCCTCGAGCTCTTTCAGTCGCAGCATAATCAGGTTGTCGGCCATAACCTTCGCGGCGTTCAACAGGGCGCGGGTGGCATCGGCCTCGTCGCGCCGGCGGATCACGTTGGAACCCTTTTTTCCGAAGCCCCATGGCAAGCCCCGCGTCGATGATCGGCGCGTCCTATCGGGGATAATCTTCATCAACCGCAATGGCTTGCGGTGGTGTGACGCGCCCAAGGAATACGGCCCGCACAAGACCCTCTACAACCGCTGGAAGCGCTGGAGCGACAAGGGTGTGTTCGCTCGCATCCTTGTGGGTCTGGCCGCAGAGGAACCCGAGAAAAAGACGGCGATGATCGACGCGACCTATCTCAAGACGCATCGCACGGCGACGAGCCTGCGGGTCAAAAAGGGGGGCGTGGACGCCTGATCGGTCGGACCAAGGGCGGCATGAACACCAAGCTGCATGCCATCTGTGACAGCCAAGGACGCCCTATCCGCCTCTTCGTCACTGCTGGGCCAGTCAGCGATTACATCGGCGCACGGGCACTGCTCAGCAGCCTGCCGAAGGTGGACTGGTTGCTTGGGGATCGCGGCTATGACGCCGACTGGTTCCGCGAAGCCTTGAAAGACAAAGGGATACGCGCCTGCATCCCAGGTCGAAAGCAGCGCAAGACAACCGTAAAATACGACAAGCGCCGATACAAGCGGCGCAACCGCATCGAGATCATGTTCGGCAGGCTCAAAGACTGGCGACGGATCGCCACCCGCTACGACAGATGCCCCAAGGTCTTCCTGTCGGCCATCGCCTTGGCCGCCGCGGTCATCTTCTGGCTATAACCATCAATGGGTCCTGACGCTAAAGTGTTTTTCGCCGGGCAGCCGGCATATCTGGAGCGTCGTGTCGCAGATGCAGACGCTTGAAAGATGCGGGATCGGCTATGTTCAGGACTATTCCGCCTCGCGGAGCGTCGATCTGGTTCGCATCCTCCCCGAACTCACGGTGACGCTCTCCTACTGGATCGTCGTCCAT
>JBKEBH010000134.1:0-36440 GCA_047973065.1 Paracoccus sp. (in: a-proteobacteria) | reverse complement strand
ACGGCTTCTACAATCCCAGACGGCGGCATTCAGCCCTTGCCGGGAAAAGCCCCGTGGCCTTCGAGAAAAAGGCCGCATGAAAGAGCAAAGAAACCGGCACTTTTCCGAGACAAGTCCAGTTTGCGGAAAAGCCGGGCGCGAGCGCTTGCCGAAGCCGAAGGAACCTCGGCTCAAATCGGAGCCTGGACGGGGCATGAAAGCCTGTCAGAAATCGAACGATACATCCGCAACTTCAACAAGCGGAAGGTGCTCAGCAGCACGAAAACGGAACAAAAAGTTCCAACTCAACCGACCAAAGTTCCAAATCTTCAATAAAACTAAGGAAAAACAGATGCTTAAAAAGGTGTTGGTGACCCCGGCAGGATTTGAACCTGCAACCTGCCCCTTAGGAGGGGGCTGCTCTATCCAGTTGAGCCACGGGGCCGCCGCCTCCCTTCTGCCGGGACTGGCGCGGTTTGGCAAGGCTTGCCCTGACCGGCTGTCATGCGCTAACCCAAAGGGAACAATCTGGAAGCAATCATGCCGCACCGCAAGAAACGCCGTCCACTGACCCTGCGCGATGTGTCCGAAGCCTCGGGCGTGTCTGAAATGACCGTCAGCCGCGTGTTGCGCAATCGCGGCGATGTGTCTGCCGCCACCCGCGAAAAGGTTCTGACCGCCGCCAAGACTCTGGGCTATGTGCCCAACAAGATCGCCGGCGGGCTGGCCAGCCAGCAGGTCAATCTGGTCGCCGTGGTCATTCCCTCGCTTTCCAACCTGGTCTTTCCCGATGTGCTGACCGGGATCTCGGCCGAGCTGGACGATACCGAACTTCAGCCGGTCATCGGGGTGACGAATTACTCGCTCGCCCGCGAAGAAGCGGTGCTTTACGACATGCTGTCCTGGCGTCCCTCCGGTGTCATTCTGGCGGGGCTGGAACATAGCCGCACCGCGCGGGCCATGCTGGCTGAGGTCTCGGTTCCGGTGGTCGAGATCATGGACACCGATAGTAACGACGTCATCGACACTGCGGTCGGGATCAGCCACCGTGAGGCTGGCCGGCAGATGGCTGGCGAAATTCTGGCCGCCGGCTATCGCAGGATCGGCTTTATCGGCACCCATATGCCGGAAGATCATCGGGCCAAGAAGCGACTCGAAGGGCTGGAAGCGGCGCTGAATGAAGCCGGCGTGGCGCTGGCTGCGCGCGAATATTATCAGGGCGGATCGTCGCTGGCCAAGGGCGGCGAGCTGACCGAGCGGATCCTGTCGCGCCAGCCCGATCTCGATTTTCTTTATTATTCCAACGATATGATCGGGGCGGGCGGGCTGATCTGGTGCCGCGAACGCGGCTATGACATTCCCGGCCAGCTTGGCCTTGCCGGCTTCAACGGGGTCGATCTGCTGGAGGGGCTACCGGTCCGCCTGACCACCACCGATGCCCGCCGGACCGATATCGGTCGCCGCGCGGCGCGAATCGTCGCCGGCAAGGAGGCCCGGCCCGAAGGCGGCAAGCTGGTACTGATCCCGCATTTCATGCGCGGCGACACCATCCGCCAGCCCGGCTGAGCCCCCCTGCCCGATCACCCTGAGACGAAAACCCGCGCATTGGCGTTGGGCGCCGAGAGCGGCATGATCTCATCGACCTTGCCGCCGGCGCAGATGAAGCGGCGATGCGCGCGCTCGATCAGGGCCGGGCGATGGGCAATGACGATCCGGGTGATCGGCAACGAGGCAACCAGATCGGCAATGGCGCGCTCGGTATCCTCGTCAAGATTGGCCGTCCCCTCATCGAGCAGCAGGATCCGGGGATTGCGGTAAAGCGCGCGGGCCAGCAATACGCGCTGGCGCTGCCCGCCCGACAGGGCCGAGCCCATATCGCCGACCAGCGACAGATATTGCATCGGCATGCGCATGATATCCTCGTGGATCTGCGCAGCCACCGCAGCGCCGGCGATGCTCTCCATGCTCATATCGGGGTCGAAGAAAGCAATATTGTCGGCAATACTGCCTGAAAGCAGCTGATCGTCCTGAGCCACCACCCCGATCTGCGCCCGCCAGGCGCGCCACAGTTCCGGCGTTGCCGGCTGCCCGTCCAGAACGATCTGCCCGGTCTCAGGCCCATTCAACCCCAGAAGCAGCTTGGAAAAGGTGGTCTTACCGCCCCCCGAAGCCCCGGTAATGGCAATGAAATCGCCCGGCTTGATATCGAGAGAGACATCGTCGATCACCAGCGGGTTGGTCACCCCATAGCGGAAGGAAACCCCCCGCACATCAATCCCGCCCTGCACCTCGATCTGGCGCGGCGGGCGATCAGTGCCGGTCGAGATATCGGGCTCGGTGGTGATGATATCGGCCAGACGTTCCAGGTGCAGTCGAAGCAGCCGGAACTGCATGATCTCGTTGACCAGTGACAGCGCCCGGTCGGAAAAGGTCTGGCGGAAGGACAGGAAGGCCATCAGCATCCCGACCGAAAAGCCATCTGCATTCAGAATCATCCGGGCGCCAAGATAGATGACCAGCACGGTCTGCACGCCGATGACGGCGTTTTGCAGGAAGGACTGGGCAATCTCGAACTTGCCGACCTTGACCGAGCCATTGATCACCGAAGCGTAGCGGTTGCGCCACTTTCCCTCGCGCTCTGTCTCCCCGCCCATCAGCTTGATGGTCGGCATGGCGCGCACGGTCTCGATCAGATGCGACTGCTCCATGGCGGTGGCGACGATCTGGTCCTCGGTCGCGGTGCGGGTGAAGGGGAAGAAGACAAAGCCCAGCCCGAGCACGATCAGCAGCGACACAATCACCACCGCCGCCAGCAGCGGCGAATAGAAGAACAGGATGAAGGCGGCGACAATCGCCATCAACCCGTCAACGATGGCCGAGATCATGCCGCGGGTCAGTGCGTCCTGAATCGCCGTCGTCGATTCGATGCGGGACATGATGTCGCCGACATGGCGCTTTTCGAAATAGGATACCGGCAGACGGATCAGATGGCGCACGATATTGCCGACCACCTGAAAGGACATCATCGAGCCTAGCAGTCGCAGCACCCAGTTACGCAGCGCCTCCAGCCCGGCATGCAGAACCGTCAGCGCCCCGAAGCCGAGCGCAAGCACGGTCAAAAGGCTCTGGTCAGATCGCCCGATCGCCTCGTCGACCACCAGCTGGATCTGGAAGGGCACGATGAAGGTGACGACCTGAAAGACCATCGACAGCAGCAAGACCTGAAAGACGGCCCTGCCCATACCTTCGCTGCGCGACCACAGATTGGTCAGCTTGACCGGCAATTTGGCCCGGGTCTTGCGGAAATTATCCGCCGGCGCGACCTCCAGCACGATCCCGGTGAAATGATTGGCGAATTCGTGCAGTGGCATTTTGCGCACGCCGCGTGCCGGATCGTGAACCACGGCCCGCCGCTTGTTGATCGACTTGAGCACGACAAAATGGTTGAGATCCCAATGCAGGATCGCCGGCAGGCGGACATCCTTCAGCGCCCCGATCCCAACCCGAAGCGCCCGGGTCGAAAGCGTCATCTGTTCGGCGAGCTGGATCAGATTGCGCAGCGTCACCCCGTTCATCGACACGGTGAAACGCTGACGCATGCCGTTCAGATCGACGTCATGGCCGTAATAGGCCCCGACCATCGCCATGCAGGCCAGACCGCATTCGGCAGCCTCGGCGGCACGGATCTCCGGCAGGCGGCGGGTGCCGCGAAAATTCAGCTCGGTAATGCTCATCCCAGACGTCCCACTGCATAGATCGGGTCAAGAAGCCATTCGATCAGCGAGCGGCGGTCAATGACGATATTGGCGGATAAGAGCATGCCCGGCTGAACCGGCATGCTCTGCCCGTAAGCCTCAACGCTGTCGCGGCTCAGGCTGACCTTCACGCGAAAAACCGGCTCCTGAATATTCAATCCGGGAATTGCCACTTCGTCCGGGGCAAGAACCGTACGTGAGATCGACATGATCTCGCCCTTGGCTGTGCCGAATTTCTGGTAGGGGAAGGCCTGATACATCAACTGCACCTCCTGCCCGGGGCTGATGAACCCGGCCGAGCGCGAGGGCACGAAAAGTTCGGCTTCCAACGAAGACCCTTCGGGGGTCAGCACCGCAACCACGCCTTGCGGGGCCACCATCTGACCACGCGTCACCGGTACCGCCACCACCCGTCCGGCCACGGTCGCACCGGCATGATAGACGTTCTGCACGGCAATCTCGGTGCTCTGCTGAGCCAGCTGAGCCTCGCTGGCCCTCGCCGAGGCTTCCGCCGCCCGGATCGAGATCGGCAGCTGTTCGAGCTGCGCATTAATATCGTCGATCTGCCGTTCCATCGCCAGAACCGCGCTGCGCACATCGTCCAGCTCCTGCTGGACTGCCAGCACGGTCATCTGGGCATCCTCGACGCTCTTGGTGCTGGCATAGCCGCGCTTGGCAACCTTGCGCACCCGTTCGGCATTGGCCTCGACCAGTTCGAGCCGCTTGGTGGTGGAAACGATACGTCCCCGGCTTACTTCCAGCTCATTGACCATGGCCGCGCGCTGCGCCTTCAGGCTGACCTCATTGGCCAGATATTTCTGGCGCTCGGCTTCGGACTGGGCGCGGACAGCCTCAAGCTGAGCCTGAAGCTGCTTTTCCAGCGCTTGTCCCGAATTGCCATCGGCCATATCGGTCGAGAGTCGCAGCTCGGCCAGCGACTGCCCGGCCTTGACCTCATCGCCCTCGGAAACGGTCAGCTTATCAACGATTCCGCCTTGCCGGGCGATCACCCGGATCAGCCCGGCCTCGGGCACGACCCAGCCGGAAACGGTTTCCATTCGCGCATAGCTGGCATTGACCGCAAACAGCACGATGCCGGCCACCACCAGCGCGGCCAGCAAGATCAGCACCCGCATTCGCATGCCGAGCGGCAACAGAACCTCACCCTCCAGGGATCTGGTCTGATGGGCTACGGCCTGCTGACGAAACAGCTGGGCCGGCTTGTTTTCAGGCTCTGATGGCTGGTCCTGGGGCATTAAATCAGTCTCATTCTGAAATACGCAGTCATGTCGGCACTGGCAGCATTATTACGCGACCTGTTTGCGCATATCGAAAATGCGGCCCGTGATAAAGCTGCAACCCCACATTTCGCGGTAAATAGTCCTAAAAAACTTTAAACAAACCACCGGCGGTTGTTATTCATGACTGCACTCTCCGTTTCGGATACATGCCGCCGCGCAACAATTACGCGATTATTCCTCAGCGCCGCAATCATCGGATATTATAATAGAACAAATGTATTAGCGCGAGAGGGGAAGCTGCAATGGCCGTTCAATCGAAGATCGAAGCGACATCAGCGACGTTCACTCATGCAACCCAAAGGATCGGGCCGCAAACAATTCCGCGAAATAAAGCGCCAGTTGGGAAATAATCCCATCCTGACGGGGCAGATCAATAATGCTTGAATATTTTTCCATCGAAAGACCATGAAGCAAGTTTGGACGGGGATGATCTTCAGTGAACAGAAGGGACAAAAAAACACATGGAAGCATCGGACATCAACGCCTCGAATACCGAATTTTCGCACGGCAGCTGGGTGATGGCATCATATGATCTGCCTTCTCCCACGCCCGGAAACCAGCAGGCCAAGGGGGGAACCCCCTTGGCCATTTCCGGCAGATCAGTAGATTACCACCACTTTACGCGGCCACCCCAGCCGCCCCAGCCGCCCCAAGGATTGGACGGATAGATGGGGTGGCAGCCACCGGAAACCTGATCGACTTCAACAGCGTTCAGCTCTTTAATTTCTTTCGACATGATTTTCTCCTTTTAAAATATGCCGCAAAGCGGCGCCACACACGCAAAGGTCAGGGAACTCGGATATTATGTCCAACTCGTTCCAGCGGCAGCGTATTGACCTAAAACAAGATCAAGTTGCTCTCAGCACAAAACACCAAACTGACCCGGGGACATTCGTACCGTATATGCCAGCCGGAGATCCATGACCCTTTCGCATCTGTCGCAAAGGCGACGCCATATATAGGCCATGAAGAATAATAATTTAAAAGTGCTCATACGAATTAACAACCTCGGTCACCTGTCCTAAGCCGCAGTCAGATCCCCCCAGGCAAGGCGCTTTCCTCCGATCAACATCGAAGAATATGCGGTAATTCACGCAATATCGGCCTCAAATTGGCTTTCGCGGGACAAACACACCGGCGCAACTGCGCGAATCGTGAACCTGGTCGCCTCCATTCGCGCATAAGGGGAGAAATAATTCTTAGAACAGTCAAAGCGTTACAAATATGCACGCAAACACATCCTACGGATATATCTCTGATCAATACCGATCTGATTTCAGCCATGAGTAGAAAATGAGAACAACCTGCCTCGATCTGTGTCTAACTCGGGAACCTCAGGCGGGCGGATTCACCATATGGGTGAAATCAGAGATAAATCACTCGCCCGCAAATAAGCACTCATTATGATTCGGCGAATCGAAACATAATGAGTGCAATATGCATTCCACAGTTCGACCGACGCGCTCGGAGCGATGAACCATCCCAACCTGTCAAAAAATCAACCCAGCAGAGATTTGCTCGACCGCGATATGGAAAAATAAAAATGGCGGCTGTATTTTCGAAACCGACAACCGCATGGTCTGGAATACCGATTCATCAATACAAACCGCCCAAACACCCCAAGACACGAGTCCTCGGGATGCCTGCGACATGTTGTCGATATTATCTGGAGAACAGGCCACCAAACAGGCTGCCGATGATTCCAAACGCCGCATTCATGAAGGTGGAAAAGTTCGCATTGTTCCCGAAGAAGAAGCCACCCGAAACCTGATCAATCTCTGCGGAGTCCAGCTCTTTGATTTCATTTGACATAATATTTTCCTTATTAAATGCCGCGAAATGCGGCGCCCCATGCGAAAACTGAGATGTTCCGAAGCCCAGTCACAACCACTCTCAGATCCGACAGATGAACTGGACATACCTGCGCCGCCGCCCCGGATGACTGTTCGGCCTGCTCCGGACATTCGCCATGATTATAGGCAGAAATTCAGAGCCTTATCGCACCATGTTGCAAATACGGCATGTGCTTGTATAGGTCACAAAGAAAAGCACTCTCAAACCGATCACAGGTAGTAGTCTTATAAGATTATTGTTCTAGTTGCCGGTCTCCGCACTCTCAATGAGTGCATTTCCTTCCACAAGTGATCATTTTTAGGCGGAATTCCGCCTGCCAAAAATAAGCATGGTTTCGTCTATCCGTAAGGTAAGGCACTGTCGAAGAATACATTTCAAATATTCATTTTAAGACAGGAGCGGCCCGTGAACCCTGTGACAATCGGCGTGATGAACAATGGCGATGAACGCACACGTATTATTATCGCCAATACAAACCCCGCACTTCATAACGATATCCGTGAAATCGTCCGGCAACTGCATCCTGAAGCGGACGTGATCGTCATGGCCGCCTCGGAAATGGAAAATCCTCCGCCGCGCATGCCGGCAGCGGCTTCGATGATGCAGAAGCTTTCCACCCGTCAGCGCGAGGTGGTCAATCTTCTGATCGAGGGACAGACCAACAAGGAAATCGCCCGCAGCCTGAATATCTCGCCCTCGACGGTTCGGGTTCATGTTTCGGCGGTGCTGCGCACGCTTGGGGTGTCCACGCGCACGGCAGCGGCGGCCATGCTGGCCAGCACCCGCGCCTAAGGCGTCATGCAAAGGACCGCGTCCGCCGCCATATGACGGGCGCGCCATCGGCGGATCATTCCTCAATCACGGCTCGCAGCCGGGCCACCTGCCGATCAAGAAGCCCACGGTCGCCGCGCGATTCGACGTTCAGGCGCAGAAGCGGCTCGGTATTTGAGGCCCGCAGGTTGAAGCGCCAGCCCCCCAGATCGAGCGAAAGCCCGTCCGTCTCATCCCTGCCCTGCGCATCTGACGCAAAAACCGCCTCGACCCGGGCGCGGGCGGCGTCAGGATCGGCGACAATGAAATTGATCTCGCCCGAGGACGGGAAAGCTGCCTGCCGCTCGGCCAGAAGCGCTGACAGCGGCTGACCAGAACGGCCCATCAACTCGATGACCAGCAGCCACGGGATCATCCCGCTGTCGCAGAAGACGAAATCGCGAAAATAGTGATGGGCGGACATTTCGCCGCCGTAAACCGCGTCATGCGCACGCAGGGCAGCCTTGATGAAGGCGTGGCCGGTGCGCGACTGGATCGCCTGCCCGCCGGCACGGGAGACGATATCGCGGGTGTTCCAGATCACCCGCGGGTCGTGAACGATCCTCGCGCCGGGCTCACGCGCCAGAAAGGCTGCGGCCAACAGGCCGACGATATATTCACCGTCGATGAAAGCGCCGGTTTCGTCGAAAAAGAAGCAGCGGTCGAAATCGCCGTCAAAAGCAATGCCGAGATCGGCACCGGCTTGGCGCACCGCATCGCCGGTCACCGGCTGGTTCTGCGTCAGAAGCGGGTTGGGGATGCCATTGGGAAAGCTGCCATCGGGGTCATGATGGATACGGATGAAATCGAGGGGCGCGCCGCGCGCCGCAAGCGCATCGGCAATCGCGTCAAAAGTCGGCCCGGCCGCACCGTTGCCGGCATTGACCACGATCTTCAGCGGATGCAGGGCCGAGACATCGACGAATTCCATGACCTTGGCGACATAGGCGGCGCGGGCCTCGGCCGCGACATTGCGGCTGCCGCCGCCGGGCTTCGCGGGACCGAAATCGTCCGCCTCGGCCAGATCGTGGATCTTCGCCAGCCCGCTGGCCGCATCGAGCGGCGCCGATCCTGCCCGCACCATCTTCATACCGTTGTAATCCATGGGATTATGCGAGGCCGTCACCTCGATCCCGCCATCAGCGCCGAAATGGCTGGTGGCGAAATACATCTCCTCGGTACCGGCAAGGCCAAGGTCCAGAACCTCGACGCCCTCGGCGATCAGCGCGTCGATCACCACCCCGGACAGTTCCTCGCTTGAGGCGCGGATATCGCGGCCGATCACCACCTTTTCCGCATCCAGCGTCCGGGCAAAGCCGCGCCCGATCCGGCGGGCGATATCGGCATCCAGATCGACACCCAGCCGGCCGCGGATGTCATAGGCCTTGAAACAGCTCAGCATCAGCCCCTGGCCCCCTGCCCGCGTGCATAAATGTCATCATAGCGGACGATGTCGTCCTCGCCGAGATAGGACCCGGTCTGCACCTCGATCAGCACCATCGGCAGCTTGCCGGGGTTTTCCATCCGATGCACGGCGCCAAGCGGGATATAGACCGACTGGTTTTCGGTCATCAGCCGGGTCTGATCGTCAATGGTGACCTTGGCGGTGCCTTCGACCACGATCCAGTGTTCGGCCCGGTGGTGATGGCTTTGCAGGCTCAGCGAGGCACCGGGATTGACCACGATGCGCTTGACCTGAAAGCGCCCGCCCAGCACCAGGGTTTCATACCAGCCCCAGGGCCGGAAATCGCGCGGCAGGGTCTCGGCCTGGGATTTGCCCCTGGCCTTGAGAACCTCGACCGCTTTCTTGACGTCCTGCGCCCGGTCCTTGGGCGCGACCAGCACCGCATCGGGCATGGCAATCGCGATGATATTGTCGAGCCCAATCCCGACCAGCACCTGTGCCTCGCTTTCGGCGCGCAAAAGCGTATCGCGGCAGTCGATCGCCTCGGCCGGCCCCGACAGGGCGACGCCATCCGCATCCGGCCCCTGCTCGCGCCAGACCGCATCCCAGCCGCCCAGATCGGACCAGCCGTCCGAAAACGGCACGACCGCCAGATTGCCGGCCTTTTCCATCACCGCGTAATCGACAGAAATCGAGGGCGCCGCTGCATAGGAAACCGGCTCCAGCCGCAGAAAGCCCAGATCGGCGCGGGCATCATGCAGGGCGGTGGATACGGGCTCGACCACATCAGGGGCGTGACGGCGGTAAGCCTCGACCATATCGGCGGCCCGGGCCAGAAAAATCCCCGCATTCCACAGGAACCTGCCCGAGGTCAGCATCTCATGCGCCGCTGCAGCATTCGGTTTTTCGACAAAGCGCGACAGATCGACCGGAGCTTCCGCCCTATCCGGGGCCTCGGCAAGTTCCAGATAGCCATAGCCGGTCTCGGCCCGGTCGGGGGTAATCCCGAAGGTGACGATCTTGCCTTCGGCCACGGCCGGCAGCCCGCGCATAACGGCGGCCCGGAAGGCGTTTGCATCGGGAATGGCATGATCGGAAGGCGCAATCAGCATGATGGCTTCGGGATCGCGGGCCATCAGGTAAAGCGCGGCGGACAGTACGGCGGGCGCGGTATTGCGCGGCTCGGGTTCGATGATGACCGCGCCGGGATCTATGCCAACCGCCATCAGCTGCTCGGTCACGACAAAGCGGAAATCCGAGCCAGTCACCACGATCGGCGCCTGATAGGCGTTGCCGCCCGCAAAGCGCAGCGCCGCCTGCTGAAACAGGGTATCCTCGCCGATCAGCGGAACGAATTGCTTGGGATGCGATTTGCGCGACAGGGGCCAGAGCCGCGTGCCCGAGCCACCACAGAGAAGCACGGGATAGATCTGGGAAGAAGCGATGGGCATGTCGGGACCGGCCGTTCAGTTAGGGTTGCCGGGCCGCCGCGCTGCGGGGCTCCGGCCATGCCTCTGAATACGCGGGGCATGGCGGTTAGGCAATCACGCAGTCGGGCGCTCACGCCGGAATAGCCACGGGGCTGCCATCCGGGCGGCTCAGCACCTCCATCGGCAGGCCGTAAATCGCTTGCAGGGCTTGGGGCCGCATCAGGTCCACGGGGCTGCCCTGCATCGCCAATCGCCCGCCCTTCAGCGCCACGACATGATCACAGAACCGCGCCGCCATGTTCACCTCATGCAGAACGATCACAGCCGATCGCCCCTGCGCGTGGCACATGCGCCTGACCAGCGACAGCACCTCGACCGCATGGCCTATATCGAGCGCCGAGATCGGCTCGTCGAGCAGCAGCGTGCCAGCCTGCTGTGCGACCATCATCGCCAGCCAGGCACGCTGGCGCTCACCGCCCGAGAGCGTATCGACCAGCCGCCCCGCGAAGGGTTCCAGCCCGCATTCCGCGATTGCGCCGGCAACCGCCGCCTCATCCGCCGGGCCGAAACGGCCGAGCGCGCCATGCCAGGGATAGCGGCCAAGCGCGGCCAGCTCACGCACCGTCATACCTTCGGCAGGTGCGGGCGACTGCGGCAGAAAGGCCAGACGCCGGGCCAGATTGCGCGCCGGCCAACCGGCCAGGGGGTGGCCTTCGAAACCGATCTGCCCGCTCGAGGGGATCTGCCGGGCCAGAGCCTTCAGCAGCGTCGATTTGCCCGAACCGTTATGGCCGATAAGCGCGATCACCTTGCCGGCCGGCAGATCGAGATCGATCCCGTCAAGCAGGCGGCGTCCCGGCACATCGACGCAAAGCCCCCGCACACTGAAAAGCGTATCGTCCCGCATCATCTATCCGCGCCTCATCATCAACCAGATCAGCCAGGGTGCCCCGATGAGCGAGGCGAAAAGCCCGAGCGGCAGTTCATAGGGAAAGCCCGCCATCCGGGCTCCGAAATCGGCAGCCAGCATCAGGCCAGCACCGATCAGCGCCGATCCGGCCAGATGATCGGCCGGCCTGGCCAGGCCGATGCGGCGCGACAGATGCGGGGCGATTAGCCCGACAAAGCTCAAGGGACCGACCAGAACGGTTGCCGCCCCTGTACCGATCCCGGCCAGCACGATCAGCGCCGCTCTGGCGCGGTGAAGCGGCAGGCCAAGCCCGCCGCCGATCTCCGGTCCCAGCGGCAGGATCGCCAGCCAGTGGCGCGCCAGCAGCGCCGCGAGCCACAGAGCCGCGGACACGGCTGCCAGCGCCCACGCCCCCGCCATGCCGACTGTCGACGATGACCCGCTCAGCCAGCCGAGGATCTGCCAGGACCGCGCGTCCCCGGTCGCCATCATCACCGAAAGCAGGGCCGCGGCAAAGGCCGAGACCGCGATTCCGGCCAGCAGCACCCGCTCGGCCGGCATATTGCGGCGGGTGGTGAAGGCCGCGACCAGAACCAGGGCAAGGGCGCCGCCCACCATGGAGCCTAGTCCCAGAGCCAGCGCCGAAGGCGCGGCAAGCACATAGACCGTCCCAGCATAGCCGAGCGCCGCGCCGCCCGAAACACCCAGCACCTCGGGCGAGGCCAGCGGGTTGGCGGTCAGCCGCTGCAGGATCGCACCCGCCAGAGCCAGCGCCGCCCCGGCAGCGGCTGCCGCGATCAGGCGCGGCAGCCGCATCGGCAGGAAAGCTGCGAAGTTTTCACGCTCCAGCACCGCCCAGCCCCCCGGCACCCGCCCGATCAAGACCAGCATCAGCCCCGAGACGACCAGCAGCACGGCCATGCCGACCAGCAACCGTCCGGGATGGGCACGGCGCGGGGCGGGTCCTTCGCCGGCCTCTGTGCCGGGCGGGGTCGATCCGCGCAGGCGCGGCAGCAGCCAGATCAGCAGCGGCCCGCCAATCAACCCGGTCAGCGCGCCGGTCGGAAACATCTCGCCGCTGACGCCGGCAATGCTCAGCACCAGCCCGTCGGCCAGCGACAAAATCACCGCGCCGATCAGAGGCGCAGTTACAAGCAGCGCAGCCATGCTCCGAACACCCATGGTGCGCGCCAGAGCAGGCGCCGCCAGCCCGACAAAGCCGATCATGCCCAGCTCTGCCGAAACCGCCGCCGCCAGTAAAGTGGCCACCGTCAGCGCGATCAGACGCAGCAGCGCGACATTGAGCCCGAGCCCGCGCGCCCCCGCCGCCCCCAGTGACAAAACCCGGAGTGGACGCGCCATCAGCGCGGAAGCCGCCCCGCCAAGGACCAGCACCAGTGCCAGCGCCCTTACCCCCGACCAGTCGTGCTGAACCAGCGAGCCGCCATTCCAGATCACCAGCGACAGCAGATATTCGCCCCTGGCTAGGGTGATCGCGGTGGCAATCGCGCTGGCGGTCATCGCGATCAGCATCCCGGCAATCGCCAGCGTGACCGGGGCAAAACCCCGACGCGCACCGATGATCAGCACCAATATTGCCGCAAACCCGGCCCCGGCCATCGCGACCGGCCAGCGGCCGCCGGCCAGAAGATGGGGCGCGTAGATCGTCGCCATAACCAGTGCCAACTGGGCACCTGCCGAAATCCCAAGCGTGGTCGGATCGGCAACCGGGTTGCGCAGAACCAGTTGCAGGATGGCACCCGACAGGCCCAGCATGGCCCCGGCCAGAAGCGCAATCACTCCGCGCGGCATCAGCCCATAGGCGAGCCGGATCTGATCGAGGCTCATCGCATCGGGGTTGAACGGCCAGGCCGGCCAATCCGTCAGCGGCAACAGCGCCTGCGCCGCAACCAGCCACATCCCGCCAGCGATCAGCGCGGCGGCGATCGGCAGCCACAGCCGGCGAAAGGGCCGGATCAAGGTCGGATCGGAGGCGGAGGCCATGCTCATACCAGCGTCGCAACCGGGCCGCGCCGAAGCAGCGCCTTCTGAAGGGCAGAGGCAAAGAGACCGGCCGAAACGGTCCCGCCATAGGGATTGAGCCCGGGCAGTTGATAGACCCTGCCCGCAGCCACGGATGGCAGATGCCGCCAGAGCACGCTGCGTGACAGCGCATGCCGGGCTTCGGGCGGGACCGGGCCGATAATGACCAGCGCGGCCTCAGGCAGATCGGCCAGGCGCTCAAGCGGGACCGGGGCAAGAAAGCTGAACTCGGTCTGACCCTGCCAGGCGCTTTCGATCCCGAGCCGGGCCAGCGTGCTGCCGAACAGGCTGTCAAAGCCGAAAGCGCGCAGATGGCGGGCATCGCCGATCTCGACCAGACAGATCGGGTGGCGTATCCCGGCCAGAGCCGCAGCACTTTGCGCCAGCGCTTTCTCTGCCTGCCTCCGGGCCTGCCGCCCGGCCGGTGCATCGCCAACCGCATCCGCCAGCAGCTCCAACGCATTGAGCGCTTTCGGCAAAGGCGGCTCGCCGGGGATGAAGAACGGCAAGGACAAGACCGGAGCAATCTCTCCCAACCGGCCCTCATGGCGCGTGTAAAAGGGCGAGCTAAGGATCAGATCGGGCTGGACCAGTTGCAGCAATTCGAAATTCGGGGCACCGCGCAGGCCGAGATCGACCATGTCGCCGGGCAGCAGATCAGCCGGCATTTCCTGACGGAACTGAATCAGCTCAGCCCCAGCCACCGGCATATGCCCAATGGCCATTGCTGTTTCCAGCATCGCCCAATCGATGGCGGCAAGGCGCATCCGCTCCTGTCCGGCGGCCAGCCCGGGCAGTCCCATTGCCGCAACGGCAAGCCCGGCGCCGGTAAGAAACCGGCGCCGGTTCATGCGGCGCAAGGCTGCGCGGGCAGTTACCACTTGTATTTCACCGTCGCGCTGGCAGTGCGGCCTTCGCCGTAATAGCAGCCATACCAGCTGCAGGTTGCCAGATAGGTCTCATCGGTCAGGTTGTTGATGTTCAGACTGGCTTCCATATTGTCGCGGGTATAGCTCGCCCCGGCATCAATCAGGGTATAGCTGTCGAGCTCGATATTGTTATCGACGCTCTCGCGTGATCCGACATAGCGGATGCCGCCGCCGGCCCGCAGGCCGTTGTCGAAATCATGATCGAGCCAGACACTGGCCAGATGACGTGGGGCATTCCACATCTCCTGCCCGGTATTGGTGCCGCCAAGCTGCTCGGTCTCGTTATAGGCATAGGCGGCGCGCAGGTCCCAAGTCTCGGTCAGGGCAGCGGTGGCTTCCAGCTCCAGCCCGCGCGATTTCACCTCGCCGATCTGACGATAGAGCAGATAGCCTTCGGGGCTACGGCCAGCCCATTGCTTCACGTTGGTCTGACGCAGATCGTAGATCGAAGCGGTGATCAGCCCGTCGAAGGAGATCGGCTGGAACTTCACCCCGGTTTCCCACTGATAGCCCTTGGTCGGCTTGAGCGGCTGCATCGCCTCGTTCAGCCCACCCTCGGGATCGAAGGATGTCGCATAGCGCAAGTAAGGCATCACGCCGTTGTCGAAGACATAGGAGATGCCGGCATGGCCGGTGAATTCGGTCTCATTGAAATCGGCCGGCATATCGTATTGCAAGCCCGATTGTTCGGCCTTGTCCCATCGCGCGCCAAGCGTGCCGCGCCATTTGCCGAAGCTGATCTCGTCCTGGGCATAGATGCCATATTGCTTGAGCGTGACATCGGTGGATCTCACATCCACCGTCAGCACCGGCGCTGCGATGAAGGCGCCCGGGTCGTTCAGATCGAAGATGTTGGTATCGGACTGGATCTGGCTGGTCTCGGTCGCGTCATATTTGCGCACATCGACCCCGAACAGCAGCTGATGGGTTGCCGCGCCCGTCGTCACCTCGCCGTTCAGCCGGGTATCGAGGCTGAGGCTGTCGCTTTTCTCGCTGTATTCGCCCGAGCCGCGCGCGAAGCTGCCGCCGGTGATTGGCGCATAGGTGTTGAGCCAGGTATTGCGGTAATCCCAGTCGAGCTTCTCATAGCGCATGCCCTGGCTCAGCTCCCAGCCGCTATCGAGCGTATGGCTGATCTCGAGGCCGACATTCCACATCTTGCGGTCGCTGTCATCCCAGTTCTCCTGCCCGGTATAAAGATCGCGCAGATCCGCACCATCTTCCGTCAGGGTCAGCGCATAGGGCACGCCGGTCGGGCTGATCGGCTTGTCCTTGCGATAGGAGGCGAGGAAGTCGATGGTGGTCGCGTCATCGGGGTTCCAGCGCACGGCACCGGCCAGATAGCCGCCTTCGTCCGAAACCTCTTCGATCTGGTTCTTCTGATCGCGACCGATCCCGGTCAGGCGGAAGGACAGATCGTCCGAAGCGGCCCGGTTAACGTCGAAGAAGGCCTGCCCGCTGCCATTATTGTCAAAGCCCAGCCCGGCCTCGCCGAAATCCTGGGATTGAGCGCGTTTCTGGACTTGGTTGATGACGCCCATCGGCTGGCCGGCGCCGTAAAGCCCGGATGAGGGCCCGCGCAGAATTTCGATCTGCTGCATGCCGTAGATTTCATAGTTGGAGGCCCCGAAATAGCGGCTCTGGCGCAGACCGTTGACATATTGCGCATCGGCCGAAGGGAAGCCGCGCATGAAGGGCTCGCTGAAGCGCGGGTCGTTGCCAAAGGGCTCGGCAACGGTGCCGGCGGTATAGCCGAGCGCCTGACCGAGGTTCTGCGCACCCTGATCTTCGATCTGCTGCTGGGTGACGACCGAGACCGCCTGCTGCTGCTCGGCAATCGGGGTTTGCGATTTCGAGACCTGCGCCCCGGTGGCGACATAGCCATCAACGTCTTCGGCATTCAGGTAAACGGTGCCGAGCACGAAGACCGGGTTGCCGCCGCCCTCGGCCGGAACTTCGGTGATCTCGACCTCCTGCGCAAAGCCGGCGGCGGCAAGGGCCAGGATGCTGGCGCTGGCGAGAATGGCAATTCTGCAGGGAAGCTGGGACATCGACTCTCTCTCATGTCTGAGTGTTTCAGTCGGATTGTCATGACACTTCCGTGAAGGTCAATACATATCTTATTTTATTTGTCGGAAATTGTGGGCATGCGTCTTCCATGTGTCTGGCAGGCATGGCCGGCAGCACTGAGAAACATGAGATTATTCAGATAATGTATTGCATCTGCATGAATTATCTGCGCAGTGGCGTTTCCGGCGCCATGAAGAACTCCATGGCGCCGGACCGATCTCAGCCGTAGCTCGAAACATTGCTTCCAGCCAGCGCGGCGATATTCATCAGCCCGCGCACCGTGGTCGAGGGCGTGACGATATGGGCGCGGTTGCCCATTCCCATCAGGACCGGCCCGACCTCAAGCCCGCCGGCCACCGAGCGCAGCATATTGCGCGACGCCGCCGCGATCTCGGCATTGGCATAGATCAGCCCATTGGCCCGCCCGCTCAGGCGGCCTTCGGGGAACAGCCGCTCGCGCAGTTCGGGATCGAGCGCGACATCGGCCGGCATCTCGCCCTCATATTCGAAATCAAGATCCATATCGTCCAGCAGCTCCAGCGCCGCCCGCATGTTCCGCCCGGATTCGGTATCGAGATTGCCGAATTGCGAAGCCGAACACAGCGCGATGCGCGGCACGATCCCGAAGCGGCGGATGTGGCGGGCCGCGGCAATCACGTTTTCGGCGATCTGAAGCGGGGTCGGGCTCAGGTGAACCTGGGTATCGGCCACGAACAGCGGGCCCCGGTCGAGGATGATCAGCGACAGCGCCCCGATCGGATGGGCACCCTCGCGGCCGAGGATCTCGTTGACATATTTCAGGTGCCAGCGATATTCGCCGAACGTGCCGCAAATCATGCTGTCGGCATCGCCGCGCTGCACCATCATCGCGGCGATCACCGTGGTATTGGTGCGCAGGATGGCCCGGGCCAGATCCGGGGTCACGCCGCGCCGCCGCATCAGCAGGTGATAGGCCGACCAGTAGTCGCGATAACGATTGTCGCTTTCGGGATTGATGATCTCGATGGCGCTCAGATCCAGCTTGATGCCGTCGCGTTCCAGCCTCTGGCCGATCACATCGGGACGGCCGATCAGGATCGGGGTGTCATAGCCCTCCTCGATCAGCTGACGGGCGGTGTGCAGGACGCGGTCATCCTCGCCCTCGGCAAAGACGATGCGGCGATTGACCTGCCGGTCGGCTTCGAAGACCCGGCGCATGATGTTATAGGAGCGGTAGACCCGGCCCTGAAGCTTACGCTGATAGTCGTCCAGATCCAGCTCGCGCGTGGCCACGCCCGATTCGATCGCGGCCCTGGCCACGGCGACAGCAATCGTCGGCAGAAGGCGCGGATCGAAGGGTTTGGGGATCAGGTAATCGGGCCCGAAGCTGAGCCTTTCGCCCCGGTAAGCCTGCCCGACCTCGGCCGAAGTCGCCTCGCGCGCCAGTGCGGCAATCGCCTCGACGCAGGCCACCTTCATCTCATCGTTGATCTGGGTCGCGCCGGTATCGAGCGCGCCGCGGAAGATGAAGGGAAAGCACAGGACGTTATTGACCTGGTTGGGATAGTCCGAGCGCCCGGTAGCGATCAGCGCGGTCGGGGCGGCGGCGCGCGCTTCTTCGGGCATGATTTCCGGCGTCGGGTTGGCCAGGGCGAAGATGATCGGATCGGCGGCCATCTGGCGCACCATGTCCTGCGTCAAAAGCCCGGGGCCGGACACGCCAAGGAACAGATCGGCCCCTTCCATCGCTTCCAAGGTGGTGCGCTTGGCGGTGTCGCGGGCGAATTCCTGCTTTTCGGGATTCAGGTCATTGCGCTGCGTATGCACGACGCCCTTGCTGTCGAGCATGGTGATATTGTCCTTCTTGACCCCCATCACCATCAGCATCTTCAGGCAGGCGATCCCGGCCGCACCCGCGCCAAGCGCAACGACCTTGATGTCTTCGAACTTCTTGCCCGACAGCCGCATCGCATTGCTGGCGGCAGCGGCGGCAACAATCGCGGTGCCGTGCTGGTCGTCATGAAAGACCGGGATATTCATCCGCTCCTTGCAGATCCGCTCGACCAGGAAACAGTCGGGGGCCTTGATATCCTCAAGGTTGATCGCGCCGAAGGTCGGCTCCAGCTTGCAGACCAGCTCGGCCAGCTTTTCGGGATCGGATTCGTTCACCTCGATATCGAAGCAGTCGACCCCGGCGAATTTCTTGAAAAGAACCGCCTTGCCCTCCATCACCGGCTTGGAGGCCTGCGCGCCGATATTGCCCAGACCCAGCACCGCGGTCCCGTTCGAAATCACCGCGACCAGATTGCTTTTCGCCGTATAGCGCAGCGCATCGAGCGGGTTCTTTTCGATCTCCAGACAGGCTTCGGCCACGCCCGGCGAATAGGCATTGGACAGATCGCGCCCGGTATCCATCGGTTTGGTGGCGCGGATTTCCAGTTTTCCAGGGCGCGGAAACTCATGATAATCCAGCGCCTCCTGACGCCGGTCATGGGTGATCTCATCTGCGGGCATGATCTTTCCTCCTACACATAAAGCGCTGATTTCTCTTACGTCATTCTGCTCATGTTCTGGGCAGGAAATGCAAGGGGGCTTGCAGCAAAGATCGTGCCCGGGGGCCGGCGCGCCTTACCTTGCCGCCCTCTCGATTTACGATATGACTTGGGCAAGTGGATTCGAGAGGCTCCCCCATGTCCGATTTCGATCTGGTCCTGTCGGGCCGTGTCATCCTGACCGAGCGTGAATTGCCGGCGGGATTTGTGGCCGTGCGCGACGGCAAGGTGGTGATGATCGGCGAAGGCGCACCGCCGATGGCACACACGCGTCACGATCTGGGCGAGGCGCTGATTCTGCCCGGCGCGGTCGATGCGCAGGTGCATTCGCTGTCCCAGAAAGGCGCCGAGGGGTTCGCCGCCTCGACCGCCGCCGCCGCATCCGGGGGCGTGACCACGATTGTCGATATGCCTTATGACGAGGGCGATCTGATCTGCTCGGGCGATGCGGTGCGGCGCAAGGCCGCGACCGTCGCGCGCGAAGCCCGGGTCGACGTGGCGCTTTACGGCACCATCGACCCCGAGGAAGGCCCGGCGCGGATCGCCGAGCAGGCCGAGGCCGGGGTCTGCGGCTTCAAGTTCTCGACCTTCGGGACCGATCCGAAGCGCTTTCCGCGCATTCCGCCCGCCCAGCTGATGGCCTGCTTTGCCGAGGTCGCGAAGACCGGCCTCGCGGCTGGCGTTCACAACGAAGACGACGCTTTCGTGCGCGAATCCATCGCCGCTGTCGAGGCCGCCGGCATCACCGATTGGCGCGCCCATGGTCTGTCACGCCCGCCGATGACCGAAATCCTGGCGCTGTTGCAGATCTATGAAACCGGCCATGCCACCGATTGCCCGGCCCATGTCGTCCATTGCTCGCTCTCGCGCGGCTATGAGATCGCGCGGGCTTACCGCGACGGCGGCGATGCGACGACGATCGAATGCTGCATCCATTACCTGACGCTGGACGAGGAAAACGACGTCGCACGGCTTGGCGGCAAGGCCAAGATCAACCCGCCGATTCGGCCCCGCGCCGAAGTCGAGGCGCTGTGGCGTCAGGTTGCGGCCGGCAATGTTTCGATGGTTTCGACCGACCATGTCAGCTGGTCGGAAGACCGCAAGACCAGTCCCGACATGCTGAAAAACGCCTCGGGCATGCCGGGGCTGGAAGTCATGGTGCCGCTGTTCGTGAAGGGCGCGGTGGAACGCGGGATTTCCCTGAACTGGGCGGCAAAGCTGATGGCCGAAAACCCGGCGCGGCATTTCCGCATCGACGATCGCAAGGGCGGGATCGCCGCGGGGCGCGATGCCGATCTGATCGTGCTGGAGCCGGTGCCGCAGACCTATGACGCGCGCGCCAGCCGCCATTCGATTGCCGGCTGGTCGCCCTATGACGGCATCACCCTGCCCTGGTCGGTCGCCGGCACCTGGCTGCGCGGTGCGCAGGTCTATGGCGGTGGCGAGGTGCTGGCCCGGCCCGGCAATGGCCAGTTTGTCAGCCCGCCCCGCCCGCTTGGCCTTCGGAGGCCGCTCCATGCGTAATCTGCGCGTCAGCCCGGACCGGATCGGCGCCGATCTGGAAGCCATGGCCGCCATCACCGATCCCGGCAGGCCATGGACGCGCCGCGCCTTCTCGCCGCGGTTCGATATGGGCCGTGACTGGCTGCGCGGGCGCTTTGGCGAGGCCGGGCTGAGCGTGACGCTCGATACCGGCGGCAATCTGATCGGCACCCGCAAAGGGTCTGACCCGAAAGCCGGCACCATCATGCTCGGCAGCCATTCCGACACCGTGCCCGATGGCGGGCGCTTTGACGGAATCGCCGGAGTCATCGTCGCACTGGAAGTCGCGCGCATACTGGAGGAACGCGGCATCACCCTGCGCCACGATCTGGCCGTCACCGATTTTCTGGCCGAAGAGGTCTCGGTCTTCGGGGTCTCCTGCATCGGCTCACGCGCCATTGCGGGGGTTCTGCCCGAGGACTGGCTGGCGCTGACCCATGAGGGGCGCAGCCTCGATCAGGCGCTGCGCGATGTCGGCGGCGATGCGTCGCGTCGGCAGGCCCGCGCCGATATCCGCGCCTTTCTGGAACTGCATATCGAACAGGGCCGGGTTCTGGAAAACGAGGGCGTCGATATCGGCATCGTCACCGCGATTGCCGGGATCGAGCGGATCGAGATCATGCTGACCGGCCGCCCCGATCATGCCGGGACCGCCACCATGGATCTGCGCGCCGATGCGCTGGTGGCGGCGGCGGCTCTGGTCACCGATATCGACCTTGAGGCCAGGCGCCGCGCGGCTGGCCCGGATCATTTCACCGCCACGGTCGGTGAATTTGACATCGCGCCCAGCGCCGCCAATGTCGTCCCCGGACGGGTGCGCATGCTGATCGACGCCCGCGCCGCCGACCGCCCGCAGATGGAAGAATTCCTGACCTGGATCGAAACCCGTCTTGGCGCCCTGCCCGCCGGCATCGCCGCCCAGTCGCGGCTTTTGTCGGACAACCGCCCGACTCCGATGGACCCGAGTGTCATTGCCGCGCTGGAGACTGCGGCCGACAGGTGCGGCGCCAGCCATCGCCGCATGGTCTCGGGCGCGGGGCACGACGCCGCCTTCATGGCGAAAATCGCGCCAACCGCGATGATCTTTGTCCCCAGCAGGGACGGCCGCTCGCATTGCCCCGAGGAATGGAGCGAGATCGACGATATCGCGCTTGGCGCCGAGGTCATGGCCGAGGCGGTGATTGCGCTCGACAAACAGTTGCAAGATAAATAGTCACAGGGAGAATGAGATGCGCCGAGTTCTGACCGAAAAGGATGTCGAGCCTGCCGTGCGCGGCGGCTCCGTCTATGCCGCCGGCGGCGGGGGCTGGGCCGACCATGGCCGCATGCTGGGCTATGCGGCGGTCAAGGCCGGCGCGCCGGAGCTGGTTTCGGTCGATGAGCTGTCCGAAGACGACTGGATCGCGACGGCCGCCGCGATTGGCGCCCCGGCCTCGACCACGCCCTGGGAAATGCGCGGGGTCGATTACATCAAGGCGGTGCAGCTTCTCAATGAGGCGCTCGGCACCCCGGTTGCCGGGCTGATGGTCGGGCAGAACGGCAAATCGTCCACGCTGAACGGCTGGCTGCCCTCCTCGATCCTGGGCTGCAAGGTGGTCGATGCGGTCGGCGATATCCGCGCCCATCCCACGGGCGATATGGGATCCATCGGCATGGCCGGCTCGCCCGAGCAGATGATCCAGACCGCCGTCGGCGGCAACCGCGCCGAAAACCGCTATATCGAGCTGGTGACCCGCGGCGCGACGGCCAAGGTCTCGCCGATCCTGCGCACCGCATCCGACATGTCGGGCGGCTTCATCGCCAGCGCCCGCAACCCGCTGCGCGCATCCTATGTCGCGAAAAACGCCGCGCTTGGCGGGATCTCGATGGCGCTTGATCTCGGTCACGCGATCATGGCGGCCGAGCCCAAAGGGCCGGCGGCAGTCATCGACGCGATTGTCGAAAAGACCGGCGGCCGCATTCTGGCCGAGGCCGAAATCACCGAAAAGGATGTGGTCTATACCTCGGAAGCCTTCGACATCGGCACGGTCACTGTCGGGCGCGGCGATCGGGCGCTGACCTTGCATATCATGAACGAATATATGGGTATCGACGATGCCGGAGGCATCCGGATCGCCAGCTTCCCCGATGTGATCACCACGCTGTCGCAGGCTGCCGAGCCGCTGTCGGTGGGTCAGCTGGAGGTCGGCATGAAGATCCATATCCTGCATGTCCCGAAATCCGTCATCCCGCTGAGTGCCTCGGTGCTGGACCCTTCGGTCTATCCGCCCTGCGAACGCGCCATGGGGATCGAGCTTGCCAAATACGCGCTGGAGGGCACCCATGCCTAAGCCCAACCCCCGCAATCCCGATTTCCCGATCCCCGGCGGCCCGGACCAGCGGGCGAAGTCCTGGCGCGCCGAAGGGCTGCTGCGCCTGATGGAAAACGTTCTGGCCGTGGGCGAGGCACCCGACAAGCTGATCGTCTATGCCGCGCTTGGCAAGGCGGCCCGCAGCTGGCCGGCCCATGACGCGATTGTCCGCACCCTGCTGGCCATGGACGAGGACCAGACCCTGATCATCCAGTCCGGCAAGCCGGTCGGGCTGCTGAAGACCTCGACCGCCGCACCGATGGTGATCATGGCCAATTGCAACCTGATCGGACAATGGGCCAGGGCCGAGGTGTTTTATGATCTCGAACGGCGCGGGCTGATCTGCTGGGGCGGGCTGACCGCCGGGGCCTGGCAATATATCGGCTCTCAGGGCGTCATTCAGGGCACCTATGAAATCTTCATGCGCATCGCCGAGCGCCGCTTCGGCGGCAGTCTGAAGGGCCGCTTCATCCTGACCGCCGGTCTGGGCGGCATGGGCGGTGCCCAGCCTTTGGCCGGGTGCATGGCCGGGGCGGCGATCCTGTGTATCGACGTCGATGCCAAACGCGCCGAAATGCGCAAGGAAATCGGCTTTCTCGATGAAATCGCCCCCGATCTGGATACGGCGCTGGCATTGATCGACGCTGCCCGCGCCGAGGGCCGGGCGCTCTCGGTCGCTCTGGTCGGCAATGCCGCCGAGATCTATCCCGAAATCGCCGCGCGCGGGATCGTGCCCGATATCGTCACCGACCAGACCTCGGCCCATGATCTGGTCTATGGCTATGTGCCAGCCGGCTTCGATCTCGACCGGGTGCGGCGCCTGCGCGATCAGAACCCCGATGAGCTGATCGTGGCTGGCCGCGAAAGCATCGCCCGCCACGTCACCGCCATGCTGCATTTCCAGAAGATGGGCGCCGAGGTCTTCGACAATGGCAACCTGATCCGCACGCAGGCCAAACAGGGCGGGGTCGAAAATGCCTTCGACATTCCGATCTTCACCGAAGCTTACCTGCGCCCGCTTTTCGCCCGCGCCATCGGCCCCTTCCGCTGGATGGCGCTGTCGGGCGATCCCGATGATATCCGCAAAATCGACGATCTGGTGCTGGAAATGTTCCCGGGCAACAGGATCGTCACCAACTGGATCCGGCTGGCGCGCGAAAACGTCCCCTTCGAGGGCCTGCCCGCCCGGATCGCCTGGCTGGGTCATGGCGAGCGCACGGCACTGGCACGGGCGGTCAATCTGATGGTGGCCGAAGGCCTGCTGGCCGGGCCGGTGGCGTTTTCGCGCGATCACCTGGACGCGGGCGCCATGGCCCATCCCAATATCATGACCGAGAACATGCGCGACGGATCGGACGCAATTGCCGACTGGCCGCTGCTGGATGCGATGACGCTTTGCGCCTCGGGCGCCGATCTGGTCGCGGTCCATTCCGGCGGGGGCGGCTATGCCGGCTATATGACCTCGGCCGGGGTGACGGTGGTCGCGGACGGGACCGAGGCCGCCGATACAAGGCTCGATCTGGCGCTGACCAATGATACCTCGCTTGGCGTCATCCGCTATGCCGATGCCGGCTATCCCGAGGCCCTGGATGAGGCCGAGGACAAGCTGGTCGGCCATATCCGGCTGTAAATACTGACCGAATGCGGCACCCCTGCTCCGGGATGCCGCATTCGCGCTTGCCTATAATAACCTGGCTTATTATAGGCCTGCTTTCTATGAGCATATTCGATGATTCTCCCCTGACCCCGGACGAGCAGCGCGCGATTGGCGCGTCCCTGCACCGGGCTTCGCGCGCCCTGCGTCAGCAGTTCGAGGCACGCACCCGCGACGGCGCGCTCAGTTCCACCCAATGGCTGGCGCTGGTTTTGCTGAAAAAGCACGGGCCGATGCGTCAGGCCCGGCTGGCCGAGCTGACCGGGGTCGAGCCGATCTCGATCTCGCGCACCATCGACCGCATGCAGAAGGGTGGCTGGGTGACCCGCCAGCCCGATCCCGATGATCGCCGCGCCCATCTGGTTTGCCCGACAGCGCAAGCCGAACGCTCGCTCGGCGGGATAGATGCGGCGGCGCAGGATATCTTCGCCGGCGCTTTCAAAGGCTTCTCGGCGGCTGAACTGCGGGGACTGGCCGATATGCTGGGCCGATTGAACGCCAACCTTGGCGCGGGCAGCGAATGCGCATCCGCCGCGGGCCCCAAGGACAGATCATGAGTGACACCTCTGCCGCCCCGGGCGGGTGACGATGAGCAATGTCGTGGACGGTGCCGATGTGACCAGGGGATCGGTCCTGTTCAGCACCGATCCCGAGCCCCTGCGCATCGCGCTGGAACAGGCCGATGCCGCAGTTGCCGCCGCCCGGCTTCAGGTCCAGGGCCTGCAGGTCGCCTGAATCGGCGCTGAGCGCGGGAAATCTGGCCAGGGAAAACCTCGCCTATCAGGAAGCCGAGACAACACGCCAGCAGACGCTGACCAATCGCGGCGTCGGATCCGATACGGCGCTGCAATTGGCTCAGCATCAGCTGGAACAGGCCCGTCAGGCGGTGATCGCCGCCAAGGTCGGGGTGCAGAACGCATTGGCCGCGCTTGGCGGCAGGCCCGATGCGCCGGCCAATTCGTTGCCGCCGGCACGCCGGTCTTTTCGCTGATGGTGGCCGGCGACAGCTGGATCGAGGCGAATTTCAAGGAAACCCAGCTGGAAGCCATCGCGCCCGGCCAGCCGGCCACGGTCGAATTCGACAGCTTCCCCGGCCGGAAATTCGATGCCGTGGTCGAGATCACCTCGCCCGGCACCGGCTCGGAATTTCCGCTGCTGCCGGCGCAGAACGCATCGGGAAACTGGGTGACGGTCAAGCTGCGGCTCGACCCCGATCAGGATATCTCGGCCCTGCGCGCCGGGCTGAGCGCCGAGGTCACCGTCGATACGCAGCGCAAGACCGCGCTTGAGAAGATCGAGGACAGGGTCGGCATGAATATCGGCACCGCCGCCGTGCCGGCGCAGTGACAAGGCATGCAGTGACGATGCAACATGACTGAGGCCGCCGCCGCGCCGAAGCCGGAAGACATCCCCCATCGCGGGCTGATCACCCTGTCGATCATGCTGGCGACGGTGATGCAGGTGCTCGACACCACCATCGCCAATGTCGCCCTGCCTTCGATGCAGACCGACCTTGGCGCTTCGGCCGACACCATCAACTGGGTGCTGACCTCCTATCTCGTCGCCGCCGCCATCACCACGCCCCTGACCGGCTGGGTAAGCGACCGGATCGGGCGCAAGCGACTGTTCGTAATCTCAGTCGCGGGATTTGTCATGGCCTCGATGGCCTGCGGGCTGGCATGGAATCTGAGCTCCATGGTCGCCTTCCGCCTCGCGCAGGGTGTCTTCGGCGCGGCCATCGTGCCGCTGGCCCAGACCTTCCTTCTGGACATCAACCCGCCGGAAAAGCAGGGGCAAGCCATGGCGATGTGGGGCGCCAGCATCATGATCGGCCCGATCATCGGCCCGACGCTCGGCGGCTGGCTGACCGAGAATTTCGACTGGCGTTGGATCTTCTTCATCAACCTGCCGGTCGGGATCATCGCCCTGCTCGGCTGCATCAGCTTCCTGTTCTAAAGCCCGCACCGGCAGCGCTATTTCGACATGTTCGGCTTTGCCCTCATCGCGCTCGGCATCGGGGCGCCGCAATTGATGCTGGACCACGGGGCCGAGCTCGACTGGTTCCAGTCCACCAAGATCTGGATCGAGCTTGACCTTGCCCTCACCGGCTTCTGGGTCGCCACCATCCATATCATGACCGCCGCCCGCCCCTTCATCGAGCCGCGCATCTTCGCCGACCGCAACTTCTCGGCCGGGCTGGCGGTGATCTTTGTCATCGGCATGGTGCTGATGGCCTCGATGGCGCTCCTGCCGCCGCTTCTGTCGCGGATCTACGGCTATCCGGTGATCACCGTCGGGCTGATCATGGCGCCGCGCGGCATGGGCACGATGATTTCGATGATTCTGGTCGGGCAGTTGATGAAGCTGGTCGATCCGCGCGCGCTGATCGTCACCGGGCTTTTGCTGACCGCTTGGTCGGTGCATGAGATGAGCGGGCTTTCCCCGCTGATGGGATCGGGTCCGATCATCCAAACCGGCATCATTCAGGGCATGGGCATGGGGCTGGTCTTCGTGCCGCTTTCGGCGATGGCCTTCGCCCCCATGGCCCTCAATCTGCGCGCCGATGGCACCGCCCTTTTCAGCCTGATGCGCAATATCGGATCCTCCATCGGCATCTCGGTCCTGACCTATATGCTGACGGTCAATACCGCAGTGAACCAGTCCGAGCTGATGGCACCGCTGAGCTTCACCAATCCCGAGATGCTGCAACTGGGCCGGATGTTCGCCGCCATGACCACGGCGCAGGCGGCAACGGTGACCTCGAGCATGGTCTCGCAACAGGCGCTGTTCATCGCCTATCTCGACGATTTCGTCATCATGATGTGGATGTGCCTGCTGACCATCCCGCTGGTCGCGCTGCTGCGCAGGCCCTCGGCAGGTGCGGCGATGCAGGTTGCGCACGCGGAATAGGGTCAAGCGTCGCGCGCGGAAAACCGAAACGGCAAACGCCGTTTCGGTTCCGTTTGAGAATGCTCCGGTATAGCTTGCTGCAAGCTCTCCTGCCCCGGCCTTCGGGGCGTCAATACACGAGAATAGTGCCCGATGCTTTCGCCCCGCGCCGACCTTCACATCATCCGCCGGCTGATCGGGCCGCTGGCATTGGCATTGGCGCTTGCGGCACCTCTGCCTGGCGCCGCGCAGTTCCGGGGCGGTCCGGGCGGCGGCGGTCCGGGGGGCGGCACTCAGGGACCGGCCGAGGTCGGGGTGATGGGGCTGACCCGCACAGAAGTCCCGGTCACGGTCGAGCTGCCGGGCCGCGCCGTCGCCTATCAGCTGGCCGAGATCAGGCCCAAGGTCGGCGGCGAGATCATCGCCATGCCCTACGCGCCCGGCCAGCCGGTCGAACCGGGCACCGTGCTGTTCCAACTGGAAGACGAAACCCTCGCGGCTGAGCTGACCGCCGGGGAAGTCGCGGTCTCATCCGCGCAATCGGCGGTGGACGGCGCGCAGGCGACGGTCGATCGCTATAACAAGCTCTCGGGTTCAGGCGTCACCCGCGCCGATCTGGAAAGCGCCGTGGTTCTGCTGGCTGCGGCCAAGGCCGCGCTCGGCTCGGCGGTGGCGGCGCGCGATCTGGCGCAGATCGAGCTGAACCGGACCGAGATTACCAGCCCGATCAAAGGCATCGCGGCGGTATCGGATTTCAGCATCGGCGATATCGTCAGCGCCGGCCAGTCCGAGGCGCTGACCCAGATCGCGCAGATCGACCCGATCTATGTCGATGTCTCCGAATCGCGCGCCCGTATCCTGCGTCATCAGCGCAGCGTGGCCGAAGGCAGCATGCGGCGACCATCGGTCCCGAGCGATGCCCGTATCATTCTGGAAACCGGCGAGGCCTACCCCCTGCCCGGCCGGGTACTCAGCCCGGGCTCCGAAGTCTCGGCCACCACCGGCACGATTCCGATCCGCATGCAATTCCCCAATCCCGACCGGCAGATCCTGCCCGGCCAGTTCGTCCGCGTCGCGCTCGATATCGGCCGGATCAGCGCCTTTCTGGTGCCGCAGCGCGCCACCTCGCGTTCGGCCAGCGGCACGCTGACCGCTTTCGTCGCCCGGGACGGCAAGGCGGTAGAGGTCGCGCTGACCGAACAGGGCAGCCATGACAATGCCTGGATCGTCACCGAAGGCATGGAAGAGGGCGACGCGCTGATCCTCGACGGGCTCAGCAATCTGCGCGGCGGGGCCGAGATCACCACGGTGCCGGTCACCATCGACGCCGAGGGCGTGGTGCGCGACGCGGGCGATGACGCCCTGGGCAAGGGCACTGGCGGCTGATCATGGGACAGTTCTTCATCCACCGCCCGGTCTTCGCCTGGGTTCTGGCGATTGTCACCATGCTGGCGGGGGTCTATGCGCTTCTCGGGCTGCCGGTTTCGCAATACCCCGACATCGCCCCGACCACGATCCGAATTTCCGCCAGCTATTCCGGCGCGACCGCCGAAGCCGTACAGAATTCGGTCACCACGCCAATCGAGGACACGCTGACCGGGATCGACGGGCTGCTTTACTTCGAATCGAGCAGCTCGCAGGGGCGGTCCTCGCTGACCCTGACCTTTGATGACAGCATCGATCCGACCGACGCGCTGAACGATGTGCAATCCAAGGTGCGCAGCGTCGAATCGCGCCTGCCCTCCGCCGTGCAGGCGGATGGGGTCAGCGTCAGCCGCTCGACTTCCTCGATCCTGATGGTCGGGGCGTTGGTATCGACCGACGGGCGCTATTCCACGGTCGAGCTCGGCAATATGCTGGAAGAGGTCGTCGAAGGTCCGGTCCAGCGGGTTTCCGGCGTTGGCGGGATCAATATCTTCGGCTCGGGCTATGCGATGCGGATCTGGCTGGACCCATTTCGGCTGGCCCAGTTCGGGCTGCTGCCGACCGATATCACCTCGGCGGTCTCGGCCCAGAACTCGACGGTTTCGGTCGGATCGCTTGGCAGCCAGCCGGTGGTGCCGGGCCAGCAATTCACCTCGACCATCACCGCACAGAGCCAGCTGACCGGGATCGAGGATTTCCGCCGCATCCTGCTGAAAACCGGCGAGGACGGGGCCACGGTCTGGCTGGGCGATGTCGCCGATATCGGAATCGGACAGGAACGATACGGCTCGGACAGCCGCTTCAACGGGATGAACGCGGCCGGATTCGGGGTCAATCTGGAAACCGGGGCCAATGCGGTCGAAACCGCCCGGGGCGTGCGCGAGGTGCTGGACGATCTGAACAGGGCCCTGCCGGGCGGGATCGAGCTGCGCATCGCCTATGACACCTCGCCCTTTGTCGAGCTGTCGATTGAAAAGGTCTATCACACCCTGATCGAGGCGATCATTCTGGTCGTCGCCGTCATCCTGATCTTCCTGCAAAGCTGGCGCGCCACCATCATCCCGGTGATCGTGGTGCCGGTGGTGCTTCTGGGCACTTTCGCGGTGCTGTCGGTGCTGGGCTATTCGATCAACACATTGACCATGTTCGCCATGGTGCTGGCGATCGGCCTGCTGGTCGATGACGCGATTGTCGTGGTGGAAAATGTCGAACGGGTCATGCGCAAGGATGGCACCGGCCCGATTGAAGCAACCGAAATGTCGATGCGCCAGATCTCCGGCGCGCTGATCGGGATTGCGGCGGTGCTGTCGGCGGTCTTCCTGCCGATGGCCTTCATGGCCGGCTCGACCGGGGTGGTTTACCAGCAATTCTCGGTCACCATCATCACCGCCATGGGCCTGTCGCTGGCTGCTGCGCTGATCCTGACGCCTTCGCAGACCGCCAGCCTTTTGCGGCCCCATCACGGCGAGGCCGGCTTTGCCCCCTCGCGCTGGTTCAACCGCAATTTCGAGCGGCTGACGAACCGCTATGCCGCAATTGTCGCCCGCTTCGTCAAGCGTCCCTTCATTGCGCTTTTGGTGCTGGTGCTGATCTCGGTCGGGACATGGCAGCTGTTCGGGCGGATGAATTCAACCTTCCTGCCGACCGAGGATCAGGGTGTCCTGATGGCGCAGATCAGCCTGTCGGAAGGATCGACCTCCCAGCAGACCAGGGCCGTGGTCGAAAAGATCGAAGCCTATCTGCTGAACGAGGAACCCGGCGTGGAATCGATCTTCGGCACGCTCGGCTTCGGTTTTTCCGGCAATGGGCAAAGCCGGGCCATGCTGTTCATCAAGCTGAAGGATTTCGATGCGCGCCCCAATGCCGATCAATCCGCCTTGGCGATTGCGGATCGCGCCAACAGGCGTTTCGGCAAGGAACGCGCCGGACGGGTGATGTTCATGCAGCCGCCACCCATTCAGGGTCTGGGCAATCAGGCCGGCTTCGAGATGTTCGTGATCGACCAGACCGGACAGGGCATCGCGGGCCTGCGCGAAGCCTCCGCCGCGCTGGAAGCGGCCGGCGAGACCGACAGCCGCATCACCAATGTTCAGGGCGGGGGCGATGAAGACGACGCCGCGCTCAAGCTCGATATCGACGCGCAGCGGGCCGAGGCGCTTGGCCTCAGCCTGTCCGAAGTAAACGGCATGCTATCGGTGATCTTCTCGGGCCGCGAGGTCAACGATTGCGCCATGGGCGTCACCCTGCGCCCGGTAATCGTGCAGGGCGAGGCGTCATTCCGCATGCAGCCCGAGGATCTGGAAGCCTGGTATGCCCGCAATTCTTCAGGCGAGATGGTGCCGTTCAGCGCGTTTTCTTCGTCGAAATGGGAGCCGGTCGCACCGCGCCTGCAACGTTTCGATGGCTCGGATGCGATCTCGATTTCGGGATCGGAAGCCGAAGGGGCCAGCTCGGGCGAGGCCATGGATGCGATGGAGGAACTGGTGGCCGGGCTGCCCGGCGGCTACGGGGTCGCCTGGACCGGGCTCAGCTATCAGGAACACCAGTCGGGCAATCAGGCGCCTTACCTTTACGCGCTGTCGGCGCTGGTGGTGTTTCTGGCGCTGGCGGCGATCTATGAAAGCTGGACGGTGCCGATGGCGGTCATCCTTGCCGTGCCGGTCGGGATCTTCGGCGCGGTGCTGGCGGCGCTGATCTTCGGTCAGTCGAATGACGTCTATTTCAAGGTCGGCATCCTGACCACGATCGGGCTTGCCGCCAAGAACGCCATCCTGATTGTCGAATTCGCCCGGGTGCTGGAACTGGAGGGCCGCAGCGCCGCCGCCGCCGCAATCGAGGCCGCGCGCCTGCGCCTGCGCCCAATCCTGATGACCTCGCTCGCTTTTATTCTGGGCGTGCTGCCCCTGGCGAAAGCGACCGGGGCCGGGGCGGCGGCGCAGAATTCGATCGGCATCGGCGTCATGGGCGGGATGATCGCCGCCACCTTCATCGGCATCTTCATGGTGCCGAGCTTTTATGTCGCGATCCGGCGCCTTTCGGGGCCATTGCGCGGGACTGCCCGCAACAGAGCCTCAGACTGAGGCATATCTGTTCACGGCAATTTGGAAAGAGTATTCCATCGCTCGTGATAAGCTCGGTATTCCATAACCAATAACTAGGGCATCCTTCCATTCCAAAGAAAGGATCGCACCATCAAACCGTGGGATCAAACTCCTAATCATTTCTCTATAAATAGGCAGAATCCAAATCTAAAGGATAGGCAATCGGGATAATCTAATCCTAAAGTATAACTCGATAATACCTTGTTTTATTTGATATATCTATGGATTTTCCGCTATTTGGGCAGGACATCCTCAGTCGATTCCTTGCGGTCTGCAGTCTGTTATGGGGTTCTCTGAAGTGATTGCAGAAAGCGATCTCTTCAATCCACCTGGGCATGCGCTGAACGCATCGGTTTGACCAAGGGTCAAGTAATAAAGCGACGGCATGTGACGGCGGCAAAATCCAGCCACGTTGACAAGTGATCTGATCTCTCCCTGCAGTCAGGTCTGTTGCCTCCCGCCTCCCCAACAGGGCGCGTTGCGCCCGAAGCATATGGAAGTAAGTAAATGGCTACCTATACTGGTAACAACAATAACAATAACCATGCTGGCAGCGCCGGCGACGACACTCTCGCTGGCAATTTCGGCAACGATACCCTGACCGGGCTCGGCGGGGACGACCTGATCTACGGTGAAAACCATATCAATCCGCTGAGCGCCAAGGGCTCCAACACCGGTCCTACGAGCACACAGGTCTACGTCAACAATTCGGCGGATACCGTCTATATCTATGCGGCATCCAACAACGGCTCCATCACTAAGCTGTTTAGCCTTGGACCAGGTGAGACCCGGAACGAAACCGTTAATCAAGACGCTGGTCGCGTTATCGGGAATGTCGATGGTACTGAGTATTACTCTGTCGCCAAGAATCCCGGGCAAGCTGGCAGCACCACCACGATCAATACGGTGAGAGATTCTCTCAATGGAGGAGCTGGCAATGACACGATTTACGGTCAGCTCGGCAACGATATTCTCCTTGGCGATATCGGCCACGACGTGCTTGAGGGCGGGACCGGTAATGACACGATCAACGGCGGCGGCGATAACGACAAGATCGGCGGCGGCGATGGCGACGATTCAATCGTTGGCGGTGTTGGAAACGATACCATTGCAGGCGGCAACGGCGCGGACATAATCGATGGCGGTATAGGCCTGGACAGCATCAACGGCGGCAGCGGAAACGATAGCATCAGCAGCGGCAGTGACAGCGATTACGTTTCCGGCGACGGTGGTGATGACACGATCAGCAGCGATGCCGGCAGCGACACGCTGATCGGCGGTATCGGCAATGATTCGATCACGGGCGGCACTGAAGACGACAGTATTGATGGCGGTTCGGGCAACGACACGCTGTGGGGTGGCACACAGGATGATACCATCTCTGGCGGTGCGGGCAACGATTCTATTTTGGGCGGCGCGGATCAGGACAGCCTTGCTGGCAATTCCGGGAACGACACGATCGACGGTGGCGCCGGCAATGACGCCATTGAGGGTGGGGTCGGTACCGATTCGCTGCTGGGCGGCATCGGCGATGACACGATCTATGGCGATTCAATGACCGAAGCGCCACCGGACGTCGTTTATTCGGCTGGGACCACCACCACCAACAACACCCTGATGACCAACCTGGACACCGGTACCACCATCAGTCCGGGTACCTGGACAACCACAACCATTGACGGGATCCCTTACATCGTCTCCACTGCGCGGTCTTACGATGGCTATCTGGACATCCACCGGCTGAATGATGACGGCACCCTGACCAAGACCGACTGGATGCGCTATCAGAACAGCGGCCCGACCGTGACCACCGGTTCTGACGGCAATATCAGCACAGCGGTGCCTACAGGGACGTTCAACGCATTTGGCAACTCTTTGAGCAGCACACAGGTTGTCGACGTCAACGGCATCAACACCCTGTTCGTGACCTCGCAGAACGGCTCCGGTCTTACGGCCTGGCAAATGAACTCGGGTGGAACCATCGATCTGATAGACGCGGTGAGTTTCGGTAGTAGCCAATCACAGCAAGACGGCGGCATTACCCGGGACTTTGAATTCATACCGGGCGACAATGGCAACGTGTATATCTATGCCAGCCGCGGGCAGAATGATTACATTTCCCAGCTTGAGTACAACCCGACTACCGGAAAGATCACCGAAGGCACCGGCCCCAATGTCGCAACTCCCGAGCAACCTAACGGGATGACGGCGCTCACTGTCGACGGAACGAAATATCTGGCGGTCTCGAACGAGACGGGTCTACAGCTTTTCGAAGTCAACACCGCTAACGGTAATCTGACGGCTGTTTCCAGTGCGCAAGCGACAGAGTTTGGCAATCCATCTGCGGATGTCGATGTCTACACCAAGCCGGATGGGACGGTCTACCTGACTTATTCGAACCAGGCCTCCAATGAGGTCGCGTTGTTCCGGGTCGGCACCGGTGGCAGCCTGACGCAAACGGATTCGCTGATCGACCAGGGTGACTATGCCTATCAGGACACCCAGGTCAGCTACATCAATGGCGAACCGGTCATTGTGGTCCCCGACATTTCAGAGGACGTCACCCGGATCTATTCGATCAGCGATGACGGCGCGTTCAGCCTTGAGCTTGAGATTCCGGGTATAGCCTCCGGCGTGCCCTCGATGATCGTTCAGTCCGAGGATGGGACACACCATCTCGTTGACCCCCGTTCAGGCACTACCGTCGAACTGATTCTTACCGAGCAGCCCGGCGAAATGGGTGACTTCATCGACGGTGGAGAAGGTGCTGACCATCTGCTCGGCCAGTTCGGGGACGACACCATTCTTGGTCAGGGTGGCTCGGACAAGCTCGATGGCGGCGACGGCAATGACAGCCTGGACGGCGGCGCCAATGCGGATGAATATACTGGCGGCGAGGGCTTCGACACTTTCATCGCCGGGAATGGCGACACGATCACCGACTTCAACACCGCAGCGGGTCAGAACATCAACGATGGCAATCAGGCGAATAACGATTTCGTCGATCTGAGCGCCTATTACAACGATGCCAATCTCACAATCTACAATACCGCTCATGGAACCGATTACAGCAATCCGCTGAAATGGATGCGTGCAGACCAGGCCGATGGCGTCCTGGACATGCTCGATGGCACGAACGGGCTGCCTACGCTGAACATGGAGATCTTGAACGGCGGTACGGCCGTCGCCTCGGCGGATCTGACCACCGATAACACCCGTGTGGTCTGCTTCAGCGCAGATGCATTGATCACGACCCCGGATGGCGAGGTTGCGGCCGGTTATCTGTCGGTGGGCGATCTTGTCGAAACCGTCGATGCCGGTTCCCAGCCCATCCGCTGGATCGGTATGCGCACGCTCAACACGACGGAACTGGCGGCAAATCCGAAGCTGCGTCCGATCCGCATCCAGGCTGGCGCGCTTGGCAATGGCCTGCCCGAAGCGGATCTGATCGTCTCGCCCCAGCACCGTATGCTGGTGCGCTCAAAGATCGCGCAGAAGATGTTCGGCACGAACGAAGTTCTGGTCGCCGCCAAACAGCTCTGCCAGATCGAAGGCATCGATGTCGCCGAGGATCTGGATGAAGTGACCTATGTCCACTTCCTCTTCGACACGCATCAGATCGTGATTGCGAACGGGGCGGAATCGGAATCGCTCTTCCCCGGCGCGGAAGCGCTGAAATCGGTTGGCCCGGAGGCCATTGCCGAAATCCATGCGCTTTTCCCCGAGCTGGACTCGCCGAGCTATGTCCCGGTGGCTGCGCGCGAGCTGGTCTCCGGCCGGCTGGGCCGCAAATTGGCGATACGTCACCTCCAGAACAACAAAGCTCTGGTCATGTAAGCCACCGCAATAAAATGAAAAAGCCCGGGCAATCAGCCCGGGCTTTTTCATTGAAACCTGTGAGGATCCCACATGACATTGCAAATACCGTTTATTGTCATTTGCGATGCCGACCGGGGCATCCGTCCAAGAGGTCGAAAGCCAGCGGAATACGCTCACATTCCCATTCAGTAAACCGATATCACCTGCGTATTTCGTCACTGCAAAACGCGCATCTGCCGCAAGCGAAGTTCTGGTCTGCCTCGATCACCGCCGATGACGGGACGGGGAGGCTTTCGCCCAATCTGTTCACCACTTGTCGTCAAGCAACGCACGTGGACGAAAAGGCCAATGACATGTGCAACAACGTATATCAGGGTCCCCGTGCGAACCACCCTGCCCTGATGGCGCTCGTCCGGGCACAGCAGACCCTCCTTCCGCCTAGGCCGATCTTCGGCTTAAAGCATTTCGGCCTGAACCTGAGTCGCTTGATCAGCCCCACCTGAGTGGTCCAGTTTGATTGTTAGGCTCCAGACCCATTGATTTCGGTTGTTTGAGGTGATCCAGGCACCGTAAGGGGATCTTATGAATGAGCAATCTTTTCTGGCTGACAGAGGCGCAGATGGCGCGTCTCGAACCCTTCTT
>JBKEBH010000175.1:0-7722 GCA_047973065.1 Paracoccus sp. (in: a-proteobacteria) | reverse complement strand
TGAGGCCATCGCCGGGCAGGAACTGGATGCGCTTGACGAACAGTGCGCCGCCGAAGTTGACCACGAATATCTGACCGTCCTTGATCCGGTCTAGCTCGACCTCGGCGCAGTCGATCAGGATTTTGTCGCCATCATGTAGGTCAGGGTCCATGCTATCACCACGCACCGAGATCACCGCGAGATTTTCTGGCTTCAGCCTGCGCCGGTCGAGAAAGGTGCGGCTATAGGCGTATGTGCTGTCATGGGTTTCGTCCTGGACGAGTGAGCCATGCCCTGCCGACGCCTCAGCCGTGAAGTGGGCGACGGGAACGAACCGGTCTTCCGAAATAGGAACTATATAGTTGTCTACATTGAGCATCATAGGACCATTACCGGTCAAGATCCACGATGCAGATACGCCTAGCATCTCGGTTAGGGTGACCAAGAAGTCCGTTGAAACAGTTCTTTGCTCGGAAAGATAGTGCTGGATGGTGCGATAGTTCACCCCAGAAGCATCTGAAAAATCCTTTATTGCCTGATGCTTAGTTCCGATTGCGCCGCGCAACCCTATCACCAATGCCCATTTCGCTCCCTCTACCGCTTAATCGCATGAGTGGATTGGTCATATAGCACATAACATAGACGCACAAACAGCGTCGGACGTATGCGTACAGGGGAAAGCGCATGTCATTCCAGAATAAAGTGTTCTAGCCGGGGGCGATCCTGCACGAGGTGATCTTGGGCGCCCTGCGTTCGCGCGGTACCAGCCTGAACGAATGGTGCACCCAGAGGGGCTATTCGATCACGGCCGTGCGGCAGGTAACCTTTGGTATGTCCGCCGGACAGCGCAGCAAGGCGCTGCTGGACCGCCTGATTGACGATGCTGGCCGCGAGATTGTCAGCGCCGCCTATCGCGTCCGCATGGATGCTGAAGCGCAGAAACTGGCGGAGGCGGCATAATGGCCAACGCCAACGCCAACGCCAACGCCAATCTGGATCTGGCCGAGCGTTTCGCCCAGATCGAACGCGATGCCGGCGCGCGCCGGATTTCGGCTGCGGTGTCCGCACCCGGCAGCCGCTATTGCTGCGATTGCGGCGAGGCGATTGAAGAGGCCCGCCGCAAGGCAGCGCCCTTCGCTGTTCGCTGCATCACCTGCCAGCAGTCGCATGAGCGGGGTGTGTGATGCCCATGCCGCATTATGACCCCGCCGAAATCACCCGCTCTGCGGTGGCTGAACTGCCGGAAGGCGAGCGGATGGCGCTGCTGACTGAGCTGCTGTGCCAGTCCGGCGATCTGACCGAGCTTGCAGCCGCCCGCAACGCGCTGACCGACCGCACGAACGAGGTCATCTATCTCCGCAACATGTTGGGAGAGGATCAATGAACGTGTTCTTTCAGGGCGCTCTTGTGCTGATCGTGGCCCTTGTCGCTGTCGTGGTCTGGCTGGGGATCTGCCTGGATGACGATGAGCTTCCGCCATCGGGTTGGTGGGTGTTTCCCTGCATTCTGATCGGAATGCTGGTCGTTACGGGGGCGTTGGTGTGATGGGTCGCTTCAGTGCTCAGGGCAGCGGGGCGCATTGGGCGGTGTTTGATGGCGGGACGCCGGTCAAGACCTTCTGCAAGCCGTGGCGGGCCTGGGATCATGCCGACAAGCTTGAACGTCAGGCCCGCCGCAAGCGGCGCGCCTGCCTGAGCTGCGGAACGCAATTCACCAGCGAGGGGCCGCATCACCGCATGTGTGGCCGCTGCCGGCGGGATGCCAGTGAAACATTCGAAGGGGCTGTGTGAGCGCCAGAGAGCGCCCGGCTGAACGAGCAATCAGACAGGATGATCATGGGGCAGGCAGTTCGTAAATTCGAGGTGATCGAGGGGGGAGGAATCCACCCCGGGGCGGATTGCAATCGACTGGAATTGGCAGGGTGTTCAATACCGGCCAGTCGGGGGATTGCGCACCCTATTGCGCACCCATTGCGCACCCCTGAAAAATGGCTGGCCGTAGCCGCGATAGCAGAGCTTGCTGACATTGCCGAACAGAACGTAAAGAAGGCGATTTCGAAAGGCCGTTGGCACGGCGCCGATCTGATGGTCCGTCAGGTTGAAATCGGCCGGGGCGGCGCTGGCGGGATGGCGCCACAGGTCCATGTTGACAGCCTGCCGGCTGACCTGCGCACCGCCTGGTATGCCCGTCATGGCATTGCCCTGCATGAGGAAGTGGACCCGGCGACTGGCGAGACCCGGCTGATCCCCGAGGATGCGGGCCGCAATGATCCGAAATGGGATGAGCGCAGCGCGGTTGCGCAGTGGCGGCTGAACATCATCCGCGAGGCGGCCAGACTGCCGAAGGGCACAGCTGCCCGCAAGGCGGCGCTTGAGACGCTGGCCGCGAGAGAGCATGCCCAGCCCAATGGCAAGATGAAGCGGATCAGCCGCGCCACGCTTTACAGCTGGCTCGGGGCCTATGACGCCGGGGGCTTTCTGGGCCTGATGCCAGATATGCGTAAGGACAAGGGCGTTGCGAAAACTATCGTCTCGACTGTTTGGGACGGGTTCTTCGCGGGCCGGGTTGCGCGCGCCGATCATCAGCGCATCGGCGTTGAATTGACAGATTATATCCGCTCGCTCTGGGCCAGTGACGCCGCCGGCTGGCGGGTCATCTGCGAGCAATCCACAACCCGCCTGATCGAGGTCAGCCGCGAGCTGCGCGATCTGCGCTTTGACCGCCTGCCGCTGGGCGATCTGTCGGACGCGGCCGGGGCGCCCACGCAATTCGGGGTGTGCTCCGTGAGTGCGTATGCGGTGCGGGCTGAGCGGCAATACAAGGTGGTCGCGATCCGTAATAAGGACAATGCGAGGTATCAAGATACCATCGCCCCGACCATCCGGCGCGATTACAGCCAGCTGGACCCCCGCGAAATCGTGGTCGGCGACGTGCACCCGATGGATATCATGGTGCGCCGCCCGAACGGCAGGCCCGCCTATCCGAAGGCAATCAGCTGGTTCGACCCGGCAACGGGCGAAGTGCACATGACCATCGTGCTGCTGGAAGAAAATGAAGGTGTCCGGCGCGAACACGTCGCCATGTCCTTTGACGCGATGGTCGCAAAATGGGGCCTGCCGAAGCTGCTCTATCTCGATAACGGCTCGGAATATAACGACACCAATATGCTGGGCGGCTTCACCATGCTGTCCAATCTGGCGGGTGTGACCGTCAAGGAAAACAGCCGCGCCGATGATCGGGTGCTGGCCAGCGAAGAGGCGGTCATCCGCTCGCTGCCCTACAACGCCAAGGGCAAGCCGGGGATTGAGGGGCTGTTCGGGAACCTTGAACAGGTCTTCTTCAGCGGCGTGCCGGGCTGGACGGCCGGCGACCGGATGAAGAAGAAGACCCATGCCAAGGGGAAAGACCCGATCCCGTTCCCCGGCGACATGGCCGAGTTCATGCGCGTGATCAACGTGCATCTGGATCACTATCACAAGAGACCGTCCCGCGAGACCCGGCAGAGCCCGAACGAGCGCCTGCGCCGGCATATCGAAGCGGGCTGGGGTAAGACGGTTCTGGGTAATCCCGAGGATCTGGCGTTGGCGTTTTCCAGCGAGATTACTCGGGTGCCGGATCGGGGCTGCATCAGCTATGCACCGCGCGACGGTGGCAGCCAGCGCTATTACCTGGACGACCTGCTTGGGCTGCTGCCCGGAACCCCGGTAACCGTGCGCGTTCCGGCCTATGATCCGCAGTTCCTCTTTGTCTTCGATGAGGCCGGCAATCCCCTCGGGCTCGCGCGCCCGGAACAGATGTTCGATCCGATAGACAAGGCCGGTGCGGCGGAAGGCGGGCGACGCGCCAAGTTCCTGCGGCGCAAGATCGCGGAACAATCGCGCCATTGCGCCCTGCTGGACCTGACCGAAGAGGTGAAGCGCCACCTGGGCCATCTGCCCGAGGCACCGGAAGCCCCGGTTGCGGCGGTGGTCAGCTCCGAAATGCTGACCCGCATGCGGGAAGTCGAAGCCGAAGACCGTGCCCGGCTTGCAGCCCCCGAAACCACACCGAAGCGCGCGCCGAACCAGTGGGGCAGCGGTCCCAATGAGGCGCTGTCGAATGCGAAATTTGAAGGAGAGGGCGAATGAAAGACCCGGACTATATCCGCACGGAAGTGGCCGCAGACGCGGCTGCCATGTGCAGGGCTGTGCTTGATGCACGCCCGCGCTGCCAGATCGGTCAGATCACCGGCAAGACCGCATTGACCGAATACCTTGCCACCGAGCTGACCGCGATCAGGATCGAGGTCTGGGCCGGTATCAACAACAGAGATCTGCTGCGCATCCTCGTCGATGCAGCCAATACGCAAGGGTTGATGATCGACCCGGCGGGCACCGCCAATGCCATGCTGGGGCGGCTCATGGCGGCTCTGACTGGCCGGTTGGTCATCGTCGATGAGGCCAATCACCTGAGCTGGAAGCAGCTCGAAATTCTGCGAGGTCTATCCGATCTGGGCCGTTGTGGTCTGATCCTCGTCGGCACCGACATTCTGGCCCGCAACATTTCCGGGGACAGCACTTATCTGGCGCAGCTGCGCCGTCGCATCGGCGCCAAGCGGGTCGAGCTGGGGGCGATGAAAAGTGACGAAGAGGTGCTGGCCTATTGCATCCAGCCGCGCTTCGGATCGGTCAGCCGCAAAACCGTGCAGGCGTTTCGCAAGGCGACCGGCGGTGTTTGGGGCTTTGCGCTCGAACTTGGCAACGCCTGCGAGCGCCTTCTTGCGGCGGAGGGTATCGAAAAGCTGGATGAGACGGTGGTGCAGACCGCCGCCGCATGGATGGCGGGGGCAGGAAAATGAGCTTCTACCTCTTCGGCGACTACGACGAAAGCTCCGTCTGAAATCGTTTACTGGCGCGTCTCGCAACGGAAAAATGACGATCCGGCTCGAAATCGAGTGTGCGAACACTGTGGAGTTTGGCTGGGCGCTTGAAGGCCTTGAGAGGGTCAAAAAAGGGCAGTGCACCAAACCCAAGCCAGAACCGGAACCCCGCAAACCTAAGCAGCTTGCTCTGCCCGCGCCGCAGCGCGCCCTGCCTGCCCCGGACAATGGGGGCGGCGATGACTGATCCCATCATTACCCCCGCCGATGTCGCATCTGAAATCCGCGCCCGCCTCGGTCGTGGCGAAGACCCTGTCGGCATCCTTGCGTGGCTTACCGGCGTCATGGGCTTCCGGTGGGCGCGCGACTGCGAACCCCAGCAGCTGCGCGGCATGGGTATCGCATGCAGCTGCACGGCCGGCCCCCGCAATCTGCTGGCAAATTGGTGCGCGGCGGTGGGTCGGCGGATGGCGAACGAAAAACCTACAAAAGCACAAGGAGTATGACCATGGCGAAGAAGACCAAAACGGCCGGCGCGAACTTGCCCGTGCCGCAGGATGACAGCGAAGCGCGCGAGGCGATCCGGGAAATCGGTGACCTGAACCGCGAGGCGCTGCGGATCGAGGCGGCAATGAATGACAAGATTGCAGCGCTTCAGCAGGAATACGGCGATCAGGTTGCTCCGATCCGCGAGCAAGCCGCCGCGAAAACCGAAGGCCTGAAGATGTTCTGCGAGGTCAACCGCGACAGGCTGACCCGCAGCGGCAAGGTGAAGTTCCATCGCTTCGCAACCGGGGAAATCAGCTGGCGCTCGCGTCCGGCCAAGGTGTCGATCCGGGGGATTTCCGATGTGATCGAGGCGATCAAGGCCGCGAAGCTGGGCAAGAAATTCCTGCGGGTCAAGGAAGAGATCGACAAGGAAGCCATGCTGTCAGATCGCGCCACGGCCGGCGCGCTGAAGGGTGTGACCATCGGCAGCGACGGCGAGGATTTCATTGTCGAGCCATTCGAGACCGAACTGGAGGAGGCGTCCTGATGGTTGAACATCCGTCTCAGACCGAGGCCGCGCTGTTCATGAGCTTTGACGATGGCCTGAAGCGGGCCTTCTGGCTGGGGCTGAATTTCGATGACGCGATTGCAGTCATGAACAGCAAGATCGCGGTGCTGCAACGGTGCCGGGATCGCGGGATGGACCCGAAGAAATACTGACAGAAAGGAGGGATAAATGAACGAACAGCTGAACAATGTGCAGTACCGACTGATCAACGATCTGACCGGGGTGCTGAGACCCTATCTGGTCGAGGGGATGACCTATGCTGAAGCAGTCAGCACCCTGCGCCATGTGATCAGCATGGTGAAGGTCAATGAGGCCATGGGGCGTGATTTCACTGAGGAAGGATCGTGCCATGCTGCCTAACCGCATCGCTGATCCCTATGCCCCGCTTGATACCGAATGCAGCAATCCGAACCGGGACGATTATTGGACCTGCCCGGCTTGCTACCACGACCTTGGGAACGTCGGTGCCGGAACGCACTGGTGTCCCGAATGCGGGCGGTGCGTCATCACCACCGTCGAATATCACCCCACCTGCCTCACCCGGCTGGCCACATCTGAAGATGAGGAATGAACATGACGAAATCTGAACTGATCAAGGCTGTTGCCACATCGGCTATGCTGCCGGCACGCGACGTTGAAACGGTCCTGAGCGCGCTGACAGCGTTGGCAACCGCCGAGCTGGCATCTGGCGGGGAGGTCACCATCCCCGGTCTGGTCAAGCTGAAGACCAGGCAGCGCGCCGCCCGCATGTCCCGCAATCCGACCACAAATGAGCCTGTCCAGGTGCCCGCGAAAACCGTGGCCACCGCCAAGCCGGTGAAGCAGCTGGCCGACGCGGTCGCCTGACATGCGAAACCGGCCCTGCGGGGCCGGTCGGCCGAGCGTGGTGGTCCGGTCCTGATGATGCAGCCGAGGGAATGAAAATGACAGAACTATCAATTAGCACCAGGGGCAGCAGATCTGACTTGGTTCGCGCGGGCGCGCTGATTGCTGCCGAAATCGACCGGCTGGACCGCATTGCAACGACGCGGCCCGCGCCATGAGCGAGCTTGTCGCCCCCGCTGAGATCGCGGCTCTGGCGCATATCACCGAAAAGCACGTTCGGCGCGTCATCCACCAGTTCAGCAGGCCCCGAATGCATGGTGGCCGGTCTGCATGGCGGGGTGCAGTGCTGGATATCCACCCTGGTAATCTGGTGGCGTTTTCGAGCCTGCCGGTCGAACTGCGGGATGCGGCTCTTGTGGCGCGGGACCAGCTTTCGCTGCCGCTGCCCCCCCGGACGGCGATAATCTGGAACAATGAGGCTATAATGAGTCGGCTTTGAACAACGCCTTCAGGCCGGCTGAGCACCATGATTTCGGGGTTTCGACAAGGTCAGGTGCGCGATCAGCCAACAGAGGACTGCAGCCAATGCAGCAAAGATCTCCCAGACGTGGGCGAACATCGCTTCCACTCGCTTGCCATGTAAGAGACTTGGGTTGCCAAGTGAGGCCTTCAACGAATCTCCAATTCTTTGATGAAAGGCATCGATGTCGCTGTGGGTATCGATCCGATATCGTTCATCTCGTGCAAGTGCGGACTAGAGCTCCAGTGTGTCGAATTTTTGGGGGTTTCCAAGCTGACGTTTCACTTACACTTTAACTCGTTTTGCCTTCAATTAGTCGGCTTTGAACAACGTCTTCAGGCCGACTGAGCACCTTGATTTTGGGTTTTCGGCAAGGTCAGGTGCGCGATCAGCCAACCGAGGACTGCAGCCAAGGCAGCCAAGATCTCCCTGAGGTGGGCGAGAATCTTGCGGATGTTGTGTACGCAGCCGCAGAGGACGGCG
>JBKEBH010000069.1:0-2093 GCA_047973065.1 Paracoccus sp. (in: a-proteobacteria) | reverse complement strand
TGGATTACAAAGCAAAAAATCAAAAACAGCAATGGCTGCTTGAGCTTGTTGCACGGGTTGGTACTAAACGCGCCTGCATAGCGTTAGTGAATAAGAACATACGAACAGCCTGGGCACTGCTGAAGTACAAAACGGAGTATCAAGTCGTGCCGTTATAAAAGATTTAACCGAGTTCAGCAATAGTGCGAAATAAAAAGCGAAAGCAACCTTGTGTAAACCTGTTCATTGCGACAGCACATTCGATGCTACAAATTCGGCCAGGACAGAAGGTGCGAATACATCCGTGGTCAGGAGATAGCTACTCCAATAAGAGACCGAATATACGCAAGCACTTTTTTACTTTTTCCTGAATCCGTAGGTTTATTCTCGCATTCACCCGTTCACACAATTTTTAACCCGTCGGCAGGAAAAAGTTCCAGCTTTCTGCGCGCTGCGCCATCAATTCAGCGCATGATTGAGCTCAGTATTTGCGAACGATAAGCGTTTACATGTATAGGCTGACACCAACCCGCACGTGCCCAGTCTGTTCATCCTGCTATAGAAAGGCGCTATCCATACGCCAGCTTTTTATACACGGATGTATAGGCCTGCAGCACGCGGCAGCCTTTACCAAACGTCAGTTTGATCAAACGCGAAGTTCTGATCACCCGGGCAGCGACATACATCAGTTCCTGCATCACTGTTTTGATCCGCCGTCGTTTGGCCTTGTTGCGCTTCGGTGAATTCGGGCCCAACAGGCCGTTCTGGCCAATCCAGCGCAGGATATTGTAGGCCAGCATGCTGGCGCCCAATACCAGCGCATTGGTGGCAAACTTACCCGAGGGCAAGCGCTCAATATCCAGATCGGTTTTGAATTCGCTGTGGAACTGTTCCGAGGTGCCGTGATCGGCGTAGAGTTGTATCACCGCGTCTTCGTCGATGGATAAGCTGGTCCACCACCCTTCCAATTCAATCTCCGGCGTCAACAACAGTTGCCCTTTCTTGTCGATGCTTCGCTCAGTGACGCGCATGACGCGCCGGATCGTGTACTCGTAGCCCTTCCATTGACGCGGGTGCCCGACACTGAAGAGCGCGACCCGCTTGCCTTCGCGGGGCATTTCCCAACAGCCGTGTTGCTCGGCATAGTCAAGCCAGTCGTCTTTGCTTTCCTTGCGCGGATTCCACTTGATCAGGAAGTCCACCGGTGCCTTGTCGGGGAGCGCCTGGTTATGCTCGAGCACCACGTCGATATTCTCAATCGAGTCATTGCCAGCATCGAGCCTGAGCAGCAAGGGCTGATCGGTAATGGTGCGGGCATGACGCAATGCCCTGTCCAGCAACGCCGGTGTCTCCTTCTGGCAATGTTGCTTGCCCTCATGCAATTCAAATTCCAGGCAATACCCTTCCTGCCCCAGGTACACCGGCATTGGGGCGTAGCCATCACAACCTTTGTAGGTCCGCGATACTCCCTCTTTGCGCGTGCCACCGTTATCCATGGGCGTGACATCGGCATCCAGGGGAATGTGGCCCGTGTGCAAGGGGTTCAAGGTCGGCTGAATCCTCGCCAGAAAGTCCCGGCTCGCCTTTTCAACAATGGGCAGAAAGGCTTTGGCATGCTGATCCATGCGCTGGCGCAAAGTGGCCTCGGACGGGATATCGCTGATATCCAGGGCGCTCATAAAGTAGAATTCACTTTCGACGGTGTTGATGGCTTCAAAATCATTCTTGCCCAGACACAGCATCGCGAGGTAGCTTTTAATGACATCGGAATGTTTGATGCCGTGGCGCAGTGCAACCTGGGCGTCGATCTCGCGGGTCAGGTGGGTATGCCGTTGCACGGCTTGGCCAATGAGAGCCAGGCCGCCATGGCTAACGATATCGGCATCCGACTGTTCGATTTTGAAACGCTTCATTATTCACTCATCGGGTGACTGATCAGGCAACTGGATTTTAGCAAGAATACGCTATGAATTACGGCCTAAAATGCACGATTGCCGCTAATAAAGTTACGGATTCAGGTCTTTGATAAGCAACTACAGTTGCTGGGTAACGGTTTGCAGTTGCTCATGGGTATATTGGTATTGTTGCCACATCGTATCTAATACGGTTTTTAC
>JBKEBH010000038.1:0-18158 GCA_047973065.1 Paracoccus sp. (in: a-proteobacteria) | reverse complement strand
CGGTTCTCAGCATAGAAGAGGAAGCTGTTATCGTCGCATTCCGGCGGCACACTCTATTGCCGCTTGATGGCGCTTCGCTTGCCTCTACGCCCTGCAGCCGACCATCCCACACCTGACGCGGTCATCGCTGCACAGGTGCCTACAGAGGCATGAGATCAGCCGGTTGCCGGAGGTCTAGGGCGACAAGCCCAAGAAGAAACTCAAGCGATACCCCATCGGGTATTTCCACATCGACATCGCTGAACTGCGCACCGGGGAAGGGAAAATCCGCTTATTCGTAGCCATCGACCGTACGTCAAAGTTTGCCTATGCCGAACTTCATGAGCGCGCTGGTAAGATGATTGCGGCCCAGTTTTTGCGAAATCTGATCGCAGCGGTGCCCTACAAGATCCACCAATTCTCACGGACAATGGCATCCAGTTCACCAATCACAAGCAGGATACATCAGCTTTCGAGCACATCTTCAGCCGGGTCTGCCGGGAGAATGAAATCGAACAACGCCTGACAAAGGTGAACCATCCCTGGACGAACGGGCAGGTCGAACGCATGAACCGAACGATTAAAGAGGCAACCGTCAGGAGGTACCATTACAAAACCCATTCTCAGATAGAAGCGCACGTCACCGACTTCATCGCAGCTTACAACCACGCCAGACGCCTGAAGACCCTGCAGGGCCTAACGCCGTTCGAATACATCTGCAAAATCTGGGCATCAGAACCGGAGCGATCCAATATAAACCCAACCCACCACACTTCGGGACTATAACTAAATGTAGTAATTGCGGGCCCTGTCCCGGTCGGCCGTAACCCCATCTCCGGTCAGATAGGCCCAGCCGAGATCGCCTGACACCTAGATATTGCCGGCTCTGATAGCCGCTTTTGCGGCATCGATCTTCCCGGCGGGATCGCCATTGGTATCGAGATTGTCCCGATGCATCTCATATTCCAGACCGCTTGCCGCCTGCTCGTCGCCAAGGTTTCGATAGCGCTCGGCAACTTTGCGAAGATAGCCTTGGGGATCGCGCCCGGTAAGAGGGTTCAGATAGAAGTCGCGTACCAGCGGCAGGATATGCGGGCCGCCATCCTCTGCATCGAGATCGACCCCATAGCGCAGATAGGCTTCCATCTCGTCAGATTCGGCTCCGCCGTCAGCCTGCATTTGCCAGACGGCATTGACCAGACTGGGCAGAAAATCGCAGGTGGCTGCCTGATGCCAGAACACCTTGCGGAAATACATAGCGGAGGGGTCGTCGAACAGATGGGCCTCGTAATAATTGGTGAGGTGATGGAAAACGAAGGGCTCGTCCCGACCGGCAAGCGCGGCCTTGAACATAATATACAGGCCATCGTGTTGATCCATGGCGTCTGCACTGTCAAAGGCTAGGTCGATGCCTGCCTTGGCCGAGCGGTAGAAGCTGTCTGGCTCGCTCCGGTTGCGGGCCCTGGTCTCCGCTTCGCTGGCCATGCGCAGGATCTCGGGATCGGTGATTTCATCTTCCCATTTGGGCGCCATGCGTTCCATCCAGAAAAGCATTTCGGAATTGTCCCATGGCTAATCTGTTCATTGCTCCCCTCGTATTCATTGCAATCCCGCCCCTGAGCATGGCGTCGGGGCAGGATTGCGTTTGTGTCGCAGCTTTCATGCGGCGCTTGGTGCCAATCTCGCCGGCGCCTCGCGGATCGGCAGATGGATCAGCGCCGAGAACGCGCCGACCCCGATACCGATCCACCAGACCAGCGTGTAATTGTGATAGCGGTCATACAGCTCGCCGCCCAGCCAGACCCCCATGAAGGAGCCTATCTGATGGCTGAGGAAGACAAACCCATAGAGCGTGCCCATATAGCGCAGCCCGTAGATATAGGCGACCAGACCCGAGGTCAGCGGCACGGTGGCCAGCCATAGTGCGCCCATGACCAGGCTGAACAGCAGAACCGAGGCCGGGGTGATCGGGTTCAGGATGAAGGCGGCCGCGGCGATAGTGCGCAGCGTATAGATCACGGCCAGCAGGTATTTCTTGGTATAGCACTTGCCCAGCCAGCCGGCGAAGATCGCGCCGCCGATATTGGCCGCCCCGATGACCGCAATCGCCCATGCGCCAAGCGCCGAGGTGGTGGTGATCCCCAATGATGCAAGAAGGCTGCCCGAGGCAATCGGGCTGCACATCTCGGTGATCATGGCTGGGAAATGGGCGGTAATGAAACCCAGCTGATAGCCGCAGGAAAAGAAGCCGACGAAGATCATCAGATAGGAGGGATCGCGGAAGGCCCGGCCAAGGACGCTGCCCATGCTGCCTTCCAGCTCGGAATGGCTGGCGGGCTTGCCGCTGCCCAGAAGCGGGATGAACAAGATCATGGTCAGGGCAATGCCGGCGAAGACTAGAAAGACGCCTTGCCAGTCCATGATCGACATGAGCCCCTCGGCCAAGGGCGCCCCGACCACCTGGCCGGCCGACCCGGCAGCGGTTGCAATGCCAAGGGCGAGGCTGCGATTTTCGTCGCTCGACGCCCGCCCGACTACGGCAAGGATGACGCCGAAGCCGGTGCCGGCAATCCCGAAGCCGACGGCGATTTCCCAAAGCTGCATGGCGCCGGGCGTGCTGACCATGGTGGACATGACCAGACCCAGGGCATAGAGCACCGCGCCCAGAATGATTGCCCAGCGATCGCCCCAACGCTCGGCCAGGGCACCGAAGATCGGCTGACCGATCCCCCAGGCGAGGTTCTGGATGGCAATCGCCAGAGAAAACTCGGCACGTGGCCAGCCGAAGGTTTCCTGCACCGGAATCTGGAAGACCCCGAAACTGGCGCGCAGCGCGAAGTTGATCAGCAAGATGATGCAGCCGCCGATGAGGATCGGCGTCACCAGTTTCGACGATTGGGACATGAAAACACTCCGCGCTTCATGAAAGCATTGGCCGACTGTGCCGAAACGGTCAAGTGCGCGGCGCATGGTTCCGGGTTGTGGCCGGCGCCTGCCCGTCCTAGCCTTCCCTATCGCCGGGGGAGATCATCATGTATCGAGTCATTGGCACGGGCCGCACCCGTGCCTTCCGCGTCATATGGATGCTGGAAGAGCTGGGACAGCCCTATGAGCTGGTGCCGGCGCCGCCGCAATCGGAAGGGGTGGTGGCCTTCAACCCCTCGGGAAAAGTGCCGGTATTGATTGTCGATGGCGTGCCGGTTACCGATTCGACCGCGATCATCCAGTATCTTGCCGACCGCCACGGGGCGCTGACCCATCCGGCCGGCACCCTGGAGCGCGCCCGTCAGGACAGCCTCACCCAGTTCCTGCTTGACGAATATGATGCGGTGCTGTGGACGGCAGCGCGCCATACTTTCGTTCTGCCCGAGGAAATGCGGGTCTCGGCGATCAAGGATACGCTGCGCTGGGAATTCCGGCGCAGCCAGGACATCCTCAAGCAACGGGTTGGTGAGGGACCTTTCCTGATGGGCGAGACCATGACCGTGCCCGACATCATCCTGACCCATTGCCTGAGCTGGGCACAGATGGCGCATTTCCCGATCATGGATTGCTGGCTGTCGAAATACTGGCAGGTGATCTGCGAACGCCTCGCCTATAAGCGCGCCGCCGCCAGATAGGCTGCCGCCCCGCGCCCGGCCAACTGCCCCTGGGCGAGGCAATGGCTCAAAAGATAGCCCCCGGTCGGCGCTTCCCAATCCAGCATCTCGCCGGCTGCGAAGCAACCGGGCAAGGCGCGCAGCTGAAAATCCGGGCGCAGCGCGTCAAAACGAATGCCCCCGGCCGAGGAAATCGCCCGCTCCAGCCCCATCGGCCCGTCATGGCGGATCGGCAGCGCCTTGACCCGCGCCGCCCAGTCCTCGGGCGTCTTGGGCAGGGGGTGTCCCCATTCCAGCAGCAAGGTCACCTTCAGCGGATCCCCCAGCACCCGGCGCAGCCAGTTGCCGACCGACAGCTTGCCGCGCGGCCGCGCAAACCGCGCGCTCAGCGCCGCCGGATCGAGATCGGGTGCCAGATCCAGCCGGGCCTCCGCCCCGTCCCGGATCGCGGCGGCCAGCGGATAGATCCCGCCGCCCTCGATGCCATGACGCGAAATCACCCATTCCCCCCGGCTGATCTGATCCCCCGCCCGTATCGCGGTTCCCTTGACCGGCTGGCCGAAATGGCGCGCCATGGCATCGGACCAGCGAATGCGCAAACCCATATTCGCGGGCCGGAAGGGCGCAATATCGACGCCGCGCGCCGCAAGCCAGGGCACCCAGACCGCATCCGATCCCAGCCGCGGCCAGCTGGCCCCGCCAAGCGCCAGAACGACAGCGTCGGGATGCAGCACCTGCCGCCCCTCGGGCGTCGCAAATACCAGCCCCTCATCCTCAAAGCCCTGCCAGCGCCAGCGGGTGCGCAGCTCCACCCCAAATCCCCGCAAACGCCCCAGCCAGGCCCGCAGCAAGGGCGAGGCCTTCATCCCGACCGGAAACACCCGACCGGTGGAGCCGGTAAACAGCTCGACCCCCAGCCCCCGGGCCCAATCCATCACCCAGTCTGGCCCGAACCTGCTTTCATCTTGGTCGAAATATCCCGCGGGGTCCGGGGGCGCGCAGCCCCCGGCGCCAAGGGTGATATGCCTCCAGAACGCTTCCGCCGGCTCATCCCTGGTCAGGTTCAGCCCCGATTTTCCGGCCATCAGGAATTTGCGGGCCGGGGTCGGCATCGCCTCGGCAATGCTCACCGCATAACCCGCCCGGGCCATCTCTTCGGCCGCCATCAGCCCGGTCGGGCCGGCACCGATGACCAGAACGCCCCTCACCGCGCGCGCCTCACCGCGACCCGCGCGGCATCATCGCCAGCCGGATCAGCGCGCGCTCGATCAGCGCCATCTGCGGTGCCCGGGTCGAGCTGCGCAGCTTCTGGTCGGTCTCAAGAAGATGATGCACCGCCTCTTCCAGATTGCGCATCCCCCAGGCCTGAGCCTGCCGGGCCATGCGGTCGCGGCGCGGCCCGAAAACCGGCGGACGCAGTCGCGACAGCCCGGCCTGAGGCCCGCCCGGATCGGCGCTGGCGGCATGGAGCGCCCGGAAATGGCGCAGGGCGGCGATGCAGATGGTGACCGGGGCGATGCCAGACGCCTCGATCCGGCGTATCAGCGCGCCGAACGCATCGGCCTTGCCCTCGGCGACTACGTCGATCAGATCATCGACCTCGGCCTCGATGGTGGCAGGGGCCATCAGCGCGATCTCGGCCGGGGTCAGCGGCTCGGCATCGCCATATTTGTAAAGCGCGATCTTCTCGACCGTCTGGCGGAAATCGCCGGGATCGAGCGCGCGCGACAGCGCCAGCAGATCGCGCATCGCCGCCGGGGGCACGTCGGCCAGTCCGGCATCCTTCAGCCAGCGGGTGATTTCTTCCTCGCCGGGCGGATCGTCATAGATCGGGGCGGTGACGGCGTCCTTATGCGGCTCGAACAGTTTGCGCAGGGCCGAGGATTTCGAAAGCCCCCCGGCCGTGACCACGATCACCGCATCGCCATGCGACCAGGCCTTCAGCGCTTCGGTCACGGCCGGTGCGGCGGCGTCGGGCGTATCCTCGACCAGAACCACGCGCTGCCCGGGGAAAAAGCCGACCTCCTTGATCGCGTCCATCAGCGCCGCCGGATCCTTCTTCAGATCGGCACCGGGCATCCGGGTCAGGCGCATTTCCTCATCGGCATTGGGGCCGGTCAGCGCGGCCACGGCCACGGCCCGTTTCAGCGCGACCCGCATCGCGTCCTGACCATAGATCAGCAGCGCCGGCCGGCCCGGATCGGGTCGGGTCAGATAGCGGCTGATCTCGGCGCCCTTGAGGATCATGGGGCAGGTTTCGGCTTGCCGGCCAGCAATCTCGTCATGATCTGATCGGCTAGCATGACCATCAGCCGCTCATGAGCGTCGCGCTCGGCGCTGGTGGTGGTGATGGTGGTGCCCATCGCCGAATAGGAGGTGAAGCTCGACACCCGCCCCTTCGTCACGGTGGCACCTGTGGCGATCTCGGTCAGTGCGAAATCGGCGGTTCCGTTCAGCGAATAGCGGGTGGTCACATCGTCCGGGGTGATGCCCTGACCGACGGTGGCGGTGGTCAGGCGGTAATCCAGCGCATAGACCGGCGCATCATCGGGGCCGAGCCGGTCCGAAAGATGCCGGTTCAGCAGAAAATCATCGATGCTTTCCGGCGCGCGCAGCGAGACATGGCCGCGCAGCATTGATCCGGTGCCGCCCGGCCCATAGGCCGGCGTCATCGCGCAGGCGGCAACCAGCCCGAGCGCCCCGATCAGGAGCGCGCGGCGCGATCCTTGTCTTGCGCTACGCCACCACATTGACGATCCGCCCGGGCACGACGATCAGCTTTTTCGGCGCGGCCCCTTCAAGGAAACGCTGAACGGTCTCATCGGCCAGCACCAGCGTTTCGATTTCTTCCTTCGGCATGGCCTTGGGCACGGTGATCTCGGCCCGGCGCTTGCCATTGATCTGGATCGGCAGTGTCACCGAATCGTCTTCCAGCAGCGCCGGATCGGCTTTGGGCCAGGGCGCATCGACGATCAGCCCTTCGCCGCCCGATTTCGCCCAGATTTCCTCGGCCAGGTGCGGGACCATCGGTGCCAACAGCTGGGCGGTGATGCACATGACTTCACGCCGGCCCTCGCCGCCGGCCCTGGATTTGCCGATGGCATTGGCCAGCTCGTATAGCTTCGCAATCGCCTTGTTGAAGGCAAAACCCTCGATCGCGCGGGTGACATCGGCAATGGCGCGATGGGCGGCGCGGGTCAGGTCCGGGTCTTCGCCGCCCTCGGGCGATTCATCGGCCAGCCGCCAGAGCCGCGACAGGAACTTGTTGGCGGCCTCGGCCCCGGCAGAGGTCCATTCGATGTCCCTTTCGGGCGGGCTGTCCGAGAGCATGAACCAGCGTGCGGTATCGGCCCCGAAAGCCGCGATGATGTTGACCGGATCGACGACGTTCTTCTTGGATTTCGACATCTTGGCCGAGGGGGTCACTTCCACAGGCGTATCCGTCCCTTTGAGGAACACCCCATTTTCGCGGCGTTCAATATCTTCAGGAAGATGATAGACCTTGCGAACACCGGAATGAGTCTGTGAGCCATCTTGCTTGACGCTTCCGTCGAAACGAAGCGGCTCCTTGGTCATGTAGATCTCATGCGTGACCATGCCCTGAGTGAACAGTGCATCAAACGGCTCAATCGCTTTGGCGGGCAGGTGGCCGGTCTTTTCCATCGCCCGGGCGAAAAAGCGTGAATAGAGCAGGTGCAGAATCGCATGCTCGATCCCGCCGATATACTGATCGACATTCATCCAGTAATCGGCATCCGCCCGGTCGGTCGGGGTCGGCGCATGGGGCGAGGTGAAACGCGCATAATACCAGGACGAATCGACGAAGGTGTCCATGGTGTCGGTTTCGCGGGTTGCCGGGCCGCCGCAGACCGGGCAGCTCGTCTGACGCCAGCTCGGGTGCCGATCCAGCGGGTTGCCGGGCACATCGAACGTGACATCCTGCGGCAGCAGCACCGGCAGATTGGCCTTGGCTTCGGGCACCGTGCCGCATTTCGCGCAATGGACCACCGGGATCGGGCAGCCCCAGTAGCGCTGGCGCGAAATCCCCCAATCGCGCAGGCGGAACTTGGTCACGCCCTCGCCCCAGCCCTGTCCTTCGGCCACCGCAATCGCGGCCGGCACCGCCTGATCGCCGGTTTGATCTGCCGGGCCGGCGAAGCCGCGGACATAGGTGACCATTTCGGTCTTGGCGGGAACGTAGGGGGCCTTGGCGACCAGGGCGTCGGCCTCGACCAGCGACATTCCCTTCTCGCCGAAGGTGGCGCGAATCGGCAGGCCGTATTTCGTGGCGAATTCGTGATCGCGCTCGTCATGGGCGGGCGAGCCGAAGATCGCGCCGGTGCCGTAATCCATCAGCACGAAATTGGCGATCCAGATCGGCAGCTCCCATGCTGGATCGAGCGGGTGGCGGACCTTCTGCCCGGTATCGAAGCCCATCTTCGGGGCGGTCTCGATGGCTTCTTCAGTCGTGCCGATGCGGCGGCATTCCTCGATGAAAGCCGCGATTTCGGCATCCGATTCGGCCATCTGCCTGATCAGCGGGTGATCGGGCGACAGCGCGACGAAGCTTGCGCCCATCAGCGTGTCGGGGCGAGTCGTATAGACCTCGATCCGATCGAAACCTTCGGGCGCATTGACGGCGGCAAAGCGGAATTGCAGCCCGCGCGACCTGCCGATCCAGTTGGCCTGCATGGTGCGGACCTTTTCCGGCCAGCCGCTCAGCCCGTCCAGAGCCTCCAGCAGCTCATCGGCATAATCCGAGATGCGGAAGAACCACTGCGTCAGCTCCTTGCGCTCGACCGCAGCGCCCGAGCGCCAGCCCTTGCCGTCGATGACCTGTTCATTGGCCAGCACGGTCATATCGACCGGATCCCAGTTCACCTGCGCCGATTTGCGCGTGATCAGCCCGGCGTCGAGTATGTCGAGAAACAGCGCCTGCTGCTGGGCGACGTAATCGTCATCGCAGGTGGCGAATTCGCGGGACCAGTCGATCGACAGTCCCAGCGGTTTCAGCTGGCCGCGCATGGTGGCGATGTTGGCATAGGTCCATTCGCGCGGATGGCCGCCATTTTCCATGGCGGCGTTTTCGGCCGGCATCCCGAAGGCGTCCCAGCCCATCGGATGCAGCACGGAAAAGCCCTGCGCCCGCTTGAAGCGCGCCACCACATCGCCCATCGCGTAATTGCGGACATGGCCCATATGGATGCGCCCGGACGGGTAGGGGAACATCTCCAGCACGTAATATTTCGGGCGCTCATCCCGCACGGCACGGAAGCTGTCGGCTTCCGCCCAGGCCTTCTGCCAATGGGCTTCACTGGTTGCGGGATCGTAGGACATGTTCACTCCGGGCATGAGATTGCCCAGAGGGTTTAACCCCGGCGCGCGCTTTGGTCCAGAAGCGCTTACAGCTTGCCGTCGGCGACGCGCAGCTGACGGGCGCGGGTGAGAATCGCATCCTCGACCGCCTGGACGGTGCCCGGCGCCACGGCAGCGCCGCCCGAACCTTGCAGCGACAGCTTCAGCGAACGGGCGTCGAGCGCCGGGTCGGTGATCTGGATGGTGGCGCGATAGCTGCGCCCGCCGCCGGGCGGGGTGCCATAGCCGGTGACAATCACTCCGGTGAAGGGATCGACCGACTGGATCGGCAGGAAGTTCAGCACCTCAAGGCTGGAGTTCCAAAGATATTTGTTCACCGCAACCGAGGTATTGGTGTTGGCATTGCCGAACAGGTCCCAGATCGTCGATTCGCGCGGCGCAGCCTGCGTGGATTGCGCCGTGTTCGACCCGGAGGTGCTGCCGCATGCCACCAGCGAAGAGGTCAGAACGAGAATCGCGGCGGTGCGGAACGCAAAACGGGTCATGGCACTGTCCTTATGTTACGGTTGCCCTCGGGCTTTGCCGCTCATTAGCGCGGATCGGTCCGGGCGGACAAGCTTTTCCCTTATTATTGGCAGGATATGCCGAAAAAGCGGGTGTGACCAATGTGCACCACACATGCGGCAATCCGGCAAAGTGTCCGGCGTTTTAATTGCATTGGAAAAACGAAAGCGCGACACATCAGTCATACCCAATGGCGAAAAATCGCCTTGGGGGGGGAACACCGAAGAGATAAGAGGGAACACCATGAAAAAGGCTCTGTTTGCGACCACCGCGCTCGTTCTGACCGCCGGCGTCGCCGCTGCTGAAGTCACCGTTTCGGGCGATGCCCGTCTGGGTCTGCGTTACGAAACCGACACCGCTTACGCCAGCCTGATGGTTGCCGACGATGGCACCGAATACATCGTTCCGGGCGACAACTCGCTGAACGTCATCAACCGCGTTCGCGTCAAGTTCGCGCTGACCGGCGAATCGCAGTCGGGCATCTCGTTCGGTGCCAACCTGCGTTCGGACCAGCACGCTAATTCGGGCGACAACAATTCGGCCACCTCCGGCGACGTCTGGGTGTCGGGCGCTTACGGCAAGCTGACCGTTGGTGACATTGACGGCGCACTGGAAAAAGCCGTTGGCGATCTGCCGGAAGTCGGCCTGTCGGGCCTCGACTACTGGAACGAATTCGCCTACGCGACCTCAGAAGAAGACGATTACGACTTCGCCACCGATACTCCCTACGGCGATGCTGGCGTTCTGTATGAATATGCCATCGGTGACGCCCATATCTATGGCTCGTTCAAAGACGGCTACTATGGCAACAGCGATGTGAAGCGCGACGCTGCCAGCTGGGCAGTTGGTGCCGGTTACGACCTGGGCAACTACAGCTTCGGCATCGGCTATGAGCGTTCGGACTACACACTGAGTCCGTTCACCATTGATGACGACACCCTGAGCTCAATGGGCAATGGCTTCCCGATCGGTAGCGGTGATGATTCGGAAACCTGGGGTATCTCGGGCGGCACTTCGATTAACGGCATCACCTTCAAGGCGGCTTACCTGACCACCTCGTCGGATAACGATATGCAGGACTACAGCCAGTACGGTCTGGGTGCTGAGTACGACATGACGAGCGGTGTCAAAGTCGCCGGCTACTACCGCGTCAGCGACTTTGACAACCAGGATCTGAAGGGCGATGCGTTCGGCATCGGTGCTGCCTACGATCTGGGCGGCGGTGCGACCGTCAAAGGTGGTATCGTTGACACCTCGATCGAAGGTGCCGGTGGCGAAGTTTCCAACACCCTGGCCGACTTCGGTCTCGAGTTCAAATTCTGATCCTCTGATCGGATAAACGGACAGAAGAGCGGGCCTTGCGCCCGCTCTTTTCTTTTGGGATTCTAGCGCCATGGGATTGAATGACATCAGGGCGCGGATCCGCGCGGCAGAACAGGCGGTAGGCCGGGCCGAGGGCAGCGTCACGCTGATCGCGGTCAGCAAGGTGCAGCCACATGACCGGGTCGAGGCGGTGCTGGATGGCGGGCAGCGGGTCTTCGGCGAGAATTACGTTCAGGAAGCGCAGGGCAAATGGCCGGGCTGGCGGGATCGCTTTGCCGGGGTCGATCTGCACATGATCGGTCCGCTGCAATCGAACAAGGCAAAGCTGGCGGTCAGCCTGTTTGACGCGATCCACACGCTTGACCGCATGTCACTGGCCCGCAAGCTGGCCGCCGCCATCGAGGCCGAAGGCCGGGCGCCGGAGCTGTTCGTGCAGGTCAATACCGGGGATGAGCCGCAAAAGGCCGGGATCCTGCCCGATGAGCTTGCCGGCTTTCTGCGCGAGGTCCGGGCTTTGGGTCTGCACCCGCAGGGGCTGATGTGCATCCCGCCCGAGGCCGAAGACGCCCGCCCGCATTTCTGTCTGCTGCGCGAGCTGGCCGCGGCTGAAGGGCTGAGCCGGCTGTCGATGGGGATGAGTGCCGATTTCGAAACCGCCATCGCCGAGGGCGCGACCCATATCCGGGTTGGCAGCGCCATCTTCGGGGCGCGCGATTACGCGCGCTGAAAACGAGAGTGGCCCCGGATTCCATTTCTGAAATCCGGGGCCGGCAGGATCGGCGATGGTGTGGATCAGCGGGTGAACTTCTTGTATTTCACCCGCTTCGGTTCGACAGAATCCGGGCCGAGACGGCGGATCTTGTCGGCCTCGTAATCCTCGAAGTTGCCCTCGAACCATTCGACATGGGCATCGCCCTCAAACGCCAGAATATGCGTACACAGCCGGTCGAGGAAGAAGCGGTCGTGCGAGATGATCACCGCGCAGCCGGCGAAATCTTCCAGCGCCGCTTCCAGCGCCTGCAGGGTTTCGACGTCCAGATCGTTGGTCGGCTCGTCAAGCAGCAGGACGTTTCCGCCCGATTTCAGCAGTTTGGCCATGTGAACGCGGTTGCGCTCGCCGCCCGACAGAAGGCCGACCTTCTTCTGCTGATCGCCGCCCTTGAAGTTGAAGGCGCTGGCATAGGCGCGCGAGTTCATCTGGACATCGCCCAGCTCGATCTGTTCGGCCCCGCCCGAGATTTCTTCCCAGACCGTCTTGTCGCCGCCAAGCGCATCGCGCGACTGATCGACATAGGACAGCTTCACCGTATCGCCATAGCTGATTTCACCGGCGTCGGGCGGCTCCTGCCCGGTCAGCATGCGGAACAGCGTCGATTTACCGGCGCCGTTCGGACCGATGACGCCGACAATCCCGCCCGGGGGCAGGCTGAAGGACAGATCCTCGATCAGAAGCTTGTCGCCCATGGCTTTCTTCAGCCCGGTGACCTCGATCACCTTGCCGCCCAGGCGCTCGCCATTGGGGATGATGATCTGGGCATGGCCGAGCTTTTCACGCTCGGACTTGCCGGCCAGTTCGTTATAGGCGTTGATCCGGGCCTTCTGCTTGGCCTGACGGGCTTTCGCGCCGGCACGGATCCATTCCAGTTCGCGGTCGAGCTGCTTCTGGCGCGCCTTGTCCTCGCGGGCTTCCTGCTGGAGCCGCCTGGATTTCTGCTCCAGCCAGCTGGAGTAATTGCCCTCATAGGGAACGCCGCGGCCGCGATCGAGCTCAAGGATCCAGCCGGTGATATCGTCGAGGAAGTAACGGTCGTGGGTGACGACCAGGATTGTGCCGGGATATTCGATCAGGTGCTTTTGCAGCCAAGCGATGGTTTCGGCATCTAGATGGTTGGTCGGCTCATCGAGCAGCAGCATGTCGGGCGCTTCCAGCAGCAGCTTGCACAGCGCAACCCGGCGACGCTCACCGCCCGAAAGTGAGGCGACATTGGCATCGTCCGGCGGGCAGCGCAGCGCTTCCATCGCCACGTCGATCTGGCTGTCGAGATCCCACAGGTTCCCGGCGTCGATTTCGTCCTGAAGTGCGGCCATTTCCTCGGCGGTTTCGTCCGAGTAATTCATCGCCAGCTCGTTATAACGGTCGAGCTTGTCCTTCTTTTCGGCAACGCCCAGCATGACGTTTTCCCGAACCGAAAGGTTTTCGTCCAGCTGCGGCTCCTGTGGCAGATAGCCGACGCGCGCGCCCTTGGCGGCCCAGGCCTCGCCCGAGAAATCCTTGTCCATACCGGCCATGATCTTCAGCAGCGTCGATTTACCGGCACCGTTGACGCCGACGACACCGATCTTGACGCCGGGCAGGAAGTTCAGACGGATGTTTTCGAAGACCTTCTTGCCGCCGGCATAGGTCTTGGACACGCCATCCATGTGGTAGACGAATACGTAATTGGCCATTGCCCGCTCCTGTCGCGAAAGGTTTGCGGGTTATGTAGGCCATCCATCGGCAAAGTTGAAGCGTCAGCGCAGGTCGGCGTTGAAACTGGTGTCGAAGTTTTCGCGCAGGAAGTCGTATTGCGGGGCGAGCCGCTTGGCCAGAAGCCCCGGCAGGTCTTCGGGGACCGGGGCCGGGTTGCGGGTCGAAAAGACCTTCCTGTCGAGATCGCTATAATCATATGGGTCAAGGCCCAGGAATGTCTCGACCTGCGCCATCAGCGCCTTGGGATCACGCTTGATCAGGCCATAGGGCAGAAAGAGCAGCCGGTCCGGCCCAAAGCGCGCGCGCCAGCGCGGCACAAAGCGGGCGTAATCGCCGCGGGACTGCACGGCGGGTTGCCGGGCTGCGCGCCACCAAGCTTCAAGTTGAGCGGGCTGGCGGCCTGCGCGGCTGAAATTCATGCGGATCTGCGAAATCATCCGCGCTACCGGATCGCGGATCACATAGATGAATCTGGTATCGGGCAGATAGTCGGCGAGATAGTCGATCCCTTCCTGCGGAAGCCCGGAATAGGCCGGGGTAATCTCAAGCGGAAGCAGGTGGGTCGGGGCCGGGGCAAAGAAGGCCTGATACCAGTCATCAGTGAATTGTGGCTCCGATTCGATGCGGTCGAGATAGGTGACCAGCTGTTGCGGGATTTGCAGTCCGTTGCGCTTGTGGAAGGCGCGGATGTTTTCGGCGGAATTATGGATGTTCTTGCCGGTCCATTCGCGGTGTTCCGGGCAGAACAGATGGTCGAAGTAATGCGCTTCCTTGATCGGGGACCCCCAGACGCCCGGATGCCGGCCAAGATTTTGGAACAGCCAGCTGGTGCCGGCTTTCTGGGCGCCGATCCCGACCACCAACGGTTTGCGCGGCTGCTGATCTGCGGCCCATTTCGCAACCCTGCTGTTCTTCGCCGGGGGGACCGGTTGCGGCTTGGGCGCGGCTATGGGCGGCGCGGATATGCGCGCCGTCGCCGGCCCCGCCTGCAGGTCGAGCGCATCCAGAAATTCCTTGCGGAAATGCGCGTTCAGGAAATCATATTGTTGGGCGAAACGCGCGCGCAGGATTTCCCGGCCCTTGTCGGGAAAGGGCGTGCCCGGCGCGGCCTTGTGGACCTGCACGGAAAGTCGCGGATAATCGAAGCGCTCCAGCCCAAGGAATGTTTCGATATCGCGCATCAGGCCCTCGGGATCGCTGGCGATGCGGCCGTAAGGCAGGATCAGCAGTCGGTCGGGGCCGAAATGGGACTGCCAGCGCGGGATATAACTGGCGTAATCGCCGCGATCCGCCAGTTCGGGATCGTCCAGATGTTCCAGAAAGCCTTCCGGCGTCTTGGGCAGCAGTTTGCGCCGGGTCAGGTTCATACGCAGCTGCGAGATCGCCCGGCTGACCGGATCGCGGATCAGATAGATGAACTTGGTGCGCGGCAGGAATTCTGCGGCTTCTGCAACACCTTCCTCGGGCAGGGTCGAATATTCTGGCGTCGTATCCAGCGGCAGCATCTTGCGCGGCGCCGGTGCAAAGGCGCGGCGATACCAGCCTTGAGTAAACATCGGATCCTCGGTCATTTCAACCAGATAGCGCGCCATATACTCGGGCATTTCCTCCTTGCGGGTTCGGAAGCGCCGTTCGGTATCCTGAAGGGCCTGACGGAAATGCCAGGGTAGCCATTGCCGGTTGTCGGGCCGGTGGCGGGCATTGAAATAATGGAGTTCCTTGAAGGGCGTGGTCCAGACCTTCGGATGCTCATTGAGCTGGTGATGCAGCCAGCTGGTCCCGGCCTTCTGGGCACCAATGCAAATGATGCGCGGCTTGCGCGGCTTGCCCTCGGGATCCCAGGCCCGGGTCATGGCCGCTCTCCACGTATCGCTCCGATCCTTGCGCCCGGTCCGGGCTTGGATGGGTCCCGCCCCTTGTGCGCCATGCGGCCCCGGATGTGCTGGTGGGCCTTTCCCGGGATGTGTTTGCACCGGGCTCCACGCGTAACAAAGGGGCAGGTCATAGAGAGCAGTTCCTGAATTGCAGTCCGCTGTCTTGTTACGCCGAATTCGTCCCGGTGGCGAGAGATTGCGCGCCCGTCAGGATTACAAAACCATAATTATTATTCCCCGAACCGAGCGCCTGTGCCAGCAGGGCAGGCGGCTGCATCATTGATCGCCCGATCTTTATGTCAGCCGTCCCCAAAGATCATATTCGCCGGCCTCGTCCACGGTTATGCTGACGATATCGCCGGGGGTCAGATCCTCGAAGCCTTCGTCGATGAACAGATTGCCGTCGATTTCGGGCGCATCGGCCTTGGTGCGGCAGGTTGCGCCCTCATCATCGACTTCATCGACGATGACCTCGATCCGCTGGCCGACCCTGGCCGCCAGCCTGGCTTCGGATATGGCCTGCGCCTTCTGCATGAAGCGGCCCCAGCGGTCCTGCTTGACCTCATCGGGGAGATGATCCGGCAGATCGTTGGCGCGGGCCCCGGCAACGTTTTCATATTGGAAGCAGCCGACGCGGTCGAGCTGCGCCTCATCCAGCCAATCGAGCAGGGTCTGGAATTCGGTCTCGGTCTCGCCGGGATAGCCGACGATGAAGGTCGAGCGCAGGGTGATATCGGGGCAGGCCGCGCGCCAGGCGGCGATCTCGTCCAGCGTTTTCGCGGCGGCGGCCGGGCGCGCCATCCGCCTCAGCGTCTCGGGATGGGCATGCTGGAAGGGAATATCCAGATAGGGCAGCACCAGACCATCCGCCATCAGCGGGATCAGCTCGCGCACATGCGGATAGGGATAGACGTAATGCAGCCGCACCCAGGCGTTCAGGGATCCCAGCTCGCGGGCCAGATCGGTGATATGGGCGCGGTGGCCCCGCGCCTCGACATGTTTCAGATCGACGCCATAGGCCGAAGTATCCTGCGAAATCACCAGCAGTTCCCTGACGCCGGCCTCGACCAGTTTTTCGGCTTCGCGGATGACGGCATGGGCCGGGCGGCTGACCAGACGGCCGCGCATGTCGGGGATGATGCAGAACTTGCAGTGGTGATTGCAGCCTTCCGAGATCTTCAGATAGCTGTAATGGCGCGGCGTCAGGCTGACGCTGCTGGCCGGCAGCAGATCGACGAAGGGATCGGGCGCGGGCGGCACGGCACCGTGCACGGCGTCCAGCACCTGTTCGTATTGATGCGGGCCGGTCACGGCCAGAACCTTCGGATGGGCGCCGGTGATATAGTCGGGCTCGGCCCCCAGACAGCCGGTCACGATGACGCGGCCGTTTTCCTTCAGCGCCTCGCCGATGGCATCAAGGCTTTCGGCCTTGGCGCTGTCCAGAAAACCGCAGGTGTTGACGATCACCGCATCGGCACCCGCATAATCCGGGCTGATCGCATAGCCTTCGGCGCGCAGCCGGGTCAGGATGCGTTCGCTGTCCACCAGCGCCTTCGGGCAGCCGAGGCTGACCATGCCGATGGTCGGCTGGCCGTCGCGGCGCATGTCGGGAATCGCGGCGCGGGCAAGGTCGGGGCGTAGCTGGGGCGGATTCTGGCTCATGGTGGGGTCAAATAGGATCAGCCCTGCGCAAAAGCAAGCTGTCCAGCCTGGCTGAAATGCCCGGCCGGCGCGAACCGGCCGGGCAGGGGCCTTATCTGTCCGGCACGACCGAAGCCAGCGCGATCACCGACACCCCGTTCGAAATCAGTTCGATCGCCAGCAGCACGCCCAGCAGCGTCACCACCGAGGCCGGGAAATGGCCGAAGATCATCACTGCCAGCACGATCGCCAGCAACCCGCTGAGCAGAACCAGCCAGAAAGCGCCGGTTCCGCGCAGCTGGAAGGCCATGATGACCCGGAAGATACCAGTCGACATGAACAGGATGCCGGCCAGCACGGTCAAGGTCACGATGCCTTCCAGCGGATTGCCCAGCAAAGCGATGCCCAGCAGAACGAAGGCGATCGCCGCCAGGATTGCCCAGATCCGGGCGCCCCAGCCCTCGGCCCGGAAGGCGAGGAAGATTTCCAGCACGCCGACAATCAGGAAGCCCCAGCCGGCAATCTGTTCCGCCGCCAGGGTCGCCGCCATCGGATTGGCCAATGCCAATATGCCAGCCAGGATCGAAATGATCCCGAGAACGATCCAGAGAATTTTCATAGAGACTAACTCCAGTATGGAACTAACCGCAAAACGGTCTCATATCAGATGCTTGCCAGAAACGTGGAAATGGCGGCAGGGGCAATATTCTCCCGAAGTGTCACATTATTGCGCGACCGGAAACGATCACGCAGCTGTGGCTTTTCTGCGCGCCGGCGCCGTCGCATGATGCGCGCATGAACCCATCAGCCCCGTTTCGCCTTATCGCGCTTCTGCTTGTCCTTGCCCTGATGCCGCTTTCGGCCGGGGCCAGGATCATAGTCCAGGACGACTTCATCGCCGTGTCGAATGACAAGGGCGGCAATGTGCTGGAGATGGTGAAGACCCGGCGCCGGCTGGAAAGCTCTGGCAAGGAGGTGCGGATCCGCGGCTATTGCCGGTCGGCCTGCACGATGCTGATCACCATGCGCAACGCCTGTCTGTCCCCCAATGCCACCGTCGGCTTCCATGCCCCGCGCATTCCCAACACCAAGATCATCCCGCCCTATGTCGATCAGATCATGGCGCATTTCTATCGCAATGGCATCTTGCGGAAGTGGAACGAGGAATGGCGCCATAGCCTGAAGATGGTCAAGATCAGCGCCCGGGAATACAAGCGGCTGGATCCCGCAACGCCGCTGTGCAGGGCATAGCCTATTCGCGCAGGCGCCAACCGGTACGGAAGATCCAGGCGATCGCGCCAAGGCAGACGACGATCATCAGCCCCACTGCCAGCAGCGACAGCCCGACCGGCACATCGGCGAGGTCGAAGAACGACCAGCGGAAGCCGGAAA
>JBKEBH010000317.1:0-13434 GCA_047973065.1 Paracoccus sp. (in: a-proteobacteria) | reverse complement strand
CCTCAGGGCGATCTTGGCTGCCTTGGCTGCAGTCCTCGGTTGGCTGATCGCGCACCTGACCTTGTCGAAAACCCGAAATCAAGGTGCTCAGCCGGCCTGAAGGCGTTGTTCAAAGCCGACGACTTACCCTTGATGGCATGTCATCAGACGGACACTGGTCGCAACAAAAGCAGAACCGCCTAGCCCAGGAATTTCTGGAGGTCGTGAAGAGCCTCGCCGGGAAAGGCGTGAAACGGTTGCATCTGGTGCTGGCCGCACCGAACAGCGTGGTTTTCACATTTGGTAGGCGCTACGATAAGCGGAACCTGCCGGAAATCGTAGTTTATCAGTATGAGCGCGGCAGGCCTGTCGTCTATCCGTGGGGTGTATCTATGCCCGTCGCTGGCCTTGATGATGCCAAAGTAATCTATGTTGGGTGAAACGGTCCAGGCGCGAGTTCCGAACGATTGCTGCGGTGAAGCTGCGCTGCAGCGGCGACAAGGACAACAAAAGTCCGTTATGGGCCAATCTCGGCGGCGCTCGTGAGCCTTCTGGAGAGGTCGATGGCTGCCCAGCAACCACCTGAGGGCATGGCAACGCAAGCTCGGGCGAATGGGCGTGCGCCCCCGAGCGTCAGGCAGCCTTAGTGAAACAAAAGGCAAACCTTCCTGAAACGCCAAAAGGAAAAACTGGTCGGAGCGAGAGGATTCGAACCTCCGACCCCCTGCTCCCGAAGCAGGTGCGCTACCAGGCTGCGCTACGCTCCGACCGTGGAGGGGCAGGTAACCCGCGGCGGGGGTGAATGCAAGAGGCTTTCGGGCCAATTCGCGATTCAGTTGCCGGAAATGCTGCGCCCGCTCAGGATCCTTTGCAGGATCGTCGATTTCGGTGTTGTCACGCTCTCGGTGCGCAGACGGGCGGCAATCACGGGCCGGTTGGTATCGGCCCCGCGGGAGCGCTCGCGCCAGACGATATAGAGACCCGAGGCGATGATGACCCCGGCGCCGATGATGGTCGGGCGGTCCAGCTTCTCGCCGAAGATGTACCAGCCGTAAACCGTAGCCCAGAGGATCTGGGAATATTGCATGGGCGCGACAATCGCCGCCTCTCCGGCGCGGTAGGCGAGGATCGACAGGAAGCCGCCAGCCAGGCCCAGCACCGCAATCATTGCGGCCAGGGCAAGATCGAACAGCGCCATCGGGGTATAGCCCAAGGTCAGCCCGGCGCCGGTCAGGGTCAGGTTGCCCAGCATCGGCCACATCAGAAGGACCAGCGGACGCTCGGCCCCGCCCAGTTTGCGGGTGACCACGGCGGCGGTGGCGCTGCTGAACGCGGCCAGAAGCGCGGCGAGATGGCCGATCGACAGGGCATTGGCACCCGGGCGCAGCACGATCAGCACCCCGCAAAGACCAAGCCCCACGGCCAGCCAGCGGTGGATGCCGACCCTTTCGCCCAGAAGCGGGATCGACAGCAGGGTGATCAGCAGGGGCGTGGCGAAGAGGATCGCATAGACCTGGGCCAGCGGCAGGACCGAGAAGGCGAAGAAGCCGCAGACCCCCGAGGTCATTGCGCAAAGCGAGCGGATCGCCACCCAGCCCGGCTGCTGCGGCCAGAGCGTGCCCGGGGTCCGCTCCTGCATCAGGATCATCGAGACCAGCGGGAAGGACAGCAGCGAGGAAAAGAACAGGACCTGAAGCGAAGGGTAATGTTCGCCGAGCAACTTGATGATCACGTCATGGATGGCAAAGACCCCCATGGACGCGAGGGCAAAAGCGATACCCTTCAGGTTGCTCGGCGCGCTCATCTCAGCGGCTCGCCAATGCGGCGACGATCTTATCGCCCATCTGTGCGGTCGAAACCGGAACCCCGCCATCGGGGCCCATCAGATCGGCGGTGCGCACGCCGTCGGCCAGCACCTTTTCGACCGCGGCTTCCAGATCGTCAGCGGCCTGGCCTTCGCCGAAGGAATAGCGCAGCGCCATGGCGAAGCTGAGGATACAGGCGATCGGGTTGGCCTTGCCCTGACCGGCAATGTCGGGGGCCGAGCCGTGGACGGGCTCATAAAGTGCCTTGGGTCGGCCGTTTTCCATCGGGGCGCCGAGGCTGGCCGAGGGCAGCATGCCAAGGCTGCCGGTCAGCATGGCGGCGGCGTCTGACAGAATATCGCCAAAAAGATTGTCGGTCACGATCACGTCAAACTGGCGCGGATTGCGCACCAGTTGCATGGCACCGTTATCGGCATACATATGCGACAGCTCGACATCGGGATATTCGTTGTCATGGACCCACTGCACTTCCTCGCGCCACAGGATGCCCGATTCCATCACATTGGCCTTTTCCATCGAGCAAACCCGGTTACCCCGCTTGCGGGCCAGTTCGAAGGCGGCGCGGGCGACGCGCCGGATCTCGCCCGAGGTGTAACGCTGGGTATTGATGCCGACGCGGCCGCCTTCGTTGTCGGGGTTGTTGTCATCGGAATGGATGCCGCGCGGCTCGCCGAAATAGACGCCCGAGGTCAGCTCGCGCACGATCAGGATATCCAGCCCAGCAACGATATCGCGCTTGAGCGAGGAAAAATCCGCCAGCGCATCAAAGCATTGGGCCGGGCGCAGGTTGGCATAAAGGTCCATTTCCTTGCGCAGCCGCAGCAGACCGCGTTCGGGTTTGACCGAGAAATCCAGATCGTCATAGGCCGGCCCGCCGACCGCGCCCAAAAGGACAGCATCGACCTTCTGCGCCTTGGCCATGGTGGCATCGGCCAGAGGAGCCCCGTATTTGTCATAGGCGGCGCCGCCGACCAGATCTTCGGAAACCTCGAAGCTCATGCCGCGATTGGCTTCGAACCAGGAGATGATCTTGCGGACCTCGGTCATGACTTCGGGGCCGATGCCGTCTCCGGGCAGAATCAGAAGGGAATAGGCGGACATGGTTTCCTCATGTTTGCTGGGTTATCGCCGGGGTAACGCCGCCGGTCGATCTGGTCAAGTTCACGGTGAATTGGGTTGCGATTCGGTGTGGGATCGGGCGTCATGTCAGACGCAAGAACGAATCCGGAGACCGATCCCATGACCCGTATCATCGCCGCGCTGCTTGCTGCGATGCAGCTCATGCCTTTGGCTGCCGGTTCCGCACTCGCGGAAGGCAATGTGATGGTGCCTCTGCCGAACCTGTCGGACATGTCGGAAGAAGATGCCGAAAAGCTGATTGCCGCCCTGGCGCAGGTCAATGTGATCACCTCGAACTGCCCGGAATATCCGATCAGCGACGGCGAATGGACGCTGCTGGTGGGCACGGGCGACATGCTGGCCAAGGGGCTTGGCATGGATCCCGATACCTATGACAAAGACTATTATGGCCCGGCCTTTCAGATGCTGGACGATCCCGGTGCCTGCGACCGGATCGGCCCGAAGGCACGTCCGATCATTGACGGGCTGATCAGGATGGGCGGCGGGACCGAGCCGCTATCCGAATAGACGCCGGGGCTTTATTCGCCCGTCTCCAGTTCCAGATCGACCCAGACCAGCCGATGCGGCGAGGCCGCGCGCATGGCCGTGGCCAGCGGCGATGCGTCAGCAGGCCAGAGCGTGCCGGCATCGCGTACGCGCAGCCCGGTCGAGGGCAGCACATAGCTGACCCGCAGATTGCCCGGCCTGCCCTTGGTCTCTCCGCTGGGCCAGTCCGCCGTATCCAGCGCCGGATCGCCCTTGTGCTCGGGATCGGCGGCAGCGCTGGCGCCGAGGCTGCGGGGCTGGGGATCTTGCAGGCGCGGATCGGCCAGCAGGGCGCGGATGGCGTCGCGGCGGCCCTCGCCGTCTTCGGGGTCGAGATTGGCATTGCCGGCCAGCACGAAAGGCGTGTCGGGCAGATGCCTGGTCCAGAAGGCGATTTCATCGTGATTGCGCCGGCCATTGCGATCCTCGGGCCCGTCAAAGACCGGGGGCGAAGCCGAAAAGGCCAGCAGATGCAGGGGCGGGTCGGTCCTGATTTCGACATCCCAATGGCCGGTATCGGAAAGGCGCTGCACTTCGGCCACCTCTGGCGTCAGGGCACCCCCGATCAGATTGCCGGGCAGATCGCGCCACAGAAACGCGCTGTAATCGGTGACCTCGCCCAGGGGAAAGCGCGACAGGACCGCCATGCCGTTCTGGCCGGTGAAGCTGCCCCAGCCCTGCGAATCCTCGGCCTCGCCCAGCCGGCCATCGCCGTCGAGATCGGCGCGGCTGTCCATGCCGCTATTGGGCTGAAGCGCCAGCAGATGCGGATAATCGGCACCGAGGCGTTTCAGGAGTTGGGCGAAGGCACGCAGGGCGGCCCGGTCATGGTCCCAGTCGAAGCCGGTCAGCAGCAGGATATCGGGATCGGCCTCGGCAATCACCATGGCGGCGGCGAGGATCTGAGGATCCTTGCCGCGCATGATATCGCGCAGCACAAGCCCCGGCCCCTTTCTGGTCAGGTCAGGGTCATAGGTTGCAACGCGCAACGTCTCTGCCGCCGCCGGAGCGGCGAGCAGGAGCGTGGCAAGAAGGGCTACCCTCAGACCCACGGCCGCGACTGGCCGGCAGCCGCTTCGAACGTGTCGATGGCGGTGGCCCTTTCCAGCGTCTGCCCGATATCATCGAGCCCGTTCAGCATGTTATGCTTGCGGTGCGGGTCGATATCGAAGCGGTATTCGGTCCCATCCGGCGCGGTCACGCTCTGGGCTTCCAGATCGACGGTCAGGCGGGCATTTTCGCCGTTATTGGCGTCTTCCATCAGCGCCTTGACGGCTTCTTCGGGCAGCACCACCGGCAGGATGCCGTTCTGGAAGCAGTTGTTGAAGAAGATATCGGCGAAGCTGGTCGAGATCACGCAGCGGATACCGAAATCCAGCAGCGCCCAGGGCGCATGTTCGCGCGAAGAGCCGCAGCCGAAATTGTCGCCGGCGACGATGATCTGCGCCTGCCGGTAAGCCGGCTGGTTCAGCACGAAATCAGGTACTTCATTGCCTTCGCGGTCAAAGCGCATTTCATCGAACAGGTTCTTGCCGAGACCCGAGCGGTGGATTGTCTTCAAGAACTGCTTGGGGATGATCATGTCCGTGTCGATGTTCACAAGCGGCATCGGCGCTGCGACTGCGGTCAGGGTGGTGAACTTATCCATATCCGTTTCCTCGGAAGGCTGAGACGGTGCCGTCAGCCGTGATTGTGGTATGATTGAACGAGGGCGTGGCCACGCCCCCGCTTGATGAGCCAGCGGTTGACCGGAAAGGCTGCAAGCCCTGCGATTGCCAATGCGATCAGAAGGCTGATCCAGAAAAGCGGCGATGCGAGATGCGCATTCATGGCCCCGGGGATCGCCAGCATGATCAGATTGTCGACGATCTCCATGATGGTGATCGAGGCGGTGTCGGCAGCAAGCGCCAGCTTCGCCGCCGTGGCAAAGGCCATACCCGACTGAAGCAGCGGACGCATGGTCAGCGAATAGCCGAAAATGAAGGCCAGAATGACCGCGATAATGATCGTGGCCAGATTGGACAGGCCGAGCGCCGTTCCGATCACCATGCCCAGCACTTCGCCGATCGCGCAGCCGGTCAGGCAATGGATCGTCGCCGAACGCGCCAGCGCGTTCAGCTCTGCCTGACCCATGCCTTCCTGCGGCGGATGGTTATGGTGCTCATGGGGCATGGCTTACACCGTCTCGACCAGAACGTCGCGCACATCGACCAGATGACCGGCGATACCGGCTGCCGCGGCCATGACCGGGCTCATCAGATGGGTGCGACCCTTATAGCCCATGCGGCCCTCGAAGTTGCGGTTCGAGGTCGCGGCGCAGCGCTCGCCCGGGGCCAGCTGGTCGGGGTTCATGCCAAGACACATCGAGCAGCCGGCCAGACGCCATTCCAGACCGGCATCGGTGAAGATCTTGTCGAGACCCTCTTCCTCGGCCTGAAGCCGCACGAGACCCGAACCCGGCACGACCATGCCGCGCACGCCCTCGGCCAGTTTCCTGCCCTTGAGGATACCGGCAGCGGCGCGCAGATCCTCGATCCGGCCATTGGTGCAGGAGCCGATGAAGACCGCGTCGATCCTGACCTCGGTCAGCGGCGTTCCGGGCTTGAGGTCCATGTAATCGAGACTGCGGCGCGCGGCCTCGACCTTGCCGCCCTGGAAATCCTCGGCGGCGGGGACATTGGCCGTGATCGGCAGCACGTCTTCGGGCGAGGTGCCCCAGGTCACGACCGGGGCGATGTCTTCGCCGCGGATGGTGATGACCTTGTCGTAATGGGCGCCTTCGTCGCTGGTCAGGGTCTTCCACCAGTTCAGCGCGGCTTCCCAGCCGGCGCCCTTCGGCGCATGAGGACGGCCCTGCACAGAGGCGAAGGTCTTCTCATCCGGGGCGATCAGGCCGGCGCGGGCGCCGCCCTCGATGGCCATGTTGCAGACGGTCATGCGCCCTTCCATCGACAGATCGCGGATGGCTTCGCCGCAATATTCGATGACATAGCCGGTGCCGCCCGCCGTGCCGGTTGCGCCGATCACCGAGAGCGTGATGTCCTTGGCGGTCACGCCCGGGCGCAGCTTGCCGGTGATCTCGACCTTCATGTTCTTGGATTTCTTCTGGATCAGCGTCTGCGTCGCCAGAACATGTTCCACTTCCGAAGTGCCGATACCATGCGCCAGCGCCCCAAAGGCGCCATGGGTCGCGGTGTGGCTGTCGCCGCAGACCACGGTCATGCCGGGCAGGGTCCAGCCCTGCTCGGGCCCGACGATATGGACGATGCCCTGACGGATATCGCTCATTGGGTAGTAGTTCAGCCCGAATTCGCGGGCGTTCTTGTCCAGTTCCGCGACCTGAATGCGACCCTCGGGGTTTTCGATCCCGTTCACCCGGTCGGCGGTGGTCGGCACGTTATGGTCCGGGACGGCAATCGTCTGATCCGGGCGGCGGACCTTGCGGCCGGCCATGCGCAGACCTTCAAAGGCCTGAGGCGAGGTCACTTCGTGGACCAGATGGCGGTCGATATAGAGCAGGGATGCGCCGTCAGCGGAAATATCGACGACATGGGCGTCCCAGATCTTGTCATAAAGCGTGCGGGGCGCGCCCGCATTGGTGGTGCCGGTCATGGCTGTTCTTTCTCAGGAATGGCTATCAGATATGTTCAGGCAGGGCAAAACACCCGGCTGAATCACAGTCGGGCAGTCACGGACAGGCTTTCGCCGTAAAAGCGACCCGGCAGGCGGGCGCGGTCGTGAATGTCGAAATAGAGGCTCATGCCGGCGAATTTATGCTGCGCCGGCCCGCGAGGCAAGGGATTCGATAGGGTCAGGCCGGGGAATCTCGACGAAGCCGTCACAAGCGGCTTTTCAGATATCCGACAAGAATATTTGCCATGACCGCCTGACCGGCTCGTCCAGAGCGGGCCGCGAAACGGAGTGTCGCCAATCGGACCGACACCCGCCGCGATGACATCGTATGCCATGAGGATCAGGAGATCGCCGGCATATGTCACCGCACCCAGAGCGACACGCATTGTGATCAGAAAGACCAGCTCCAACATGGTCTTCATGACATCTCTCCGCCGGCAAACGCGAACACACCCTTCCCGAGACTGCTCGCTCGGCCTCCTGCCAGATGGAAAACGGGCAGCCAGGGCCGCCCGTTTCGGAATTGAACCAGATTCGAGATCAGAAGCGGAAGCCGGCCAGAAGTTGAGCGCTGGCGCCGGAAGGACGCAAACCGCCGAGGATTCGGCTATTGGGGTCTCACTGCCGCATCGGCAATGAGACCCCAATCGGCTTTCGGCGACAGATCGGCTCAGCCCAGCTGATAGCCGGGGGTGGAGCGCATCAGCCCCAGCTCTTCCTCGGTCATGTCGCTGGCGACACCCTCGAAAAGCGGGGTCGAAAGGTAGCGCTCGCCGGTATCGGGCAGCATGCAGAGGATGTTCGAACCGGCCGGGGCGGTTTCGGCCACCTTCAGCGCCGCCGCCAAAGTCGCACCGGCCGAGGTGCCGGTGAAAATCCCCTCCTTCCGGGCCAGTGCGCGGGCCGCGGCGATGCCTTCGGGGCCGGTGACGGGAACCACGGCGTCAAAGCCGGCGCCATCCAGCACCTCCTGCAAGACCAGCGGGATGAAATCCGGGGTCCAGCCCTGAATCGGATGCGGGGCGAAGGCGGGGTGGCTTTCGGCAGGCTCGCCTTCATCGTTGCGGGGCTGGGCAATCCCGCTGCCGATCAGTGCGGCATTCGCGGGCTCGGTCAGGACGATCCTGGTCTGCGGGCTTTCACGGCGCAGAACCCGGGCAACCCCGGTCACCGTGCCGCCGGTGCCATAGCCCGAGACGAAGTAATCCAGCCCATCGGGGAAATCGGCCATGATTTCGCGCGCGGTAGTGGTTTCGTGGATATTGGCATTGGCCGAGGTCTCGAACTGATGGGCGAGGAACCAGCCGTTGCTTTCGGCCAGTTCCTTGGCCTTCTGATACATGCCAAAGCCCTTCTGTTCCTTGGGCGTCAGCACCACCTTCGCACCCAGAAAGCGCATCAGGCGGCGGCGCTCGACCGAGAAGGTTTCGACCATGGTGACCACCAGCGGATAGCCCTTGGCGGCGCAGACCATGGCCAGCCCGATGCCGGTATTGCCGCTGGTCGCTTCCACCACGGTCTGACCGGGCTTCAGCACGCCCGAGGCCTCGGCTTCCTCAATGATGTTCAGCGCCAGCCGGTCCTTGACCGAGCTGCCGGGGTTGAAGGCCTCGGCCTTGACGAAAAGGTTCACATGATCCGGCGCCAGCCGGTTGATGCGGATGACGGGCGTGTCGCCCACGGTATCCAGAATACTGTCGTAGCGACGTCCCCGTCCGGCGGTTTCACGTGCCATTCCCGGCCCTCCAAAATCTGTTTATCCCAGCAACCTAGGTGCGAATGGCGCGATTGCAAAGATTTAGCTGCCGGGTCGGCGGATGAAGGGTCCGCCGCGCCTCAGTCCCGGACCCGCAAGCCGCCTTCACGGATGATGAAGGCGGCGGCCTCTCCGGCCCCGGTGCCGTGGCGCAGGCTGGCCATGATGACCGGCCGCGCGCCGCCTTCGCCTCTTCCTCCAGCAGCGCCGCATCGACGCCGACATGGGGGGCGAGGTCGGTCTTGTTGACGACCAGAAGATCGGACCGGGTCAGCCCCGGGCCGCGCTTGCGCGGAATATCCTGACCGGCGGCGGTGTCGATGACATAGAGTGTCAGATCGGCCAGTTCCGGGCTGAAAGTTGCCGCCAGATTGTCGCCGCCCGATTCGATCAGCACCAGATCGAGCCCGGGGAGCTTCGCATTCAGATCGGCAATCGCCGCCAGATTGATGCTGGCATCCTCGCGGATGGCGGTGTGCGGGCAGCCGCCGGTCTCAACCCCCCGCACCCGTTCCTGCGGCAGGACCTGCGCGCGCATCAGCGCCTCGGCATCCTCGCGGGTATAGATGTCATTGGTGATCACCGCCATCGACAGGCGCGGGGCCAGCAGGCGGGCAAGCTCGATGGTCAGCGTGGTCTTGCCAGCGCCGACCGGGCCGCCGATGCCGACGCGAAACGGGCCGTTGCTCATGATCTGAAAATCCTCGTTGTCATGGTTTCGTGGCGGAACTGCGCCAGATCAGCCCCGATGGCGCAGGAGCCGAGATCAGCCTCGCGCGCGTCTTCGGCCCGGGCGGCAAGGCGCAGGATCAGGGGCGCAAGCCCGGTCAGGATGCCCTGCCCCTCCCCCTGTCCGAGCGGCATGAAGCGCACTGCCGCCTGAATGAGGTTCAGCGCCTGCCCGTGCAGATAGAGCCCGATGACCTCGTCTCGCGCCAGCCCCAGCCCGGCGCAGGCCCGCCCGACCGCCACCGGCAGCGCCGCCGGATCCGCCGAAGCCCCGGTCAGCGGCGCAGCCATGGCGGCAAAACTCGCCCCCTGCTCCAGCGTCTCGGTCAGGCGCTCGCCGCTCAGGCAGAGCGCCCGGGCCAGATCGTCAAGCGAAGCGTGATCGGCGCCGGGCCGCAGCGCCAGCGACAGGATCACCGCATCGGGCCAGCCCGCACCAAATTCCAGAACATCGGCGATCCATTCGCAAAGCGCGGCGCCGTCCCCGACCAACCCGGCATCCATCGCCCATTCCAGCCCCTGCGCATAGGCAAAGGCCCCGGTCGGAAAGGCCGGAGACAGAAGCTGGACCGCCAGCAGGCGGCCGGCCGCAAGGGAAGCGGCCTCAATGGGAATGGCCGAATGTCCGTCCATGTCCGTAAGCCCCACCTTCAGGGGAGAACGGGGCAAAGCCCCTGGAAACCTTCGCGCCCAGTTTCGCCAGCATGTCCTCCAGTACCGGATCGGCGCGGATCACCAGATGGTCCGCCCCGATCTGGCAGGGGCAATGGCGGTTGCCGATATGCCAGGCGAGGCGCGGCAGATCGCCTTCGATACGCAGGATCGGCTCATGGGCTTCAGCGATCTCGATGGCGGTGCCGTCGGGCAGCGCAAAGGCCGCGCCGCCGTCAAGGCTGACCGTCTGCGGCAGATCGACCATGAAGCTGGCCCCGCCCTCGGTGCTCAGCCGTTTGCGGCGCAGGCAGCGCCCGTCATAGTCCAGCACCACCCGGCCGACGATCTTGCGCTCATGCCCCTTTGGCAGCACGGTTTCGGCCAGGCCGAGTTCATCGCCATCGGCAAGGAAATGCATCTTTGGTCCTTTCAATAAAGAAAATAGCGTTGGGCCAGCGGCAGCTCGACCGCTGGCGCGCAGGTCAGCAGCTGGCCATCGGCGCGGACTTCATAGCTTTCGGGATCAACCTCGATATCGGGCGTCGCATCGTTCAGCCGCATGTCGCGCTTGCCGATGCCGCGCGTGCCCTCAACCGCTATCGCCTGTTTCATCAGCCCGTCCGTGGCTCCGGCCTGCAGCCCGGCGGCGCTGACGAAATGCACCGCGCCCGACTGCATCGCCCGGCCGAGCGCGCCGAACATCGGGCGCGAATACATCGGCTGCGGGGTCGGGATCGAGGCATTGGGATCGCCCATCTGCGCCATGACGATCTGCCCGCCGATCAGGCTCATTTCCGGCTTTGCGCCGAAAAAAGCCGGGTGCCAGATCACCAGATCGGCACGCTTGCCGACTTCCAGACTGCCGGTATGAGCGCTGATGCCATGCGCCACCGCCGGGTTGATGGTGTATTTCGCCGCATAGCGCCGGGCGCGCAGATTGTCGTTCTCGCCCGTCTCGCCTTCCAGCCGGCCGCGCTGCACCTTCATCTTATGGGCGCTCTGCCAGGTCCGAGCGATCACTTCGCCCACCCGGCCCATCGCCTGACTGTCCGAGGAAATGATGCTGAACGCGCCGAGGTCATGCAGGATATCCTCGGCGGCAATGGTTTCGCGCCGGATCCGGCTTTCGGCGAAGGCCACGTCTTCGGGGATCGAGCGGTCGAGATGGTGACAAACCATCAGCATATCGAGATGCTCTTCGATGGTATTGCCGGTATAGGGCCGGGTCGGGTTGGTCGAGGACGGGATGACATTCTGGCTGCCCACCACCCGGATGATATCGGGGGCATGACCGCCGCCCGCACCTTCGGTGTGATAGGCGTGAATGGTGCGGCCCGCGATGGCCTTCAGGGTGTTCTCGACAAAGCCGGATTCGTTCAGCGTGTCGGTATGGATCATGATCTGCACGTCCATATCCTCGGCCACGCTCAGGCAGCAGTCGATAGCTCCGGGGGTGGTGCCCCAGTCCTCATGCAGCTTCAGTGCGCAGGCACCGGCGCGGATCTGCTCGATCAGAGCCTCGGGACGCGAGGCATTGCCCTTACCGGCCAGCCCGATATTCATCGGCAGGCTGTCGGCGGCTTCCAGCATGCGGCGGATATGCCATGGCCCCGGCGTGCAGGTGGTGGCCAGCGTGCCATGCGCCGGGCCGGTGCCGCCGCCGATCATGGTGGTGATGCCGGAATGCAGCGCGTCCTCGATCTGCTGAGGGCAGATGAAATGGATATGGCAGTCGATGCCGCCGGCGGTGACGATCCGGCCCTCGGCGGCGATGATTTCGGTGCCGGGGCCGATGATGATGGTGACATCGGGCTGCGTGTCGGGATTGCCGGCCTTGCCAATCGCGGCAATCCGGCCGTCCTTCAGCCCGATATCGGCCTTGTAGATGCCCGAGTGATCGAGGATCAGCGCATTGGTCAGCACCGTATCCATGGCGCCGCCGGCCCGGGTGATCTGGCTTTGCCCCATGCCGTCGCGGATGACCTTGCCGCCGCCGAATTTCACTTCCTCGCCGTAAGTGGTCAGATCGCGCTCGACCTCGATGATCAGATCGGTATCGCCAAGCCGGACCCGGTCGCCGGTCGTCGGCCCGAACATGTCGGCATAGGCCGCGCGGGAGATTTCAACTGGCATTCACAGCGCTCCCATGACCTGTTGATCGAAGCCCCAGACATCGCGGTAACCGGCATAGGGGATCAGCCGGACCTCGCGCCGCTGGCCCGGCTCGAAGCGGATGGCGGTGCCGGCGGCGATATCCAATCGCATCCCGCGCGCCGCCACCCGGTCGAAATGCAGCCCGGGATTGGTTTCGGCGAAATGATAATGACTGCCGACCTGCACCGGGCGGTCGCCGGTATTGGCGACCATCAGAACGGTGACCGCGCGCGCCGCGTTCAGGGTGATCGTGCCCGGCGCCGGAATGATCTCTCCGGGGGTCATCGGCGCGCGGCCCGCAGCATGGTGGTCAGCGTCACCACCAAACCGAGCAACACGATCATCGACAGATGCTCGGTCGAGGAGCTGGCCATGACCGGATCCGCCGGCGCATGGCTATGCGGCGCACCGGGATGGGCCTGCGCGATCATCGGCAGGGCGGCAACAAAAGAAGCAGCAATCGCGAAAAATCTGGACATCAAGAGGCTCTCCTATCTGATCGGGTGGTGGACGGTGACCAGCTTGGTTCCGTCGGGGAACGTGGCTTCGACCTGCACGGTCTCGATCATGGCGGGCACGCCCTCCATGCATTGATCGGCGCGAATGACCCCGGCGCCGGCCGCCATCAGCTCGGCGACGCTGCGCCCGTCGCGGGCACCCTCGACGACGAAATCGGTGATCAGCGCAATCGCTTCGGGGTGGTTCAGCTTGACGCCGCGCGCCAGCCGCCCGCGCGCCACCATAGCGGCAAGACTGACCAGTAGCTTGTCCTTTTCGCGCGGGGTCAGGTTCATCGCATTCTCCTATGACTGCCAGATCCGGGGCAGCCCGCCCGGTCGCAGAATGTCGATCAGCCGGATCATCTGCCGGCGCAGCGGCCAGGCATCGCCGGCCAGAGCCCACACGATCATCCGCCCGGTCTGGACTTGTCTCGGAAAAGTGCCGGTTTCTTTGCTCTTTCATGCGGCCTTTTTCTCGAAGGCCACGGGGCTTTTCCCGGCAAGGGCTGAATGCCGCCGTCTGGGATTGTAGAAGCCG
>JBKEBH010000284.1:0-70390 GCA_047973065.1 Paracoccus sp. (in: a-proteobacteria) | reverse complement strand
AAACATGGCCTGCCGCACCGGAAAAACACCATGCAAACCCCGACACGCGCTGCCTCAGGCAGCGGAGTCCTTCATTATTTCAAATGGGCCTTCATCGTCACCATCGCCGGGCTGGCGCTTGGCGCAGCACTCGGCTGGCAGACAACCGGCAGCCTCGCCGGGATGGCCAGCGTCTTCTTCATCTGTGCCGTGCTGGCGGTGCTGGAAATCTCGCTCTCCTTCGACAACGCCATCGTCAATGCCAACAAGCTGAAGGACATGACCCCGGTCTGGCAGCATCGCTTCCTGACCTGGGGCATCATCATCGCCGTCTTCGGCATGCGCATTGTCTTTCCGCTGCTGATCGTGGTCGTGGCCGCCAGGATCGGCCCCTGGCAGGCCATGGTTCTGGCCGCGACCGAGCCCCATGAATATGCTGAGATCATGCATGACGCCCATCTGCCGATCGCGGCCTTTGGCGGCACCTTCCTGATGATGGTCGGCCTGAGCTTCTTCTTCGATCAGGAAAAGGATGTGCACTGGCTGCGCTGGCTGGAAGGCAAGATGCAGAAATACGCCACGATCCGCGGCATCGAGGTCGCCATCGTGCTGGTCACCGTGCTGGCCTTCGCCCATTTCCTCGACCCGATTTCATCGAAGATCTTCTTCAAATCGGCGATCTGGGGCCTTCTGACCTTCCTCCTGGTCGAGGTGCTGGGCGGGTTTCTCGACAGCAGCCAGGAAATGCTTCACGCCGGCGCCAAGGGCGGGCTGGGCGCCTTCCTTTATCTGGAAGTGCTCGACGCATCCTTCAGCTTCGACGGCGTCATCGGAGCCTTCGCACTGACCCAGAACCTGTTCATCATCGCCATCGGGCTGGGGATCGGGGCGATGTATGTGCGCTCAATGACCATCATGCTGGTCGAAAAGGGCACGCTGACCCATTACCGCTTCCTGGAACATGGCGCCTTCTATGCGATCATCGCGCTGTCGCTGATCATGTTCCTGCAAAGCTTCGTCGAAATCCCCGAAGTCATCACCGGCCTTGGCGGGGCGGCACTGATCGGGGTGTCGCTGTGGTCCTCGGTGCGCTGGAACCGGGTCTTCGGTCAGGCCGGGACCGAACAGGCAAGCTGATCCAAAATGCATCCGGTGGGCTGTCGCTTCTTCAACAGCCGGCCGGCTTCTGCTAGGGGTTGCGCGACGCAAAGCGGAGTGCTGCCCATGCAACGTGCCATCCGGCTGATGGCCTTGCTGATGATCTCTGCGCCCGCCCCCTCTCTGGCGGCGGGCGAATTTGTCGTGGCCGATCGCCCGGGGCTTGAAATTGCCGCCAAAGGCCTTGCCGATGGCTCGCTGCGACTCGTCCATCTCGATATTCTGCCAGAAGCCGGTTCTGCGCCGGCGCCCGTCTCTGTCGTTGCCCGCCCTGCCGGCTACCCGCCCCGCCGCCCGGCCATCCTTCTGGCCGGCAAATGTGATATGACCGGATTCGATCCGGTCTGGGCCCGGTTCGGCACCAGCCCGGTCTGGCTGCTGGCCCCGGATCCCGCGCAATGCGACCCTGCCGGCATTCGCGCCGCCTTCGACAAGGCGGCCTCCGCGCCCGAAGAAGACCGGCTGGCGATCCTGAGGACTGCCGGTCTGAGCATCGTGGCTGCCCCCGAGCCCGCCGATTCGCAAACGCCCTCGCTGCCCGGCACGGCGTCTTCGGAAACGTCATCCAAACCCGCCATCTCCGGTCAGCTGGTGATTTCGGCCCTGCCGGCCGGCACCGGGCTCGGCGGTGGGCAATCCCTTCAGATCGCCGCCAGCGAAGCCCCGCCCCCCACTGATGCGGCGGCAGCCCCAGCCGGCGCGACAACGCCCCCCGCCGGCACGCCTGCGGCGCTGCCGGTCACCCTCACGCGTCGGGCCGGCCTGCCCGATCCGGCGCTGGTGGTCGGCGAGCTGGCCACGCTTCTGGCCGCCAATAAGCGCCAGCCGACAGGCGTGCCGCGCGAAGTGCGCGACCGCATCCGCGAGATCGACCCCGATTTCTTTGCGCTTTTGCTGAAAGAGGGCAATTTCGACCCGGAAAACGGCCAGTATGTCGCCGCCATTCAGGCCGAGCTGGCCGGGATGAACTGCTATACCGGCAGCATCGACGGCAGCTGGGGCAACGGATCGCTGAGCGCCTTGCAGCGCTATTTCTCGACCCTTGGCGCAGCGCAGGCCGCCGATACGCCCGGGCCCGGGCTTTACCGCGAAATCGTCACCCATGCCCGCGTCACCTGCCCCACCATTCGGGTCGAGCCGGCCCGCGAACGGCCAACCGCCAGCACCGGCGGCAGGCGCACCCCGCCTCGCGGCAATACCGCCTCGCGCAATCCGGGCCGGGGAAGCAGCGCCAGCTCGACCCGCGGCGGCGGCGGAAATAGCGGCAGCTCTGGTAACCGACCGGCCGCCAATACCGGATCCACCGCGCCGAGCCGGCCGCGCATCGACCCCAATCTCGTCGGCGGTATCGGCAGCGGCGTCGTGCAGTAGCGCGCCATGCAGGTCGATCCGCGCTTCCAGCAGATGGGCAAGACGGCGCGCCGGCGCCGACGCCGATCGACGGCCCTGCGCGGGCTGGCCGGACTGATGGTGCTCAGCTTCGCGGGCGGTCTTGGCTGGTGGCGCTATTCCGATGAGATCGGCGCGCTTTGGAGCCGCTGGACCGACACCACCCAGATGACCCAGGTCGCCTCGGAATTCGACATCGCCCCGGTCACCCATGGCGCCGGCTTCACCGATATTCCAGGCGATCCGATGATCATCCCGCGCATCCGCCGCGACGAGGCCGCGCTCGGCCGCACGGTGATCGCCCCCGAAGCGATCCTCAAGGCCAGCTCCGCCGGCACCGGCAATGGCGAGCTGACGGTTCTCGACACCGAACTGCGCGCCCCCGACCGCCAGCTGGTCGCCACCCTGCCCTCGACGCGCGAGGAATTCGCCATGTTTCAGGCCGAGCGCAGCCGGGCCCGGCGCGAGCGCGAGGCGCAGGGGCTGGCCGTGCCGGACGAGGGGACCGGAGCGGCGGGCAGCGGCCCGGACAGCGCCCAGCCGATCGTATCGGGCACGGTCTTTCTGCGCGATCCGACCAGCCGGATGCCGCTCTGGAGCGATCAGATCATCGAGACCACCTCGCCGCGCAAGCTTGACGAGATCCTGAGCGCGAACGGGATTTCTGAGGCACAGGCGGTGCGCGCCGCCGAGCGTTTCCAGGCTGCCTTCGAGACCGCCGATCCCGTCCCGCCGGGCGCAGTTCTGGCCATGCGCTATCGCGGCGAGGGCTCGGCGCGGCAGATCATCCAGCTTAGCCTTTATGGCCCCAAACCCATGGGCTATCTGGGTTCGATGGCGATGGCGGCCTCGGGTCAGCTGGTGCCTTCGGCCGATGCTTTTGCCGATCAGCCGCTGCTGTCGAATATCCTTTCGGGCGAGGAAGAAGACGGCTATCAGCCGCAGCGCCTGCTCGACATGATCTATTCGGCGGCGCTCAGGTCCGATCTGAGCCCGGACGAGGCCGGCACCGCGCTGGCGATGATGGCCAAGATCCACGATCTCGATGGCTTCGCCGATCCCGCCGACCGGCTGACCATCATCCGCGCCAAGGCTACCGCCAATGTCGCAGGCCCTCTGCTGTTCATCGGGGTCAATGGTCCCTCGGGCGACAAGCCTTGCCATATCACCGCCGAGGCCGGCGGCGATCCAGCCTGCTTTACCCCGCGCAGGACCCTGCAGGCCGCCGCCGGCTCGATGGTGCCGCCGGTCGCCGGGGTCATGTCCCAGCGCTTCGTGCCCCTGCCCGAAGGCGATGAGGCGAAAAAGCCGCCAAGCGCCGAAACCTTGCTACGCGGCCATGTCGTCTGGTCAGCCCCGCAAGGCAGTCCGGTCCGCGCCGTGGCTGCCGGCAAGGTGACGGCGCTGGCAGTAGACCCCGATTACGGCCCCTCGGTCGAAATCACCCATCCCGATGGCACCCGGACCCGCTATCGCGGCCTTAGCGGCTTTGACCCGTCGCTGCGCGAGGGGGCCGATCTGTCCGCCGGGGCCGAAATCGGCAAGATCGGAAAGCCGCCCGGGCATGATCAGCCCGGGCTAATCTTCCAGCTGCTCGTTCAGGGCACGCCGGTCGATCCGGCGGCGCGCATTGGCGGGGCGGTCGAGGTTGCCGGCTCGAACGCGGTCGAGGCATTGATCGGGCGCATCATCCGGGTCGAAAGCGCCGGCAATGCCCGCGCCAAGAACCCGCGATCCTCGGCCAGCGGCCTGGGCCAGTTCATCGAAAGTACCTGGCTGAGGATGATGCGGACCTACCGCCCGGATCTGGTGGCCAGCCGGCCCCGGGCCGATCTGCTGGACCTGCGCTTCAACCCCGAGCTTTCGCGCGAAATGGTTCGCCATCTGGCCCAAGAAAACGAGGCCTATCTGCGCGCCCGCGGCCATTCGATCACGGCTGGCCGGCTCTATCTGGCGCATTTCCTTGGCCCGGCCGGGGCCGATCAGGCCCTGCGCGCCGATCCGGGGCAAACTGTCGCGGCGGTGATGGGACCGGCGGTGATGTCGGCTAACCCTTTCCTGCGCGGCTATTCCATCGCCGATCTGCGAAACTGGGCAGAACGCAAGATGAGCGGGGCGGCACCGGCAGGAAGCGCCACCACCGCGCCCGCCGAGGTTGAAGTGCCCGTTTCCCCCGAGGTCCGGGCCTTCGTGGCGGCATTAGATCAAATCCGCCACGCTATTTGAAATATTTAACCCATCTTCCTATTGGCGTCACAGTAATCCTTGTGGCCCGGGGCCTATTCGCGTTAACCCTTCTACATATTATCATTCTGCCGTTCTAAGTTGAGTAAACCGAGTAAACATGCCCAGACGCCTGACGCCCACCCCCCGTCTTCGTCCTCATTCCCAGCTGCTGCGCAGCACAGCATTGATGAGTTTGGTTCCACTGCTGGCCTCACTGCAGCCAGCCGATGCGACGACCTTCTCGTCCCCCGACACGCTGACGGGAGATTACGTCAATGATGTCGGAGACAGCGTCACGGTTTCGGCGCCCATAGATGGCGGCGAGTACAATGTTTCCAACAAAGGTGACTTCCTGATCTCGGCGCCGAATGGCGATCTGAACAATGTCGACCTGCTCAACAACGACGGCACGCTGAAGATCGAAGCCGGAGCGAGTGCCTCTGCCAGGACGGTCCGCAATTATTCGTCCGGGAAAATGACCATTGGCGGGACGCTCAGCGCAAGCAGCACCGCCGGCTCAGCCATCCAGAACGAGAGTGGCGGCGAGATCGTGATGGATGGCGGCACCATCGACGGCGATCTGACCAATTACGGCAACGCCACCCTCAGCGGTGCCGTCACAGGCGATGTGGCCAATTCGGGAGAGTTCAGCACCAATGGCGACCTGACCGTCGCCGCGATCGTCAACAATGGTACGGTCAATATCAACAAGCACCAGACGCTGACCCCGGGTGACGGTCTGTTCGACAATCGCAACACCCTGAATGTCGAGGGCACACTGGTCGGCACCTTGCAGAACCGCGCCGACGCCGTCACCAACCTGATCAGCAAGGGCACTGTCAATGGCGACGTTTCCAACCACGGAACCCTCACCGGCTATGGCACCATCACCGGAACCCTGGACAACAATTCGCTTGCGGAAATCGGCGGTGAGGTTGGTGCGATCAACAACAATGCCGGCGCGACGCTGCACACGAACGGGAACCTTGATGTCGGCACCGCAGCCAATCCCGGCCAGCTGATCAATAACGGCGAGGTCTTCATTGGCAGGGACGACCGGCTGGTCGCCATCAAGCCGGTTGACAACCGCAATGAGCTGACCGTCAGCGGCAAGCTCATTGGCAATCTGGAGAACTCCGGCATCACCACCGTCGATAACGGGCTGATCAAAGGCGATGTCGGCAATACCGGCACGCTGACCGGCATGGGCTCGATCAAGGGAACCGTGACCAATGACGGGCTGCTCACCATCGAGGCGACGGATACCCTGGCCATCGGAGGCGGAACGGTCAACAACGCCGATGTCACGGTCAAGGGAACCCTGAAGACCGACCTGAGCAACGAGGCCGGGGCCAGCACCACGCTGAGCAATGGCACGATCCGGGGATCGCTGACCAATAATAGCACGCTGACCGGCGCCGGCACCATCACCGGCACCTTGACCAACCTTGCCAATGCCAGCCTGAGCGGCAGCCTGGGTGAGCTGGCCAATAGCGGCACCTTGACCGCAACCGGCGATCTGTCGGCCAAAACGCTGACCAATAGCGGCGATATTCTTGTTACCAGCGGCACCTCGCTGAACTCGACGAAACAACCGATCCAGAACGGTGGCGACATCACCATTGGCGGCACGGTCAGCGGCGGTGTGAACAATAGCAGCGGCTCTTCGGTTGTGATGATCAATGGGACATTGAACGGTTCTGTCAGTAATTCCGGTTCGCTGACCGGCTCCGGCACGCTGGGCGGTCATCTGCAGAACGACAATTATGTCAAATTCCATGGCAATATCAGCTTCATCGACAACCGCAAGACGCTGGAGATCGACGGCAGGATCTCGACCGGCGGATTGACCAATAGCGGCACGATCAATGTCGAGGTCGGTGATACGCTGATTTCGGCCAACACGGCCATCAACACCAATGAAATGACGATTGGCGGGCTCTTTGATGGCGCGCTCAGCAATGAGAATGATGGCGAGCTGATCCTGGCATCGGGTCGGATTACCGGCGCTCTGAGCAATGGCCCGGATGCCCGGATGACCGGCACAGCAACGGTCGACGGCACCGTAACCAACAAGGGTGTTGCCGATATCGGCGGCCATTATGGCGTGCTGACCAATAGCGGGAGCGGGCGACTGACAAGCAATGGCGATCTGCACACCGCCAAGCTGATCAATAATGGTGACGCTCAGATCGACGCCAGCGATAATCTGATTTCCGATAAGGCGGCCATCAACCGTGGCACTCTCTCCATCAAGGGCACATTGACCGGCGATCTGGTCAGCGCCGCGGGCGTGACCCGGCTGGACGGGGGAAGCATAGACGGTCACCTCGAAAACCGGACTGGCGCGACGGCTGAACTGGTCGGAAATGTTACAGGCACGGTGTCCAACCAGGGCGGCGTCATGATCCTGGGCCAGACCAACCCATCCAGCGGCAGAAAGACCGGCAATCTTGTCATCGGAGGCGATCTGCACAATCTGGCGACGAACACCAGCGATGCGGCCGATGAGGCCGATCCCGGCGTGAAGGGGCTCATGACCGTTGCCAATGGTGCAACGGTTTCCGTCGGCGGCAGTACAACGAATGAAGAAGATGCCACGCTGACCCTCGCCGGCAAGCTGATCAGCGATGTCAGCAACCATGGCATCTACAGGCAGACCGGCACTCTGGACGGCACGCTCTGGACCAATGGTTCGGCCAGCGTTTCGGGTGATGTGACCGGCAATCTGATCTATGCTGGTGGGACGTTGGGACTGGGCGGAAGCGCCGCCATCGACGGCACGCTGAGCCTTCTTGAGGATTACGGTATCGCTGACGGATCCGTCGTCCATGCTGGAAATACCCTGGTCAACAAGGATGTCACCCTGTCGCTTGGCGGCGAGATTACCGGCACCGCCACCAACCTTGGCACCATTATCGTTTCCGGCAGCTCCGCAACGGTCGGTGGCAAGCTGACCAACAACAGCCTGATCGATCTGCGCGACGGCTCGACCGATACCCGGCTGACCACCCGCGGGCTGGCCGGCAGCGGCACCATCATGATGGATGTCAGCACCGGCACCAGCCTTTCCGGTGACCGGATCATCGTTTCCGGCGGTGCGGTAACCGGAAGCTATCACCTTGGCTTCAGCAACCTTTCCACCCTCAACGGTGCCGTCGTCGGCCAGCGGATCACCCTGCTCGATGTCGATGAAAGCCAGGGAAGCGCAAACAACTTCACCTATAGCTATGACAGCTTGTCAACAGCGTCCGAGCGGATCGTCTATTCGGTCGATCAGGCGAATGCCAACGGGAATCTCTCGCTGGTCAGTCAGGTCAACCCGGCCATCGGTGCCATGTTCGCCAACGTTACCCTGGTTCAGTCGCTGATCGGATCGGTCATCAACCGCCCGTCCAGCCCCTACGTCACCGGGCTGGTCGTCGATTATGCCGACAAGCCCTGCGGCATTGGCGGCTGGGGCCGCGGCCTTGGCGGGAGTGCCACGGTCAACGGCAAGACCGACAACCAGATCTCAACCCTCGAAAACGAGGCGACCGCCAGCTATTATGGCATGCAGGGCGGCGTCGATCTGGCCTGTTTCGACGACCGCTATGGCGGTTGGGACATGGCCTTCGGGATCCTCGGCGGGGTCAATATCGGCGATTCCCGTCAACCCATTTACGCCATCGACGGCAACAATTCGGCATCCACGAGCAGTACCCTGTCATCTGTCACCACCACCGACTTCCAGCAGAACTATGGCGGCGTCTACGCCACCGCCAGCAAGGGCCGCTGGACTGCCGACCTTCAGCTGCGCGCCGAAAAAACCGATTTCGAGCTGGAAAACACCCCGGTCGTCGGCACTGGCCTTGGCATCATCGACCCGAATTTCTCCAGCACCGGCATGACCATGTCCGGCTCGCTGGCCTATTCGATGCCGATCAAGGATAGCGGCTGGACCTTCTCGCCCAACGCCGGCTTCTCTTGGTCGAAATATTCGACCGACAGCATCCGATTCGAGGACGATTTTGTGCTGGAATTCGACGACAGCGAACGTCAGGTCGGCTTTGTCGGCGCCAGCATCGGCAAGACCTATGTCCAGCTCGAACAGAACTCGGCGCTGCATGGCTTCCTGACCGCGACCTATTACACCGACTTCGCCGACAAGCCGGTCTCACGGCTGCTGAACGATTCGCTGAGCGGCTATACGACCCAGGTCATGACCTCGGACAACCTGGAATCCTACGGCGAATTCAGCGTCGGCGCCAATTACGTCAAGGTGCTCGATCCGGGCAGCTCGCGGCGGCCGCGTCAGTTCTCGACCAGTGCCCGCATCGACAGCCGCTTCGGGGACAGCATTGATAGCGTCGGGGTCACCGGCCAGATCCGCTGGCAGTTCTGATTGCATCCGCCGGGCAGTCATCTAGTCTGCGGGGCCGGAACCGGGCGGGATCTGACTGCCCGGTCATACCTGTTCTTTACTCGGGGAGACTGTGCCGATGTCATGGTTCAGCAAGGTCGCTTGGAAAGAAGGGCTGTTCATGCAGCCCCAGCATCTTCAGCAGGCGGACCGCTATGTCGAGAACCTCATCAACGCCCGCACCCGGCTGCTGACACCCTACCCTTGGGGAATCAGCGATCTGACCATCGACCGCGACACCTGCCAGCAGGGCCGCATCGCCCTGCGCTCGGTCTCGGGCATCATGCCCGATGGCACTCCTTTTGACGCGCCCGGCACCGGCCCGCTGCCGCTTCCCGTCGATGTCCCCGACGATGCCGCCGGGCAATATGCCTGGCTGACCCTGCCCGACAGCTCGCCCAATATGCGCGACATGGCACCCTATCAGGAAGAGGGCAGCTCGACCCGCTGGGGCGTGTTGACCGAATCGGTTTCGGACACATCCGCCGCCAGCCGCAATGAACAGGTGCTGGAACTCGCGGTGCCGCGCCTTGAAGTCGCCATCCGCAAGACCCCGCGCCCGGGCTATCAGAACCTGTGCCTCGCCCGGATCTCCGAGGTCCGCGATGGCGTGGTCACGCTTGATGAGACCGCACCGCCGCCAGCCCTGGTGATTGGCGCCCATCCCCAGATCCTTGGCTATCTGACCCGGGTCATCGGCTGGATCGAGGCCCGGCTGGAAAGCCTTGCCCGCTTTGCCGCCGACCCGTCTGCCGGGGGCGGCATGCAGGCGGCCGATTATCTGATGCTGATGACGCTGAACCGCAATATCGGCCAGCTGCGGCACCTGTCGAAGACCTTCGCGCTTCATCCCGAGATGCTCTATCGCAGCCTGATTGCTCTGGCGGGCGAGCTTTCGACCTTTGACGGCGCCAACCGCATGACGCCCGATTACCCGCCCTATGATCACGAGGATCCGAAGGAAAGCTTCGCCCCCATCGTTGCCGATATCCAGCGCCTGCTGTCGCGCGAAATCGGCCGGGCGATCCGCCTGCCGCTTCAGCAGGTCCGCCAGAACTCCTATCTGGCCCAGATTGCCGACCGCAATCTGTTCCGCGAGGCGATGTTCATCATCGAGGTCCAGAGCTCAAAGCCGCTGGCACAGGTCCAGAGCCAGTTCCCGCAACTGTGCAAGGTCGGTCCGAACACCCGCATGGCCGAGATCGTGAACAACAACCTGCCCGGGATCGAATTGCAGCACATGCCGAACCCGCCCCGCCAGATCCGGGTCATCTCGACCCATGTCTATTTCCGTCTGGAAAAGAACTCGCCGCTCTGGCGCGAATTTTCGGTGGCACCGGCAGTCGGTATGCATTTCGCCGGCGACTGGCCCGATCTTCAGCTTGAATTCTGGGCCGTCCCGGAGGGATCGTAATGGCGCAGCAAGGCGACAATGGCGACAAGACGGTCTTCGGCCCAAAACTGGGTCAATACGATCCCGGCGGGCCGCGCCAACCCAATACCGACAACCCCTTTGCTCAGCCGCATCGTTCCAGCGCGCCCTATGGCTATCAGGGCGGCCCCGGCAGCGACGATGGCACGGTGATCGGCGGTCAGGTTCCGGGCGGCTATGGGGCCGCCCCCGGCGGCAGCGGCAATACCTGGGTGGGCGCGCCCGGCTCAGCCACGCCCGGCGCGGCTGGCGGGGCGTCAGGCGCAGGCTCTCCCTTCCCGCCGGCTGGCGGTGCCCCCCCCTATCCCGGCCAATATCCCGCCCAGCATGGCGGGCCGCCCCCGGGCGGATCGGCCAGCCCCTTCGATCAATCCGCCCAGATCGGCGCGGCGCCCGGACAGGGTGATCCGGGGTTTTTTCCGCAATATCATCGTCCCGACACCATGCAGCGCCAGCAGACGCCGCGCATTCCGCTGCATGAGGCGCTCCAGGTCCGCGATCTCGGCGCAGCTTCGTCATCCAATCCCTTGCTGGCCTCGGCGTCGAGCCTTCTGATCCTGCTTGGCCGTTTGCGCACCGGGCTGGTCGAATTGCAGGTCGCGCCGCTGATGGAGCATGTCACCCGCGAGATCGAACGGTTCGAACAGAATGCCCGCGTCGCCGGCATCGACCCCCATGAGGTACTGGTCGCCAAATATGCGCTTTGCGGCACCGCCGACGATATCGTCCAGAACCTGCCCGGCGCCGACCGGGGCAGCTGGCAGCAATATTCCATGGTCGCGCGCTTCTTCCACAAGCGCGATTCCGGCGTCGGCTTCTTTCAGGAAGTCGAAAAGGCGCTTCAGGCCCCGGCCCAGCGCTATAATCTGCTGGAGCTGATGCTGGCCTGCCTTTCGCTCGGGTTCGAGGGCCAGTTCCGCACCGCCCCCAATGGCTCGGTCCAGCTCGCCCGTTACCGCAATGCGATCTATGAAAGCATGCGCCGGGTGAAACCGCGTCCCGACGAGGATATCTCGGTGATGTGGACCCCGGTGGAACAAGGCCGGCGGCGGCGCTTTGGCGCGATACCGATCCCGGCCATTCTCGGTATCGGCGCCCTCGCCATTCTGGCGGTCTTCGCCACCTTCTCGACACTGATCAACCGCGATGGCTCTGCCGTCGCCGGAGAAATGCGCGCGCTTCATCAGGGCGCGCCAGTCATCCAGCTCGACCGCACCGAAAACACCCCGTTTGTGGCCCCTGAGAGCAGCCAGCTTCAGCGTATCCGCGACGCGCTCGCCAATGAAATCGCCGACGGTCGCATGGCGGTCGAACAGAAGGGCGATTACATTGCCATCCGGGTCGGCGACCTGCAGCTGTTCGACAGTGGCAAGGTCTCGGTCAAAACCGGCTTTTCGGAACTGGCCAACCGCATTTCAGCTGTGTTGAACGCCGAGCCCGGGCCGATCCTGATCGAGGGTCACACCGACAATGTGCCCCTTTCGGGCCGCGGACAGTACAAGGACAATTACCAGCTGTCGCAGGCCCGCGCCGATGCGATTGCAGCCGTGCTGAGCCCGATGCTGACCGAACAGGGCCGCATCACCACAGAAGGCCGGGGCGAAGACGACCCGGTCGGCGACAATACCACGGATAAGGGCAAGGCTGCCAATCGCCGGGTCGAGATCATGCTGGCCCGCGAGGGTACGTTCGCGCCCCCGATCGCCTTCGTCCCGGAGGTCGAGAATTGAGACTGCTTGGAATTTACATCCCGACCCCGCGCTGGCGCAAACATGCCTGGTGGCGCTGGCTGGTGACGATTGTCGGACTTGGCGCGCTCTGCGCGGCGATCTGGATCGGCGGGAGCATGATCGGCTGGGGGCCTCTGGGCACCGTCTGGCTGCGCCTGACCCTGATCGGGCTGATCCTGGGCAGTTTCTTCCTGATCGTCTTCATCCGCTGGCGCCGGCGGGTCCGAGCGGCGCGCGAGATCGAGGCCGCGCTGATCCCGGCCGAGCCCGAGGGCGACGGCAAGATCCTGGCCGAGAAGATGCAGGAAGCCCTGGGCGTTCTGAAGAAATCGGGCGGGGCCAGCTCGCTTTACGATCTGCCCTGGTATGTGATCATCGGCCCGCCCGGCGCCGGCAAGACCACGGCGATCGCCAATTCGGGGCTGGAATTCCCGCTTGCTCAAGACAAGGCCCTGGCCGGGTTCGGCGGCACGCGCAGCATGGATTTCTGGTTCGCCGAAGACGCGGTGCTGATCGACACCGCCGGGCGCTATACCACGCAGGACAGCGACGCGGTCGCCGACAAGGCCAGCTGGGACGCCTTCCTTGACCTGATGAAGAAGACCCGGCCCAACCAGCCGGTCAACGGGGTGATCCTGTCCTTCTCGGTCGAGGACATGCTGACCACCGATCCCGAGGCGCTGGCGCGCCATGCCGAAACCGTGCGCACCCGTCTGGCCGAGCTGCATGAGCGGCTGAAGATCGACTTCCCGGTCTATGTCATGTTCACCAAGGCCGACCTGATCGCCGGCTTCCGCGAATATTTTTCCTCGTTCAGCACGAGCCGGCGCAAGCTGGTCTGGGGCGCGACCTTCCAGACCGCAGATCGCAAGGCGATCACCCATGAAGCGGTGCCGGCCGAATTCGACCGGCTGATCGCGCGGCTTTCCGATGAGGTCGTGGACCGTTTGTCGGAAGAACCCGACGGGATTTCGCGCATCGCCATCTTCGGCCTGCCCGGCCAGATGACGCTGCTGCGCGACAATGTCTCCGACTTCATGCGCCGGGTTTTTGAGCCCACCCGCTACAAGACCAACGCCATCCTGCGCGGTTTCTATTTCACCTCGGGCACCCAGGAAGGCACCCCGATCGATCAGGTGCTGGGCGCCATCCAGTCGGGCAGCGACGGAGCGGCGATCTTCCCGGCCGGCTTCATGTCGGGCCGCGGCAAGAGCTTCTTCATCCATGATCTTCTCAAACGCGTTGTCATCCCCGAACAGGGATGGGTCAGCGCCGACCGCAAGGCGGTACGCCGGGCCATGGTCCTGCGCTCCGCCGCGCTGACCGCGATTGCGGTGGTGACGCTGGGCACCATTTCCGCGCTCGGCTACAGCTATTGGAAGAATCTCTCGCTGGTGCGCACCGCCGAGGCCGAGACCAAGGCCTATGCGCTCAACGCCAACGAAGAGCTGAGCCACGATGTCATCTCGGACACCGATCTGCGCCCGGTGGTGCCGCTGCTCAACGATCTGCAGACCATGCCGGCCGGTTACGGCGACAGCCAGGATCCGAGCCTTTGGGAAGGTCTCGGCCTCGGGCAACGAGACCGGCTGAACCATGTCGCGACCGACACCTATTCCGAAGCGCTGGAACGCATGCTGCGCCCGCGCCTGATCCTCGATCTGGAAAAGCGCATGCCGCAGATCATCGCCTCGGGCGAGATGACCCAGATCTACCGGGCGCTGAAGGTCTATCTTCTGCTTGGCAAGCAGGGCGAATCCACCGATGACGCAGCCATTCAGGCTTGGTTCACCGAAAGCTGGGCCGAGGAATATCCCGGCCTTTCCGGCGCCGATTTCATCCGTCAGCTGCAACAGCATCTGGCGGCGATGCTGAGCCTTGACGACAAGCGCGAACCGCTGGTCGGGCTGGACCAGACCACGGTCGAGCGGGCCCGCGCCGCGATTGCCCAACTGCCGCTGGACGAGCAGGCCTATGCGATCATCCGCGACGGCGCGATTGCCGACGGCCTGCCCGACTGGAAACTGGTCGAGCAGCTGGAAGGCGGCGCGGCCCAGGTCTTCGCCGCGCGCAATGGCGGCGATCTGAGCACGATCACCGTGCCGGGACTTTATACCTATGACGGGTTCTGGAACTACTTCGTCGGCCAGCTTCAGGTCGTCGGCGAAGAACTGCGCCGCGATCAATGGGTGCTGGGCGATCAGGCCAGCTCGACCGATATCGAGCGCCGGCTGGAGCGGCTCGATATCGACCTGCTGGAGCGCTACCGGAGCGAATTCACCAATGCCTGGAACGGGATGCTGGGCAATCTGACCCTGACCTCGATGGTGGCCGACAAGCCGCGCTATGCCGCGCTTGGCACTGCGGCCTCAGCCTCAGCCTCGCCGCTGCTGCAACTGGTCAGCGCGGTCGATGCGGAAACCTATCTGATCCGCAAGTTCGAAGAAGCCGAAAAGGCCGCCGAAGCCGGTGGCGGCGAAGGCGGCGGTGATGGTCAGACAGCCGCCAGCGCGGCCGGGAACCAGATCGGCTCCCGGATCCGCTCGCGCACCACGGGGGCCACGCGCATCATCCTCGATTCGCTGGCCAGCAGCGGCGGCAATGGCATGCCGGGGATCAGCGGCGGCGATGATGCGGGGGACGGGCTGGAAGCTCAGGCCATCCTGGAGCCGATCGAGAAGATCACCGAAGCATTCGACGACTGGCATGTACTGCTGATCGGCGATCCCGGCCAACGGCCCATCGACACGGTTCTGGGCAATCTCGGCGCGATCTGGGAAAACCTGCGCCTTGCCGAAAGCAATCCCGAGGCAAGCGAGGTCGCCCTGCCCAGCCTGCTGAACGCGCTGACCCAGTATAATTCCCAGCTGCCCGAACCGATGGCCCAGATGCTGTCGCGGGCCGAGGGCGATTTCCGCTCCGGCGCCTCGGATGCCAGCATCGAAACCATGAACCGCGCCCTCACCGACCGGGTGACCTTCCCCTGTCAGGACACCATCGCCGGCTCCTATCCTTTCGCCGACAGCAAACGCAGCCTGTCCATCGACAACTTTACCCGCTTCTTCGGGCCGGGCGGGGTCATGGACAGTTATTTCACCGAATTCCTGGAACCCTATGCCGAACGCACCGCCGATGGTCTGACCTGGCGCATTGACAAGGAAATCACCCAGCGGCTGTCGGTGAATACGCTCAAGCAGTTCGAACGCGCCGAACGTATCCGCCGGGCCTATTTCGCCGGCGGCGGCACCCAGCCTTCGGTCGAAATCACCATTGCCCAGGTCGATGCCCATCCGACCATCGAAAGCGCCATGCTGTCGATCAACGATACGATGATCCCGACCGTCACCGGCTCGCTGCCGCGCACGGTGGTCTGGCCGGGGACCGGAAAATCGACACTGCTGTCGCTGACGCCGACGCTGGATCGCCCGTCGATCCTGCGCTTTGACGGCAGTGCCTGGACCTTCATCCAGTTCCTGAGCGCCGCCTCCTCGCGCGAGCAGCGCGGCGATACGCTGCGCGCCACCTATATGATCGGTGGGCGCAATATCACCTATGACTTTACCATCAATGCCATCGCCAACCCGTTTACGATGCCCGAGTTGAGAGAGTTCGAATGTCCGCAGAGCGTCGATTGAACACCGCCGTTTTCGGCAAGCATCCCGGTTTCGGGGATTTCCTGTCGGCAGGCGATCTGCCGGCCAATGGAATTCAGCTGATCATGGACCTTCTGGCCGACCGGTTCGGCATCTGGCGCGAAGGTGCGGGGCCGGACTGGCAGCTGATCTTCGACACGGCTCCGGCGCTGCGCTTTTGGATCGGGGCCGAGCCGGGCCGCGGTGCCGCCCTGCGCGGGGTTGCGATGTCATCACGCGACCGGACCGGCCGGCGTTATCCGTTGATCATCGCCCAGGGGCCGGCGGGACCGGCGCCGGTTTCCGATAGCGACCAATCCTTTTATGAGGCCGCCGAAAGCCTGCTGGAGCAGTTGATCGCGCAGGATCATTTCGACCCGCGCGAAACTGCGTCCAGCCTGGAAAGCGCCCTGCCTCAGCCCCTCGACAGCGATGCGGTCACCGGGGCCGGCTTCTGGGCGGCCAATCCCTCGCGCCCGCCCCAGGAGCTTTTGCAGGAACTGGCCGCGACCGATTTCGTCCATGCCCAGGCAGGCCGCAGCTATTGGTGGTTTGCCGCCCGGCCTGAAACCGGGCTGCCCAGCGGCATGCTGGTCTGCGCAGGCCTGCCAAATGCGGCCGAGATCGGCTGGCTGCTGAGCGGTGCCAGGCCGAACGCACCGGCCGATGCAGAAGGGGAGAGCGCATGAACGATGCCAATCCCCGGTTGATCTTTCGTACGGCTGCGCTCAGCCATGCCGGTTGCGTGCGATCGCATAATGAAGACAGCTTCGCCAGCCTGCCCGAATGCGGGCTCTGGCTGGTGGCTGACGGAATGGGCGGACATGCCGCCGGCGATGTCGCCAGTGCGCTGATCGTCGATGAGATCGCCTCGGTCGGGATACCGGTCACCGCCGCTGATCAGCGCGCCCGCTTTCTCGAACGGCTCGGCCGCGCCCATCAGCGCATCCGCAATCACGCAGCGGAAAACCGGCTGGAAACCGTCGGGGCAACGGTGGCGGCACTGATGATCTTCGGATCCGAGCTCAGCTGCGCCTGGGCCGGCGACAGCCGGGTCTATCTGCTGCGCGAGGGCCGGCTGACCGCGCTGACCCAGGACCACAGCGAGGTCGCCGCATTGCTGGCCGAAGGCGTCATCACCGAAGAAGAGGCCCGCATCTCTCCGCGCCGCAATGTCATCACCCGCGCCATCGGCATCGGCGTCGAGGCGCAGCCAGAGATCGTGACCGGCGTCGCCCGCCCGGGGGATCGGTTCCTGATCTGCTCGGACGGGCTGACCGAACATCTGGGCGATGACGATCTGACCCGGATCCTGCGCAATCCCGCAGATGTCGATCAGACCGCCCAGACGCTGATCGCCCTGACCCTGGAACGCGGCGCCCGCGACAATGTCACCGCCATCGTCATCGACTGCGAAGCGGCCGAGGAAGACGCCGAAGATCCGGTCATGACCTATGAATACAGCCGATAACCCCGAAACCGGCGAGGAAAACGAGGCCGAAGCGGTCTCGCCCGCGGTGCCCGATGCCGAACTGCCGGAGCCGCCCGCAGAGCCAGACGACGCCCCGCCATCGCCCGAAAGCACCCGGCTGATGGATGCGCCCGCGCCCGATATGGCCGCCGCAGAGGAGCGGACGGTGATCGATACCGATCCCCCTGCAACCAGCGCCTCGCAGGCGACTGTCATCGGCAATGTCGCCCTCGCGCCGCTCGGGTCGAAGGACAAGGCGCGCTTGGTCGAGCCCGGCACACTGATCAACAACAATTACCGCATCGAGGCCCTGATCAGCGCCGGCGGCATGGGCGAGGTTTACCGCGCCGTCAATGTCTTCACCGACGATCCGGTAGCGGTGAAGGTGATCCTGCCCGATCTGGCCCGCGACCAGGACATCATCAACCTGTTCCTGCACGAGGCCCGCATTCTCGTTCAGCTGCGTGACGACGCCATTGTCAGCTATCACAATTTCATCCTCGATCAGGGGCTGGACCGTTACTGCCTGATCATGGAATTCGTCGAAGGCACCCATCTGGGCACCCGGATCGGCGACCGGCAGCCCATGCATCCCGACGAAACCATCCGCCTGATGCAACGGCTGGCGCGCGGGCTGGGCCAGGCCCATCAGCGCGGCGTCACCCATCGCGATCTCTCGCCCGACAATGTGATCTTGCGCCACGACCAGATCGACGAAGCAGTGCTAATCGATTTCGGCATTGCCCGTTCGATCGAGCTCGGCGACGGGCTGGCCGGGCGCTTTGCCGGCAAGTTCAAGTATATCGCCCCCGAACAGCTTGGTCATTTCGACGGCCGGATCGGGCCGCAGACCGACATCTACGGGCTGGCGCTGCTGATCACCGCGCTTCAGCGCGGCGAGGCGCTGGATATGGGCGATTCGGTGGTCACGGCCTCGGATGCGCGACGGGTCATACCCGATCTGACCGGGGTTTCGCACCGGCTATTTCCGCTGCTGCAATACATGCTGGAGCCGGACCCGGCGGATCGCCCGGCAGATATGGGCCAGATCATCGCCATGCTCAGCGATCCGATGCTTATCCCGGCGCGCTATCGGCTGCCCTTGTGGCAAGGGACCGGCACCGGCGTGGATCATGGCGACGAAACCACCGGCGTGTCGGAATCGCCTTTCGGCGCGCCGCAGCCTCCACACGATCCGCATGCGGCAATCCCGCAGCCGGCCGCACCCGCCGCCGCGAAACGCAGATCCATGGCGGCAGTCGCTGCGGCCGGCTCGCTGGTGCTTGTGCTGACCGCCATCGCCGGCTGGTACGCGCTACGCGGCCAGCACGATCCTGCGCCCCCGCCAGAACAGACAGCGTCCCCTGCTGCTGATCCAGCCGCCGCCTTGCCGCCCCGCGATCTGGCCAGCCGCGAAGGGTTCCTGGCCGATCACGATCTCGGCCCCTGTGCATTGGCGCAGCGCATCACCTCCGGTCCCGAGGCTGGCATGATCGAGATAACGGCGGCCAAAAATCTCGACACCGCCCCGCTTCAGGATGCCTATGCCGAGGCGTTCAGCACCCGTCCCAATATCCTTCAGCGCCGAATCCGCGCCGCGCAATGCCCGGCGCTCGATTTCACCGCCGCCCTGGCCGGGCGCCAGGCTCCGGCACCGCTGATTGCCGCCAATACCCGGGCCGATGGATCCGGCTTTCAGCTGGAAGCCGAGGTCAGCGGCATCACACAGCGCAATCCCTGGCTGGTGCTGATTTCCCCCGATGGGGCTGTCTATGACCTGACCGGACAGTCGCAGCCCGATGGCGAGGACGCGCGACATATCGGTGCGGCGATCAACCTGCCCGGCGGCGCGCAGCCGGGGGCAGATCCATATCTTCTGCTGGCGGTGACCTCATCGGCACCGCTGGTCTCGGTTGCCGCCGCACCGATGGGCGCCAATGCCTCAACGATCCTGCCCGGCGTTCTGGCCGAGCTGCAAAGCGACGGCGGCGGCGCCGCCGCCGGTATCGTCGTACTTAACCCATCGCCGGCGCCGGCCGAAACCTCGCCCGAAGAACAGCCCGCCGATCCGGGCTGACCCGCTACTGTCGGGGCACGACGAATGTCGTCCAGTTTTCCTGCCCGCCGGTGTCGATCTCCAGGAAACGAGCGTCGAGATAGCCGCGAATCAGGCAGTCCTGCTGGCCTTCGACAGAAAATTCGAGCGTGCCGACACACATCGGGCTCGATCCCCAAAGCACCTCATTGCCGAACACATCGGCAGCAAAAACATAATATGGTCCGACTTTGAGCGGCTCTCGCAGAAGGCTTGCGCATTGGTTCGGCGCCACCCGCCACCAGCCGCGTGTCGCGTATTGACCGTCACCAGACGGTTCACCAATGGCAATATTGAGAACATCGAAGGACTGATTGCACAGATCGAGCCCGGCCTCGGCCGCGCCTGTTCCAAGAACGCACAGTCCTCCGGCCAGAAGCCCCCGCCACAGACCGGGATTTTGCCGCATTTCCCCGCCTTCCTTCATTGAGCGATCCGATTGCCTGTGCTAACCCTACCGCAAACAAGGCATTGGCAACATGAACCTTATCCTGGCCCTCGGCACAAGTCTTTCAGCGGCGGCATTGGCTGTCGGATTCGCTGTGGTCAGCGACAGGGTGCTGAGCTCCGATCGCATCGCAGAGCCGCAGCAGCCCGCCCCGATCCTGCCGGCCCGGGTCGCCCCCGATCTTTCGGTCGGGCAGCTTCAGATCCCGGCCCGCGATGTCGCCGCAGCAAATCCGGCCGACATGAACGCCGCCCCTTCCACCTTCCAGGCGCAGCCAGACCTGCCATCGGCCATGACCTCCATTACTGATGCGCAAGCCTGGGATCTGATGCAGCCCCCTGCCTATCCGGCGACATCTCGCAATACCGGCCCGGCTCTGAAGCTGGCGCCGCCGGCTGCAACGGCCTTCGCCCCGGCTCCCCTACAGCCAAGCGCCCCGGCAGAGATCGCCGCCATGACCTCGGACTATAAGAACCGTGAAAACGCGCAGAGCTCGCGCATGACTCTGCTCGATCCGGCATTGCGGCCCAGCGGCGACCCGCTGGCGGCAAGCCTCGCGACAACGGGAATCGCGCCGCGTTCGGCTGCTGCCTCTGATGCGGACCCGGGCTCGATTCCGGCCTGGAGATTCCAGACCCTCCCCCTGATCGGGGTCTATCGCTGAAAGGAAGACTAGAATGTTTGGCGCAACTGTCGTAAAAGTTGTCGGCGCAGTTACATTGTCGACAGGACTGTTTCTGAGCCAGGGCGCCACGGCCCAGAACAGCACCGATCCCAACCCGGTTACCACGGCCCAGACCACTGCGGCCGCCACGAGTCCGGCAGCGCCGCCCGTTGCCTCGCTGACGATGGAACTGAACCGGGCGACGGATGGCGAGGATGGCGGCTGCGTGCTGCTGATGATGACCACCAACCGCCTGCCGCAGGGGTTGACCCGCGCCGCCTGGCAGGTCGCGATCTTCGATCAGGACGGGGTGGTGAAGGCGCTGCCTGTGCTCGATTTCGGCAAGCTGATCCCCGGCAAGACTAAGATCGGGGTCTTTCCGATCCCCGATGGCGCCTGCGGCACGATCAGCCGGGTGATCATCAACGATGTGGCCGAATGCACCGCCGACGATGGCAGCGATCTGCGCGACAGCTGCCTGCGCATGCTGGAAACCCAGAGCCGCAGCGATATCGAATTCGGTATCTGATCCCTTCCCTCAACCAGAGAGTTCAGGAATGTTCCAGTCCCTGCCGGTGACCACGCTGGCCGTCTATATCGCTCTGGCTGCGCTGTCGCTGCTGACCGTGACCGTCACCATCTTCAAGATCACCCAGTTCCGCCGGATGGGGCTGGGCCGCCACCGCGAGGCCGAGGAAATCCTCGATGACTGGCTGAACGGCCGCCCCGACGAGGCGCAGCGCAAGGCTGCCGCCACCAATTCGGTGCTGGCGCGGGTGCTGCGCGCGGTGATGTCGGGGCTGCGCGCCCGGCCCTCGGATCCGTTCTATGGCGAGGAGCTGGCCCGGCAGGCCGCCCTGTTCGAGCTGACCCGGATGGGCAGCCGGATGCGCCTGCTGGAAGCGGTGGTACAGATGGCGCCGATGCTGGGTCTTCTGGGCACGGTCATCGGCATGATCGACGCCTTCGGCAATCTTGCCAGCAGTCAGGCTGCGGCCGATCCGCGCCTGCTGGCTTCGGGGATCTGGACCGCGCTGACCACCACGGCGGCCGGTCTGACCATTGCCCTGATCGCCTATTTCGTCACCGCCTGGCTGGAAGGCCGGATCGACGATGAGCGCCAGACCATCGAGATGGTGATCTCAGCCGCGGTTCATGGCCGCGTCAATCCAGCCAGCAGCTAAGCCATGATTGCGGCATCCGGCCAGAAACGTCACGGGTTGATCCTGCCCCGACGCGAGAGGCGTTATCGGTTCTCGATGACGCCCTTGGCCGATATCATGTTTCAGCTGCTGGTCTTTTTCATGCTCTCGGCCAATATCGCCCCCTATTCGATGCTGGATATCCGCACAGGTGCGCTCAGTGGCAGCGGGGCGGCGGGCAGCGATCCCGCCGCGCAGGAAGTTGACCCCGGCCGCACCACCGATATCCGCAGCACCGCCGTCTGGACATTGGATACCACGGGCGAGATCACGGCCGGTGGCCAACGGTTTGAAGCCGACAAGCTGAACGTGCTGGCCGATGCGCTGCTGGCGCAGGGCACGACCGATGTGCTGGTGGTGCTGCGCCGCGACGTGCCGGTGCAGCAGCTGGTCACGGTCCTGCAAACTCTGGCGGCGCGCGGCATTACCTCGGTCCAGGTCGCAGGCGGAGGGCTTTGACATGGCGCTGAACCTGCCGCCCCGCCAGAACCGCCACGCCCAGACCGACACTTCGCTGTCGATCGTGAATATCGTGCTGCTCTTGCTGTTCTTCTTCATGCTGGTCGGCCAGACCGCCGATCCCAGCCCGGATATGAATCTGTCGCGGACTGCCGATCTGCCGCTGGAACAGCTGCCCCAGCCGATCCTGATCATTCAGGAAAGTGGCGACTGGCAGCTCGATGGCGCGCCGGTCTCGCCCGAGCTGCTGCCCGCCGCCATTGCCGGCGGCCCGGGCAGTGTGCTGCATCTGATGATCGACCGCAGCGCCCCGGCCCAGCTGCTGGTCGAGGCGCTGAACGATCCGGTCCTCGCCCAGTATGAGCTGCGGCTGGTCACCCTGAACGAGCGGGGCGCGCCATGATCGGCGATCAGCGCGAGGGCCGGAACTGGGCCCAGGCTTCCGGTGCCTCGCTGGTGCTGCATGCCGCCGTGCTGGGCCTGCTGTTCTGGCGCCCGGCCTTCGATTTCCTTGACCGCACCGAGCCGGTACCGCTGGCCCAGATCGAAATCACCACGCTTTCGGTGCCGACCCGGCCGGAGCTGCCGCAGACCCCGGCCGAAACCGTGACCGAAACTGCCCCGGACAGCGCACAAGCCGCGCCCGGCCCCGAGACCATCACCTCGGCCGCCCTGCCCGAACTTTCGCCCGACCCGGCCCCGCCGCCGCCAAGCGAAACCATCGCCAGCGGTGATCCCGAAGTCCCGGCGGAGGCGGATCCGGCCCCGGCGGGCATTGGCGGCGAGACCCCACCGGGCAGCCTGCCGGTTCAGGTCAACACTGAGGCCGAGGCACCCGATCCGCGCCTTCTCGATCTGATCGCCCGGATCCGCGACCGCCTGACCGAGCCCTGCATGCTGGCCCTGCCGATGCGGCGCGGCGAAGGGGAATTGCAGCTGAGCGTTCTGTCCGACAATGACCGCAATATCACCGCCCTGACCGATGACCTGCTGGCCGGGATCGAGGGCGATGTCACGCGCGAGGCGGTGCTGCTCGATCCGCGCCAATGCGCCGCCGTGGCCTTTGCCCGGCGCGATCCGCGCTATCCGGTCTTTGCGCTCGGGCTACAGCTCGACAGCCAGAATGTCGCACGCGGCGAGGTGCTGCGCGGGCAGATCACCAATGGCGCCGGCTATTACCAGACCCTGTTGCTGGTCGATGAAAACGGCGTCGTCCATGACATGCGCCGCTTTCTGGTCAGCTCGTCGCAGGTCACCCGCATCGACTTCCCGGTCGCCCGCTGGCGGGCACCGCGCGACACCCATCAGCTGCTGATCGCGCTGGCGACACCGAACCGCCCGCAGACGGTTTCGACCCATGCCGGAGAAGCTGCCGAGCCATTTTTCGACGCGCTTTTTGCCGAAATCGGGCAGAATGCCCTGATCGGGATTTCCAGTTTCTACACGCCGTAATCAGGCACGAATCGCCGCATTCAGCGCCGCTTCCGACCCGCGCCGGGGCAGGATGCGGGCAAGGCTGCGGCCATGGATCTGGCGATCCGCGCCGCGCGTCGCCATGGCGATGCCGGGACGGAAATAATCCGACCATGCCGCATCGAGCGGCAGCGCACGCGGGAAGGCCGCGCCCTCATGACCGATCAGCTGGGCGATGCCGGGATCGCGGCTGAAAACCTCCCGGCGGCTGCGCGCGGCCGCGATCAGCAGGGCGATCTGTGCGCCGGCTTCAAACAGCGCAATCGCTGCGGCCTCGTCCCCCAGAAAGCCGATGGCGCCCAGCCGTGCGCCGCCCTCGTCACCGATCAGGATCCAGTCCAGCGATTGCGTCATATCCAAAACTCCTCAATGAAAATCGTAGCTATAGGTCCCGTCCGCCATGCGGATCGTCACATCCGGCATCGCATCGCCGCCGACCATGCGGGCCAGCACCTGCCGCGACAGATCGGGCAGGATCGAATTGGTGATGATATTGTCGATCATCCGCCCGCCGCTGTCGGGATCGCGGCATTGCGAGACGATGAAATCGATCACCGCATCGTCCCAGGTCAGGCTGGTGCCATGCGAATCGCGCATCCGCCGCGCCACCGAACCCAGCTTGAGGCGGGTGATCCCGGCCAGAACCGTGGCCGACAGCGGCACATAGGGAATGGTCACGATCCGGCCCAGCAGCGCCGGCGGGAAGGTGCCCAGCAGTTCTTCTTTCAGCGAAGCTTCCAGGGTTTCGCTGTCGGTGATCTCGCCTTCGGGCGCGAGGTTCATGATGGTGCCGGTCCCGACATTCGAGGTCATCAGGATCAGCGTATTGCGGAAGTTGATCGGGCGGCCATTGCCGTCCTCCATCCGGCCCTTGTCGAAGACTTGGAAGAACAGCTCATGCACGTCCGGGTGGGCCTTTTCCATCTCATCCAGAAGCACCACCGAATAGGGCTTGCGGCGCACCGCTTCGGTCAGACGCCCGCCCTCGCCGTAGCCGACATAGCCGGGAGGCGCGCCTTTCAGCAGGCTGACGGAATGGGCTTCCTGGAATTCGGACATATTGATGGTGATGACGTTCTGCTCGCCGCCATAAAGCGTTTCAGCCAGCGCCAGCGCGGTTTCGGTCTTGCCGGTGCCCGAAGGCCCGCAGAGCATGAAGACCCCGATCGGCTTTTCGGGGTTCGAGAGGCCGGCGCGCGCGGTCTCGACCCGGCGGGCGATCATCTGAAGACCGGGATCCTGGCCGATGACCCGCTCGCGCAGGTGATCGGCAAGGCCAAGCACGGCCTGAAGCTCATCGGCGACCATGCGGCCGGCCGGAATTCCGGTCCAGTCGCTGATGACCGAGGCCACCGCCTGATCATCGACATGCGGCCAGATCATCCGCTCATCGGGGTGGATCTCGCTCAGGCTGACCATGCGGGCCGAAAGATCCGCGCGGGCGGCATCGGCATCAAATTCCTCGCCCTCGCCTTCGGCAATCCGGCGGCGCAGATCAAGGATATCATCGACCAGCTGCTTTTCGGTGGCAAAGGCCGCTTCTTCCTCGGCCAGCTTGGCCACCAGCGCCTCGCGCTTGTCGCGCGCCTCGCTCAGCCGTGCCTCATCGGTCGCGCCCAGCTCGCGCTCGGCCTCCTTGGCGGCGATTTCCATGTCATAAGCGGCGATATCGGCGCGCAGATCGGCCAGACGCGCCGGCACCGCCGACTGGCTGACCGCAACCCGCGCGCAGGCGGTATCGAGCAGCGAGACCGCCTTGTCGGGCAGCTGCCGCGCCGGCAGATAGCGCGCCGACAGTTTGACCGCGGCTTCTACCGCCTCATCCGAGATACGGACCTTGTGATGGGTTTCCATCGGGCCCAAAAGCCCGCGCATCATGAAACAGGCAGTGTCGATCGAGGGCTCATCAACCGAGATCGGCTGGAAACGCCGGGTCAGGGCCGGGTCCTTTTCGAAATAATTGCGATATTCGGCCCAGGTGGTCGCGCCAATCGTGCGCAGCGTACCGCGCGCCAAGGCCGGCTTCAGCAGGTTCGCGGCATCGCCCGTTCCGGCCGCACCGCCCGCCCCGACCAGGGTATGCGCTTCGTCGATGAACAGGATGATCGGCACCGGGCTCGATTGCACCTCGTCGATGACCGAGCGCAGGCGCTGCTCGAACTCGCCCTTCATGCTGGCCCCGGCCTGCATCGCCCCGATATCGAGCATATGCAGCCGCATCCCCTGAAGCGTCGGCGGCACGTCATTCGCCGCGAGCTTCTGGGCGAAACCCTCGACCACGGCGGTTTTGCCGACCCCGGCCTCGCCGGTCAGGATCGGGTTGTTCTGGCGGCGGCGCATCAGCACATCGACGATCTGGCGGATTTCGTCATCGCGCCCGACCACCGGGTCCATTTTCCCCTCGCCCGCCTGCGCGGTCATATCGACCGAGAACCGCCCGAGCGCCGTCGAAGGCCCCGCCCCTTCGCGCCCCGTGCCCGGCGCAACCAGCCCCGAGCCATCCATCGGGCGCATGTCCTCTTCCTCGGAGCCGGCCCAGAGGCTGCGGGCCTCCTTGCCGATCTGATCGGCCGAGAGCTGCTCGAAGATCGGCGAACAGGTCACAACCTCGCGGCGCAGGGTCTGGTCGTTCAAAAGCGCGACCAGCAGATGGCCGGTGCGGATCTGGGTTTCCCCGAAGAACAGCGTCGCATAGGTCCAGGCGTGGTTGAGCGCATCGGCCAGCCGTTCCGAGATGCCGGGGGTTTCGGTCACGTTCTTCTGTAGCCGCGCAATCGCCTGATCGAGATCCTTCAGGACCCGGCCCCGGTCCAGATTCAGCGCGCGCAGGGTGACCGAGATATCGCATTCCTGGTTCGAAATCGCATGGAACAGCCAATGGCTCAGCTCGACATTGCGATTGCCGTCGCCGCGCGCCTGACGCATCGCCTGCAGGAAGGCGTCATAGCCGACCCGGTTCATCTTGCCGGCAAATTTTTCAATCGTAATAGCAGTCATGCGTTGCCTCGTGGCCTTGCGGTTTCGGGATCAATCGGGAAGCGGGCGACCTCGATCGGGAGGCCTTCGGGATCATCGGAAGGCTGCACGGCAGCCAGCCAGCCAATGGAAACGGTCTGCCCCAGCGCGGCGCCGGGGATCTTGGCAGGCGGCAACTTCAGCGCGAGTTCGACCTCATAGGTGCGGCCGATATACCAGTAGATCAGGTTGGTCAGCATCCGGTGTTCTTCGCCGCCGGGCAGGAAACGGCGATAGCGGTCGGCATCGGGCAGTTCCAGATGAACGCAGATCTTTTCGCTGACCGAACAGACCCGGCTGCCGAGATAGGTATTGCGGCCAAGCGCGGCGCCACCGCCGAGCCCTATGATTTCATCCGGTTCGAATTCCAGCCAAAGCGGCACATGTTCTTCGACCTCGACCGCCAGGCTGAAATAGCGGGCGAGAATCTGTTGCAGGCGCACAGCGCTGCGCACCCGGCCCCCAAAGATCGAAACCAGCGGCAGGCGGGCGATATCGGGGAAATCGTCGTGATTACTGAAGGCCGGGCTGCCGGTGCCGGAGACCGCAGCGATATAGCGGCCAAAACGGTCTTCCCCGGGGCGGTCATGCTGGGTGATGGCATGGGCGTCCGACCAGGCCCGGAAGAACAGCTGCAAAAAGCGCGCGGCAAAAATATCGGCGAAGCGGACAAAACCGTTCTGCCCTTCATTCTGCCAGCGCTGCGCCTCTTCGGTGGTGTTCAGCGGCAGGGCCCCGAAGGCGCCGAACATGCCCAGAAATTGCGGGCGCAGCTGAACGCGGCCGCGAGCATCGCGGTGAAATTCGCTTTGCGCCGGATCGCGCAGGAACTCGGCTTCGGGGAATTCCAGCCGGGGATCCTGACCGAGATCGGCGATTTCCTCGCTCAGCCGACCGGAACGGCCGATGCGCGGCCGGTCCGGCGCCTCGCGCTCCAGCCGGCGCAGCAGCGCCAGAAACCCCGTCTCACCGCTCACAGAAGCGGCCCTCGTCCCGAACGCGGCGGCCAGCGATGCAGAACCCCGCGCTGGCGGCTGACGATCACGGTCTGCGAGAAACTGTTGATCGAGACATATTCGGCGAAGAACCGATCCAGCACCGCCGCCAGCGGCACGATGCCCGAGCCTTCAAAAGCGGTCTCGTCATAGGTGATGGCGATTTCCAGACCGCGCGCCGGGAAGAAACCTTCCGGCCGGCGGATCGAGCGGGTGATCGGGCGCACGGCCAGATCCGTAATCCCGGAAATCTGCGCCTGCGAAACATTGTCCGACAGATCGGCAAAGAGACTGAGCACCTCGCGCAGGCTGGCGGCGCCATCGCGGCCAAAACGGTCATCCAGCCCGAAATGGTTCAGCGACAGATAGGAAATCAGCCGCCAGTAGACATCGCCCTGCCCGGCGCGGTGCGGCCCGCCCAGTTCGGTCTCGGTCATCGCCTCGCGCGGCGGGGTCGGCCCGCTGACACAGCGCAGACGCAGCTTCTGGTCGTCATCCATATGCAGATCGTCGGTCCGTGCCAGGGGCAGCGTCGTCGGCAGGTGGCGGTTCGAACAGAGCGTGCGCAGATGCAGCCGCTGCGCCTGCTGGCCGGTCTCGCTGAGCGGCGGCTCATAAAGCGAAATGAAGGTCTCGGTGCCCCGGTAATCGCTGCGCAACCCATTGCGGCGCTCAGGCTGGGTCAGACGGCGCGGCTTGCGGCGGGTAGTGTAGTAATAGACCGAGCGCGGCGATTGCGTGGTGGGCGGCAGGGCGTAAAGCGGATGCACCTCACGCCGCTGCTGCGAGCTGCCCGAGCTGGCATAGACGTCAAGGATGCGGTGCACCTCGATCTGGGTCAGCCGGGCGCTGTCCGGGGTCACCACATATTCGTGATGCTTGTCGCCAAGCCGGATCTGGTTCGAGCGTTCTTCAAAAAGATTGACCGCAGCCGCACAGTTCAGCCGCACATCCTGCGCCCCGATCTGGCGGGCGACATCGGCGTCGGAGCGGTCGAATTCCACGATCAGCTGCGCCTCGCAGGCCCCGACGCCGGCCAGAACCTGTTTCATCCCGCTCAGCCGGAAGCCCATGAATTTGCGGGGGAAGGCGAAGAAGTCGCGCAGCAGCGCGAAACCCTCGAAAAGCCGGCTATCGCGATCGAACAGCAATTCATCGCTGTCAAAACCGATCGGGTCGATCTGATCGGGCCGCAGCCGGATGAAGACCGGATCGCCATTCGGCGCCAGCCAGCGCAGACTGGCGCGCACCACGCCGCAATGGATCTGTTCATAAAGCACCGCTGCCTGGGCCATATCGGCGGTCAGGTGAAAGCCGATCCGGTCGGTGATGACCGTATTCAGGGGACGTCCGCCTATATGGCGCAGGTCCAGTTGCAGCGCGGCGCGTGTCGCCGAACCGGGATCCTGGCCAAGGGCCCCGATCGGCGCGGTCCGATCATGATAGGTCAGACCGCTCAGCTGCAACGGCACGACATCGAGCGGCGCGGCCAGCGAGAAACGGCAGACAATGCGCTTGTCGGCGTCGCGGAATGGCGCCTCCATGGTGGCGCCGCGATCATAATGGGCAACGCCAAGATCAGGCGGGACGATCTCGGGTGCCTGAGCCTGAACCAGCATGCAGCTGGGCACCGGTGCCAGCGCATCGGGGAAGATCTGTTCGAGAAGTTCGGTGGTAAAGCCCTGGAATTCCTCATCGAGCTTCATCTGGACGCGCGCGGCCATGAAGGCCGTGCCTTCCAGCAGGCCGGCCACGGTCGGATCGACATTGTCACGTAAAAGCCCGCCCAGCCGGTCGGCGAGGCCGGGATATTCCTCGGCGAATTCCGCCGTGCGCTCATAAAGAATGTCCAGCTCACGCTCATAAGCGTCACGGAAGGATTTCTTCATGCTTCCCCCTGCATGCGCTTGAGCGCGATTTTCCCGGCCCCCGGATCGACCTCGGCATAGAATTGCAGCGGAATATCCGACGGGTTGGAAATCATCTCGGCAATGATCTCGAATTGCAGGCGCTGATTTGAATCGGTGGCATTTTCATCGACCCTGACCTCGATGGTCGCGGCACGCAGGCGCGGCTCATTGGCGATCAGCGTATCGCGAATGGATTTCGCCATGTCGTTCGGATTGCGGCGGTCGCGCCAAAGCGTGTCCATATCCTGGAAGCCGAAATTGACGATGGATTTCGCCACCCGGGGCGTTTCCGACAGATCGGTGCAAACGCCGAGCCGGATGGTGTTCATAAGACTGGCCACATCGAGCGCGATATTGTGCCGCAGCGCGGCTTCATCAGTGCCATCGCGGCGTTTCTGGCTGCGCAGGGTCAGATCGCGCTCGCCTTCCTGATAATGACGGTCGGGATCGCGACTGTCGCGGCGCGCGGCCGAATCGCGGAAGACATGCATGATCGACATTTCGCGCAGGCCGCTGCGCGTGGGATCGTCATTGATGTTCTTGCGATAGCGCTGCACTGGTCAATCCGCCCGAGCTCAGGATCCGCAGATTAAAACACCTGCCGGACATATGAAACAGGGCCGGCACATCGCGCGCCAGCCCTGCCCCTTCCGAAACAGCGAAACGCTTAGGCGTTCCACTCCTTGTTTTCGGCGATATCCCAGCCGGCCAAGGTCTCGGCACCAGCGGCGCCCGACTCTTCCTGCAGGGTGTAGGAAACCTCGAACTTACGGAAGTTCAGGGTCAGGGTTTCCTGGATACGGTCCAGACCATCCTTCGAACCACCAGTGGTATAGCTGGTGATCATCAGGTTTTCCATTTTGATGCGGAAATACTCGACCGGGGTCGTACCGCCCGACTTGCGCACGATCAGCTCGCCCGACTCGATGTGCTCACCGTTGGTGCAGCGCTTGATCAGGTCGTTCGAAGCGAGGTCAACATATTTGGTCAGGGTGATATCCTTGACGTTGACCTTGCCGCCGCCGCCGCCCGAACCAACATGGGTGGTACCCGACTGGGTCAGCGCCCAATCCCAGGCCAGAACGTCGATCTCATTGCGATGCGTATCGTCCTGCGATTCGCCTTTGATATTGTTGGACAGTTTCAGGAAAATATCGACAGCCACGTAACATACTCCTCTAATATGGCAGTTCGTTCAGACAGTTACTTGCCTTTCGGCAATTTAGAGACGAGAGACATTCCCACGTCCATCCCTTCAAGCTGGAAATGAGGCTTGAGGTAGAATTTCCCCATGTAATAACCGGGATTTTCCTCGTCTTCCACAACTTCCACCTTTGCACCCGCAAGAGGCTTCTTGGCCTTCTCACGCTCGCTCGCGCTTTCGGGATTCCCCGAAACATACTTGTTAACCCAGCCCTGCAACTGTGTCTGCAACTTCAACCGATCCGGGCTTTGCCCGATCTTGTCGCGGACCATGCATTTCAAATAATGACTGAAACGAGATACAGCGAAAATATAGGGCAGACGCGCCGACATGTTGTCCGAAGCGGTCGCCTGTTCGTCGACATATTTCTTCGGCCGATACAGGGTCTGTGCACCGATGAACGCTGCCTTGTCGGTATGCTTGCGATGCACCAGGCCGATCAGCCCCGCCTTTGACAGCTCCGCCTCGCGCCGGTCGGTGATCGACACTTCGGTCGGGCATTTCAGATCTTTCGAGCCATCGCCGGTTTCGAAATTATGAGTTGGCAGATTCAGCACCTCGCCGCCCGACTGCACGCCGCGGATCTGCACGGTCCAGCCGTGTTCCTTATGGGCGCGGTTGATGTTCACCGCCATGGTATGGGCAGCGTTCATCCAGGCATACTGGGCGCCGGTATGGCCGTCGGTCTCTTCTTCGAAGTTGAACTCCTCGACAACCGAATTCGAACCCTGGCCATAGGGTTCGCGCGACAGAACGCGCGGCAGGGTCAGGGCCACATAGCGTGAGTTTTCCGAATCGCGCAGCCCGTTCCAGGCAGCGTAATCGGGCGTATCGAAGATCTCCGACAGATCCGGCGGCGTGGACATCTCGGTCCAGCTGTCCATGCCCAGAAGGGCCGGCGCAGCCGCCGAAATGAACGGCGCATGGGCCGCTGCGGCAATCTTGCCCATGTCGCGCAGCAGGGCAACATCGGCCGAGCCGTGGTCGAAATAGAAATCGCCGATCAGCGCGCCGAAGGGCTTGCCGCCGAGCGTGCCGAATTCCGATTCATAGATCCGCTGGTTCAGCGGCGACTTGTCCCATTTCGCGCCCGGATAGCGCCGCATCATCTGCTGCAGCTCTTTCTTCGAGACGTTCATCGCCTTGACGCGAAGCGAGGCGTCGGTTTCCGAGTTGTTGACCGTATAGGCCAGCCCGCGCCAAGACGATTCGAGCTGCTGAAATTCGTCGTGGTGGATCACGGCATTGAGCTGCTCGCTCAGCTTCTGATCCAGTCGCGACAGCATCGCGTCGATCGTGTCGATGACATCCTCAGCGATCAGCGTCTGATCGTCCAGCGCTTCGCGCACCAGCGCGACCACGGCATTATCGACTTCTTTCGCGGCGACTTCGGTGCGCGGCTTGATGGTCTGCTTCAGGATATCGGAAAACTCGTCGAGTTCCGAAAGCGCGGCACCACCGGCAACCTGAGCCTGAGTTTCCTGAGCCATTCTCAGCTATCCTCCTCGGTGGCAGCATCAGTGACTGGCGCATCGCGATCCGCCAGGGCCGCCATCAGCTCGGGATCGTTCAGCAATTTGCGAATCTGTTCCTGAGCCTTCGGTTTCGAATTCATGTAACGCTGCAGATTGGCCAGATGCTGGCGCGCTTCAAGCAGCTTCTTCAGCGCCGGAATCTGGCGCGCGACCTCAGCAGGGTTGAAATCGTCCATCGAGGAGAAATTCAACTGAACGCCCAGCCGCTCGCCGCCGCCCATCTTATTCTCGACATTGAAGGACACGCCCGGCGCAATACTTTTCATGTAATCGTCCAGCGTCGCCGAAGTCACATCGACAAAATCGCGTTCTTCCATCGGCGCTTTTTCAACCTCGGACGCATTGCCCGACAGATCCGACATCACCCCGAGAACGAAGGGCAATTCGACCATCTTTTCGGAATCATACGGATCTTCATAAGAAATATTGACCCGCGGCGGGCGGTTGCGCTTCAAAAAATCGGTCGACTTGTCAGATGCCATATACTCGGTCCTCCGGTTGCGGTAACGAACGCAATTTCATTCACAGAGTCAATGCAGCAGAGGATTTATCAGCTACCCTGCGGCAATGGGGTTACAATAAGCTCAGCCACGATGGCATCGAAGCGTTTGGTCAACATATCGCGCGCCTTTGCCAGCAGCAACGGAACCGGACTTGCCGGCTCATGGGCGGCATAATAGGCCTCGATTCCAATCAAGCAGGCAGTCAGCCCGCGGCGATCATCAATTTCTACAGGATCACGAACGCTGGCACCAGCCGTTTCCGGGCGATTTTCCAACCCGGTTGTGCTGAGGCTTTTCAGCCGCTCCATCGGCAGCGCAAATGGACTTCCCTGTCCGATATTGAGGACGGCCTTGCCGGCCTCCCCGGGCAGCAGGGCTTCCAGCGCCTGAACCAGCGGCGCCCCGACCAGAAGCCGGGCCTGAGTGACCAGCAGAAGCGAGGGCGACGAGGGCTCGCGCGCGGCCAGCCAGTCTTCGGCCTTGTGCAGCGCCGCCAGCGCGGCCGCCCGATCGGCAATGCGCGGAACATCTGCCGGCATCGGCGCGGGCGCCGGCGAAGCGCCCAGCTGAACCGGCGCCGCCCCCCCGGCCGCTACCGGCGCCGGACTTGCAGCATCGGGAAGATCGGCAACCGGCGCCGCCGACCGATCTTCGGACCAGCCGGGCAGATCGGGGCGGGCGGTCGAGATCATCGCCTGCATGTCGGAAATCGCGGTGCGCACCGCTGTCAGATCGGGCGAGAACGGCGCCGAGGGGTGCGAACGAGCCAGCGATGCGATGCGATGCAGCGCCTCGGCAATGCGCGAAAGATCGTCCTGCACGCGCGCAAGATGCGGCCGGACGGCATCACCGCGCATCGGCTCAAGCACATCGGTACTGGTATCGAGCCCGCCTTCGGATGCCCGCGCATCGGCCCGGCCCGAGGCCACCATATGCCGGCGCAACGTCACATCGCCCGAGGGCAGCAGCGACAGATGCAGCAGCGGCATGATCACGGTCGGCTGGGTGTTGAGCACCTCGATCGCCGCGCGGCGATCGGCGGCGCTGCCATCGGCACGCGGATGCGTCTCGATCGGCCAGACCTCCATCAGCATCGCACTCTGCTCGACCGCATCGGCGAAATCACTCAGCCGGCCCGAAAGAATCGCGAAGCGTGCCAGCAGGCCGGTCAGACGCAGATCGCGCGAGCGTTGCAGCAGTTCGGAAATCTGCCGCCCTTCCCGGGTGAAATCGACGCTGCGCGGATCGAACAGTCGGTCTTCGCTGCCATCGGGGGCAAGACCGGGCGTGAAATAGCGCTCAGGAAGACGGCCCTCGGCTTCGTAATAATAATCGACGAAGGCCGCATCGTCCCCGGCCTCAAGATCGGGGCCGCAGGGCGGATCGCTCTCGCACGGGCTGGTCAGCCATTCGAATTTCATGCACAAAACCCCTTAAACCTGCGCATACATTGTCGTCACGAGGCCGAGCGTCAAGGGGTCGCGCCGCCACTTTCATCGGCAGCGCGATAGGCTTCGGCAAAAAGTCGGATGAATTCATCAAGAATACCGTTGTCATGGGCGGCCTTGGCATCCCAACGCTCGACATAGGCATCCCAGGCCCGCGATTTGCGCTGTCCGGCCAGCCCCGCCATGCCGCCCTTCACCTCGCTCTCGATCCGGCTGGGATCCAGATCCTGAACGAGATCGGCCAGCGCCGGTTGGAGTGCGGCAAAAAGTGCGGCCTGATGCCGGGCCATATCACCGAGCGCGTCGTCATAGCCCTTGGCCCCGGCCATGAAGCCGGCGCGCGGACGCAGGAACGACGCCTCCAGCGCCTGTTCTGGCGAGGGCAGGAATTTCAGCGGGTTGTTGTCGCTCGCTCCGCGCATGGTGCGCTCACCCGAGCGGGTGAAATGCCGCGCAGCCGAGCGGTCGCGCAGCGCCGCCATCAACCGGGCGGTGGTCACCGCCATCGCCTCACCCAGCCGTTCGGCCAGGGCTTCGCCGTCGATCCCCTCCGCCAGCTCGGGCGGCAGACCGGCACCCCGGCAGAAGGCAAGGGCGAAAGCTGCGGGCCGGGCGGCGGGAAGCGGAGCGACCGCGGCAGCCGGCGCACCCGCGACGGCGATGGGCGGGGCCGAGATTTCGGCAGAGCCCCCCGCGACCGGCGGCTGAGAAAGAACCGGCGGGGCCGAGACTACCGATGCCGGCGGCAGCGAGATATGCGGAGCCGGATGCGGCAGCGGCGGCTGGGAGACGCCGGCAGATCCCAGCTGCGGCGGCATGGAGATCTCCGGCAGTCCGGCCGGCAGCGCCGCGCCAGCCGGGGCGACCGGCGCCGGGTCGCGATCAGGCAACGGCTGGATCTGGGGCGGCACCGGGCCGGGCACGGCAGGTGCGCGAGATTCGACCGGGAAGGCCACGAAATCACTGGCAAAATCCGCCATCTGCGAGGCGCGCTGCGCCGGCATCGGATCGACCGGGGAAAACCCGCCCGGCACCGCCCAGGGATCGTCCCCGCCGGACATATTGGGCGCCGGAGTTCCGACGTCATAGACTGGCAGCGAGCCCGAATACATGCCGGGCTGGGCCATCGGCGCGTCGATCAGCGCGACGATGATGTACTGACCGACCTGAAAGCGGTCGCCGTGATGAAGCCGGTGCGGCCCGTCTATCCGGTGGCGGTGACCATGCAGGAAGGTGCCATTGGTCGAGCGGTCATGCAGCAGCCAGATATTGCCCTGGCAATAGACATCGAAGTGATGGCCGGAAATATGTCGGCTGGCATCGGGCAGCACCCAGCCCATGCCGGCATTGCGTCCGACCTGCATGCCGGCCTCGGGCACAATAATGCTGACCGGGCCGCCATCATCCAGTACAGAGAAATTCTCGATTTGCAGTGTCAGTGTCATGTCGCCTCAATACGCTCGGAACAGCGTTTCGGCCATGTCGAGAAAACGTGCAAGGAAAACCGGCCTTTGCCGCAATTCCGACCGCGCCAGGCAGGACAGCACCGCGCTGTTGATCGCGACCGGGGTCTTGTGCACCGCCGAAGGCTCGGCATCATTCGGCGCCGGCCCGCCCGCCGCCCAGCCAACCGCGAGCGCCAGCAGAACCGAGGGGCTGCGCACCGGCGCCCAGAGCGCCTCGCGCATGATCTCATGGCGGCGCGTGGTCGTCGGATTGTTCAGCCAGTCGGCGATCTGATGCATGCGCGGGCGTTCCGCCGCATCGAGATGGTCCGCCATCATCCGCAGGCATTCATAGCCCCAACCGACTGCCGGCACCGGCAGCGCGACAAAGGCGGCATAAGTGACCGCTTCTTCAGGCGTGGTCGAGCCGCGCAGCCGGATCAGGAACTGAAGCCCGTTTTCATCGGCACGCGGGCGCGGCTTGACCAGTTCGGACAGGCGCACGATCTGGGCAAAGAGTTCGGCCGGATCTGCGCTACGCAACATTCGGCGGGGCGGGCGGGTCTTTTCGCTTTCGGGACCGGCGGTCATCAGGGAAACTCGACACATACTGACGGGTGGTGAGGCATGGCAACATGCCCGGGTCGGCAGCTTGCCTGTCAGGCGAGTGGTGTCAAGCAGACAAGCGGCCCGATCACCGCCTAAATCACGCCCCGATCCCGCAACGCCCCCTGGCCTGCCCTCGGCTCATGCACGCGCCTGCGATTCAGCCGGGCAGGACGGTAATCCGGTTGCCCCAGGGATCGCGAACGTCACAGAACCCGAGCCCGGCCATCCGCTGCGCATCGACCGCTAGGAACAATTCGTCGAGACCGGCGGCCCCTTCGTCCCGCATCCGAGCCCCGCAACTGCGCCAGGTATTGCCCGCCAGATGGTGGTGATAGCCGCCTGTTGCAAAGAAGCTGGCCTGCGGCAGGCGCGCGGTGACGTCAAAGCCCAGCCGATCCGCATAGAAGGCCTCGGCCGCGGGGATATCGCCGAGCTGCAGATGGACATGGCCGATCACCGTGCCGCTTGGCGCCCCATTCCAGCCCGCACCGCCGCCGGCCGCCAAAACTCCGGCGACGTCCATCGGAGCGCTCGCCATCTGCACCTCATGGCCATTGCTGTTCCAGGTCTCGCGCGGGCGGTCGGCATAGACCTCGATGCCATTGCCTTCAGGATCGTGCAGATAGACCGCCTCGCTGACCAGATGATCGGAAGCACCGTCAAGCGGCAGGGCCAGGGTCCGCGCATGTTCCAGCCAGCGGCCGAGATCGCCGCGCGAGGGCAACAGGAAGGCGGTGTGAAACAGCCCGGCTCCGCGCGGCTCGGATTGCGCGGCCCGGTCGCGGCGCAGCTCGATCAGGGGCAGATCGCCCTGCCCAAGCATCAGCGCCTCACCGTCACCGGCGATCCGGTCAAGCCCGATTACACGCTGATAGAAATCGCCCACCCGGTCCAGATCGCGCACTCTGAGTGCCAGACGGGCAACCGTCATCGGGGCATCGCTGCTTGCCATCTTCTCTCTCCTTGCGAATCGCGGGCCGGATAGCCGGTCAGTCCTTCGTCACGGCATGGGCGCCGCTGCCCAGCATCGCCTGCACAACCAGCGTCAGCGCCCAGAAAGCCGGATATTCCCAACCGCCGCCCTGATTGTTGAACCAGAACCCGTTCGGGCCATGACCAAGGATCGCCGCGCCCAGCAGAACCGGCACCAGCACCAGCGCGACAAGGCTGGTCTGAAAGCCGATGATCAGGGCGATCCCGCCCAGGGTCTCGGCGGCGATGGTCAGATAGGCCATGAAACCAGGCAGGCCGAGCGAGCTGAAATAGCCAGCCGTCCCCGCCGGAGTGAAGACGAAGATTTTCAGCCCGGCATGAGCCAGAAACAGCAGACCCAGCGCCACGCGCAGGATCATCGCCGCATTGTCGCGCGCCTTGTCCGAGCCAAAGCCGAAGCCCTTCAGAATATTGTCCATGTTTCTTCTCCAGTCCAAAATCTCGTTCACAGGGAGGTAGCGGTTCCAGGCCATCGCGATAATGGATATAATAAGCGAATGACTGTCGCCAATTTGGGGATAATATGGATCTGACCGATGGCATCCGCGCCTTTGTTGCCGTGATCGAGACCGGATCCTTTACCGCCGCCGGCCAGCGGCTTAGGGTGTCGAACAAGCAGGTCAGCAAGCAGATCGCCGGGCTGGAAACGCGGCTGGGCCGCAGCCTGCTTTATCGGACGACCCGCGCGGTTTCGCTGACCGATGCCGGCGAAGGCTATCTGCCCCATGCCCGCCGCATTCTGGGCGCGCTGGAAGAAGCCGATGCCGCGCTGCGCGAGCCGGAGGGCGTGCTTTCGGGCCGGCTACGCATTGCCTGCGGGGCGACGCTGGGCGAGCTTTGCGTGGCCGATGCGGTCCATGCCTTCACCAAGGCGCATCCCCTGATGCGGGTCGATCTGCATCTGAGCGACGGTTTCACCGATCTGGCGGTCGGCGGTTTCGATCTGGCGATCCGCATCGGCATTCCGCGCGACAGCAGTCTGCGCATGCAAAGGATCGGTGCGACCACCCCGCGCGTTGCCGCCAGCCCCGCCTATCTTCAGCGCCATGGCCGCCCGGACCATCCCGGCGATCTGGCCGGTCATCACGCCATTCTGGATCTGAATGCCCAGAGCCCCGACCGCTGGACCTTCCGCAGGAACGGCGAGGAGCAGACCGTGACCATGGCCGGCAATATGGCGGTCAACAGCGCGGCGGTCACCATCCGCCGGGCCATGGCCGGGGATGGGCTGGTGCGCGCGCCCGATATCTTTCTGACCCCGCATCTGGCCAGCGGCGCGCTGGTGACCGTGCTCGATGATTTTGCCGATGGCACGCGCCCGATCCACCTGCTCAGCCCGCCGACGGCCTTCCGCCAGAAGAAGATCGCCGCTTTCGCCGCCCTGTTGCGCCAGCAGCTCGATGGGCTGGCCCCTGCGGGCTTCAGGCCCGGGTAAACGCCTCCGCCCGTGCGCCGGGGAAGGCGGCCAGCATCTGGTTCAGCGCGGCCTCATCGGGCAGAAGGCAGGCGGCTGTCGAAAGCGCATCGGCCAGCCCTGCGCGCGGGGCGCTGATACTGACCGAAGCAAATCCCGCATCCGCCGGCAGGCCGGTCTGCGGATCGAGGATATGGCCGACCTCTCCGGCCGGATCGAAAACCGTGCCGCGCAGGGCCGAGCTGGCCACGGCCCGATCGCTCAGCACCAGCCGGCGGCCCGAACCGGCCAGCGTCACCGGCCAGCCCTGCCCGTCCGGCATATGGCCACGCGCGGCGATTTCCCCGGCATCGACCAGAACATCGGAAAGCCCCTCGGCGCGCAGCAGATCGGCGATGCGGTCGGCGATCACCCCCTGCGCCGCCCCGTTCAGCGTCAGGGCCGCGCCGGGACGGCCAAGGCGGATCCGATCCGGCCCGATGTCTTCGACCTGCTGCCAGCCGCTGACGGCGCGCGCCTGCGCCAACGCCGCCGCTGACGGCGCGGCCCCCGCCGACCAGGCCGCAGCATGAGCCGCCCAGACCGGCTGAACGCCCGGATCGAAGCGCCCGCCGCTGGCCGCATGCACCTGCCCGCAGAGGCTGAGGCATTCCAGCAGCTCGAAAGGCGGTGCCTCCAACTGGCCCGCGCGGTTCAGCCGGGCCAGAGCGCTCTCCGGGCGATAGAGGCTGAAGATATCTTCCAGCCGGTCGATCTCGGCCCGGGCCAGTGCGATCAGCCGGGCGGCCTGCGGGTGATCAAAGGCAATCGTCGCGCGCGCGCCAAGCGCAGTGCCGTGCCATTGCCGGATCTGCGGGGGCGCAGACCGGGCCGACAGGGCAGCCGCGCCAGCAAGGGCGGCGGTGACGGTCAGGAAGCGGCGGCGGTTCATGGTCATTCCTCCGACGGGATGGCAAGGGCGCGCAGGCGGGCGGCATAATCGCCCTCTTCTGCCGCACCATGATCATTGGGTTTGTCTGCCGCGCTCAGCACATCGGCATCCGCGATCTGGTCAAGCCGAACCAGCCGGCCACCATATTCCGCCATATAGGCCTGAGCGGCGGCCTCATCGGAAAAGGGCACGATCTCGGGCGCGCCCATACCGCCTGCCCGGTTCGAATCGATCACCAGAAGCGCATCGGGCAGCGCCATCCAGTTTTCGGCGCCCGGATCGTCCCAGCTGGCATCGGCCATATCGCTGACATAGATCGCAGCGATCTCGGCCGCCTGTTCGGGCATGCGCTGATAGGCGATGGCATCGCGGACCTGACTGAAGAACAGGGGAGCAATCCCGTCCTTCAAATGGATCTGCGCCTTGGGTCCGGGATGTTCCAGCAGGTTCATCTGGCAGTAAAAGCCAACAGCCTCGGCGGTCATGGCGACAGGCTCGGGCGCGGCGGCCTGTTCGTCACGGCACGCCGCCAGCAGGCCAAGAGCAAGCAGAAGGTCAAGACGGATCTTCATGGCTGCACGTTTCGGAAGGCCAATAATGCGGCCCCGAAGGCCAGGACCGGCCAGAGCGCCAGCGAGGCAAGCGCCAGCACCGGCGGCACGGTCTTGGCAGCCGCGCCAAGACCCGCCGCCGCCGCAGTCGCCTGAGAAGCGGCCAAATTGAACAGCCGAAACGCATCGGCGGGACTGGCCAGCAGCAAGGCCGGCAGGCCCTGCGCGGTCAGCGCCCCGCCCTGATCGGCCACGACCATCGCCAGCAGGGCCAGATCGTAAAGCACGACCATCACTACCCAGAGCGCAATCGAAAGGCCCGCCGCCCCCGACGGCCGCCCCGACAGGCTGGAAAGCGCATAGCCCGCACCAAGGAAGGTCGCGCCCAGCAAGAGCGAGCTCCAGCTCAGCCGCCAAAGCGCCGGCAGCCCGGCCATCGCAGCGCGATCTCCCCAGATTGCGACCGCGCCAGCCAGCCCGTAACCGGCCAGCAGCGCCAATGACAGCACGGCGAGGTGGGCGATCATCTTGCCGGCCAGCACCTCGGCCCGGGTCACCGGATAGGTCAGCAGCAGGGGCAGCGTGCCGCGCTCGACCTCGCCGGCGACGGCATCGAAGGACAGCAAGAGCGCGATCAGCGGCACCAGATAGACGGCGAGGCTGGTCAGGCTGGCCACCACCACCGACAGCCGGTCAGCCGCCAGCGCTCCGCTCGGCGCCGATCCGGCCCCGGTCAGCACCAGCGCGAAGACCATCATCAGGATGGCCGAGACCGTCACCCAGCGGTTGCGGCGGGCAATGCGGAATTCCGATCCGGCGAGGGCGAGGATACGGCTCATGCGGCCACTCCTTCATCCATCATGCCGCCGGCATGGCCACTGAAATGGCTGTAGATATCTTCCAGGCTGGGCGGGGCAATGTCGAAATCCGCAACCAGCCCGCCTAGATCGGCGATCCGGCGCAGCATCGCCATCTTCTCCCCGGGCGCGATCAACAGACGCAGCCGGTCATCGGCAAGCCGTTCAGCCCCGGTCAGGCTTTCGGCCAGTGCCGCGCCCCGTCCCCCTGCCGCCGTCACGGTCAGCACCAGCGGCAGGCCGGCCTGCGCGCGCAGATCCGCCAGCGAGCCGGCCGCGACGATACGGCCATGCGACAGGATGACCAGCCGGTCGGTGCGGGCCTCGACCTCGGTCAGGGCATGCGAGGACAAAAGGACTGAGGCCCCCCGCGCCGCCAGCGCGTCGATCAGCGTATAGAATTCGCGCCGCGAAACCGGATCGAGCCCCGATGTCGGCTCGTCCAGCACCATCAGCGAGGGCGACCCGATCAGCGCCTGCGCCAGCCCGACCCGCTGACGCATGCCCTTGGAATAGGTGCCGATGCGCCGGTTTGCGGCATGGGACAGCCCGACCTCGGCCAGCAGATCGCCGGCCTTCGCAGCGGGATGGCCGCGCAGGCGCAGGTAATATTCGACCAGCTCGCGCCCGGTCAGCGCCGGGTGAAAGGCGGCGTTTTCCGGCAGATATGCTGTGCTGCGGCGCGCGCCCGCGCTGCCCGGCGCGGCCCCGCCCAGATCGACACGGCCCGCATCGAACCCGATCAGCCCGAGCACGATCTTCATCAGCGTCGATTTGCCCGCGCCGTTATGGCCAAGCAGGGCGACACGTTCGCCCGCTTCCATGCGCAGCGAGACATCGCTCAGCGCCGCGACCGCACCATAACGCTTAGTGAGATGCGAGAGGGTCAGACGTGTCATGTCCTTGCTCATATCCTTCCTTGAGCCAGCGCGGCTCGGCTGCGGCTTCCTGCGCCGCGATATCTTCGGGGACCGGGACCTGCACCGGCGCGGTCAGCGCAAAGCTGTCCACGACGCCGCCGGGCATGGTGACCGGAAAGCTCGATTGCGACCAGCGGATCAGCTGCACGGCGGGCGAGCCGACCAGAGCCGAAGCTGCCGGCTGCGACCACAGGATCTGGTCCATCAGATCGTTGGGCCGGTAAGGCGCATCGGCAATGCCGTCGCCGTTCAGATCGAAGGCCGGATGATCCGACCAGTAATTGCCGCGCCCTTCCAGGCTCCATTCCACATCCGAGGTGCCGACATATTTGACCTGGGTGCGGTTGCCGATGAAAGCATTGTCGGTGATGGCATTGCGCTCCGATCCGGCGGTGAAATGGATACCGATCCCGCAGCCTTCAAAGCGGTTGCCGGCGATCAGATTGCGGTGCGAATTATAAATGAAGGTGCATTTTTCGGCCCCGCCCCGCACCAGATTGCCCGCGACATCGCCGCCATTGGCATAGTTCAGCATGACCCCGTGATCGCGGTCGCGGAGCGAGAGATTGTTCAGGATCTGCACCCGGTCGGAATACATCACCGCATAGCCGAGATGGTTGCCGATCGAGACATTGCCCTCGACCCGGCTATCATGGGTATACATGTAATGAACCGCAAAACGCAGATCGCGGAAACGGTTATTGCTGAAATCGTTCCTGCGCGAGGCGTTGACGAAAATCCCGTCGCGGCCCCAGCGGATATCGTTGCCTTCGACCACCGCACCGGGCGCGTTCCAGACATAGACCCCATTGCCGCGATCGTTCATCCGGGCGTCCTGCCGGCCTTCGATAACATTGCCGCGCGCAACCGCATCGCGGGCGCCGTGAATGTCGATGCCGTAAAGATTGCCGGTCAGGTGGTTGCTCTCAACCACCGCCCCTTTGGCAGCCTTGGTCAGCTGCACGCCGCTGTCGATGGTGCTGTGATCGTTGCCCGAGCCGGTGATGATCAGACCGGAAACGGCCACTCCTTCGGCGTCGATGGTGACAACCGAGCCCGTACCATTGCCCTCAAGCATGGCACCGGGTGCGCCGCGCAGGCTCAACGGCTTGTCGATGCGAACCGGGCCGATATGGCGGCCCGGTTCAAGGATCAGGACATCGCCGGGATCCGCCCCGGCGATGGCGTCCTGCAGCGGCGCCGGCCCGGCAGCGATGCTGAACTCGGCCGATGCCGCATGGGACGGCATCAGCAGAGCCAGAAGCACAAGGGCCGGCGCGCGCAGGTTCAAGATCAGGCCGCCTTCGGCTTGACGATCATGCGACCGCGCATTTCCATATGCAGTGCATGGCAGAACCACTGGCAGTAATACCAGTAAACGCCCGGCTTGGCCGCAACGAAGGTGACCGAGGATGTCTGCTGGGCGCTGACCTCCATCGCCACGCCATGATTGTTCATGGTGAAGCCATGGCTGAGATCGTCGATGTCATCAAGGTTGGTGACGATCACCGTGACCTCATCGCCCTCGTTCACTTCGAACTCTTCCAGCGCGAAATTCGGCGCCTGCGAGGACATGTAGACGCGGACCTTGCTCGGATCGTCCTGATCGCGGATCACTGTGTCCTGCCAGTCGTCCAGATCGATGCCATCGGCCTCGGCCTGAGCGCGGGTTTCGGCCCACATCACATCGTTGCGGTCCCAGACCGAACGCGGATTCACCTTCGAGCGGTGGACCAGGATGCTGTCATGGGGCTCGGCGAAGGTCGGGCCGTCGTGCATCAGCGTCAGATCGGTGCCGTCGATGGCGAAAAGCTGTTCGTTCTCGGGCTTCAGCGGGCCGACATTCAGGAAACGGTCCTTCGAGAACTTGTTCATCGAGATGAACCACTTGCCATCGGCCTCCTTGGTCTCGCCCATGGTGGTCGAGTTATGGCCCGGCTGATACATCACATCAGCCTTGGATTTGATCGGATCGACCGCTTCGCCATTATGGGCGCGCACGGCGTCTTCGATATTCCAGACCACGACCTGACTGTCGAGAAACAGCGTGGTGATCGCGTTGCCCTTGCCGTCAAAAGCCGTGTGCAGCGGGCCGAGCCCCAGTTCCGGCTGGGCGACAATGGTCGCCGCAGGTTCGATCTCATCGGCAAAGAGCGCGTCGAACTTGGTCACATCGAGCACCGAAACCGTCGGCGAGAGCTTGCCGGCGATGCACAGGTGCTTTCCGTCCGGCGCCATATTGCAGCCATGCGGGTTGTTCGGGACCGGCACATAGCGGGTATAGGTCTTGTTCTGGCCCTTGCGGCCATCGAGAACCTTGACCCCGTTCTTTTCCTCATAATCGCCGGCGGCGATCCCCTTCTCGATTTCCTCGATATTGAAGATGACGACATGGTCCAGCTCGGCTTCCATCATCTCGGCGGCGGTCATGCCCATTTCCGAGTTATAAGAGGTCGAGAAGGCATATTTGCCGGTATAATCGGCATCGGTATTGTCGAGATTGCCCGACACCATGATCTGCCAGGCGACCTCCATCGTTTCCGCATCGAGCGCGGTGTAGTAGTTCACGAAATCCTTGGGATCGAGATGGGTGCCGTCATTGATGATCGGGGTCTCATCCTCGCCATTGGCGAAGACATATTTGGTGAAGGGCGCCTTTTGCGGACGCAGGCCGTGGATGGCTTTGGCGTTCGGGATCTCGGTGATCTTGTCGCATTTCATCACGTCGCAGCGCACCCGCGCCACGCGCGTATTCGCCTTGTCGTTCATGAACAGGTATTTGCCGTCATAGGTCCCGTCGGTGAAGGACATATGGACGTGGTGCAAATCGCCATTGTCATGGATGCGCTTGCCCTGCGCGGCCAGGAAGGCCTTGGTTTCAGGCAGCATGCCGTCCTCGAAGATCTTCAGCGATTCATTGGTCTGCCCCCAGCCCGTCGCCGAGCAGCGGTTGAAGACCGGAACCCGCATCAGCTCGCGCATCGAGGGGACGCCGAGAATGCGCATCTCGCCGGTCTGGCCCGAGGACCAGAAGCCGTAATATTCGTCCAGCTGACCCGGCGCCAGGAAGGCTTCGGCATGGGCGCCGCCCTCCTGCGCGCTGGCCGCGCCTGCGCCAAGAATGCCAAGGCCCGCGCCGCCGGCCAGCATGGCGCTGCGGCTCAGCGTGCCGCCGCCCAGCATGGCGGTACCGCCGGCAGTTGCACCCAGAAGACCCCGGCGGCTGATGCCGGTTTTCGTTTCATCTGTCATGTCAGGCTCCTTTGACCTTCGCAGTATGATTGGGATGATTTTCCAACCCGGCGCGCGGGCTCAGATCCGGCGCGGGGTTGGATGAGACGGCCGCACGGCGCTTGTCGCGCTTGATGACGACCGGGCATTTCGTATGGCTGTGATAAAGAACCTGACAATGCATGCAGTTCAGGCACTCATTGGGATTGATCTCGCCCGTCGGATGGATCGCCTGCACGAAGCATTCATTGGCGCAGGTCTGGCAGGGATTGCCGCATTCCTTATAGCGTTTCAGCCAGTCGAACATACGGATCCGCGCCGGGATCGCGAGGCCGGCGCCAAGCGGGCACAGATAGCGGCAATAGAAGCGCTCGACGAACAGGCCCGCCATCAGCAGACCCACCGCATAGACCACGAAGGGCCAGGCGCGGGCGAATTTCAGCACGATGGCGGTCTTGAAGGGCTCGACCTCGGCCAGATGCTCGGCCCGGTCCAGTGAGACCAGCGAGACCCCGAAAAGGCCCAGAAAGATCATGTATTTCACCGGCCAGAGCCGCTCATGCAGGCCCCAGGGCAGACGGTATTGCGGCACGCGCAGCTTGCGGGCGATCTGGTTCAGGATTTCCTGCAAGGCGCCAAAGGGGCACAGCCAGCCGCAATAGGCACCCCGCCCCCAGAAGATCAGCGCCGCCGCAACCGCGAACCACAAAATGAAGGTCAGCGGGTCCAGCAGGAAGGCCTGCCAGCTGAAGCCGGTGGCGAAACTGTTCGCCAGCGCCATGATATTGACCACGGATAGCTGCGCGTTCCACATCCAGCCCAGCACAACCAGCGTCACCGCCAGGAAGGACATGCGGACCCAATAGACCGCGCGTTCTGAGCGCGAGAGGAATTCCTGAAAGAAGAAGGCCCCGGTCAGCACGCTCAGCATGACCACCAGGATGGTGATCTGGACCTTCTTGCCTTCCCAGATCCGCTTCCACAGCGCCGCCTGCGCCGCGCTTTCATCGCCGCTCGCAGTCGCCCCGGCCGCCGGCGCGATCTCGGAAACCTGCGCGGCGGTTTGCGGCGCAGGCAGGGCGCGCAGGTATTTCTGCGGCAGCTCATAGGCCAGATCATAGGTGATGAAAAGCTTTTCGATCGCCGCCACATCGCGATGGACCAGCAGCTGAATGCGGAAAGGCCTGGTCGGATCGAACCCGCTATCCGCCGGGATCTTGAACAGATCGACTTCCGAGAAACCCGGCGCATCCGCCAATGCAATCGCCGCGCGCCGATGCTGGCGGTCGCGGAAACGCACCGAGATATCGTCCTGAATGAGGTGAATGCGGTCGAAAATCCCGCCGCGCACATAGCCCGAGCCCTTGAAGCTATAAAGCCCCATCCCGGCGATCAGAACCGCATTGTCGCCCGGCTCCAGCCAGTTTTCCAGATTGCCGCATTCGGCATCGCCCAGCACCGGCCGGCCAATCCCGGGCACGCTGACCAGCGTGGCTTCCATGTCGATGAAGACGCTTTCGGGCGGCTCGGTCAGGGCGCGGGCATCGGATCGCGGATCGCCAAGCGCAGCGAAGGCCTCATTCACCTCGCCGACATTGAGTACCAGCGAACGCACGGTGCCGTCTCCGGTCAGATCAGGCCAGCTCTCTGCGGCAACCGCGTCGGGATTGATCTCGAATGTCGCGCCTGCGGCCTCATCTGCGGTCAGCCCGCCCAGACCAAGCGAGCGCGCGACTTTCAGACCGGAACGGACAATGGAATCGTCGATGACCATCACCGTCACCGTCGCGCCCGAAACGATATTGAGATCATGGGCCGAGCCGCCGGCCTCGGCCTCCCTGACCAGATCAAGACCGATATAGCCATCGACAACCGCCGTCATCTTGGCTTCGGGAATGCCGATCAGCACGATGGGTTCGGAATGCTTGACCAGTTTCGCGCCGACGATCTTCGCGTCAGGGCCGACCGCGACCATGGTGTGAATGGGCTTGCCGGAATAGCCGGTGGTGCCGACGAAATCCGAGGTGATGAAGACATAGCCCAGCGTCCGATCGCCCTGCATCACCGGGGCGACGGGGATATCGCTCTGAATCGGACCATAGGCATCGGCGCCGGGAACCAGATCGCCGGGCGGAACCTCTTCCAGATAGGTGGGCAGCACGCTGGCCGCACCGGTCTGGGCCTGCGCCGGCACGATGACCATGCAGAGGGCGACGAGCAAAAGGACAAGAGGCGCAAGGATGCGGTGTAGAGTCATTTCAGCTTTTCACCTTTGGGGGACCGCGCGCCTGACCGGACAGGGCCGGGTGCTGCACATGCAATGTCTCAGGAAGCGAGGGCGCAAGGTGCCGGGATGCCTGCGCCGGGCGCATCTGCTGCGGCAGGGTCGGCAAGGCCGCAACCGGGACCAGCCCGCAATGATCGCAGCCGACGCAGTCGCAAAGCGGTTTTCCGGGCAATTGTCGGCCGGATTCGTCTATATAGACGATCTCGACCCGGCCCTCATGACAGATTTCAACTTCCATGGCATTGCCGCGCATGCCCAGTTCGGTCCGCGCAGCCGAAAGCGTCGCCAAGGAGACGACGAGCATCAGCCACAGAATTCGATTCGCCAGAGCCATGATGCCTTCATAGGCGGCCCATGTCACGGCGCTTTGACTAAAGTCAGAACCTGTTGGCTCAAATGCGCGGAAAAGCCATGACAGTTGCCGGCTCTGATCCGGGCGGCATCGCCGGGATCAGATCAGGCCAATCAGGCCCGTTCCAGATCAACCGGCACCTGATGGCGGCGGCAGGCCTGACCATCGGCACCGAACAGATGGGCATCGGCCGGATCAAAGCCCAGCTCGACTTCCTGCCCCGAAACCAGCGGCGCGGTGCCATCGGTGACCATGCAGATCGGCAGATCACCGGGGCCGAACAGATAGGCGACCGTGCTGTTGCCCAGCCGTTCGACCACATCGACCCGGGCCGGAAGACCGCCCCCCGTCGTGATGCGCAGATCGTCGGGGCGGATACCCAGTTCAACTTGGTCACCCGTGCCAAGGGCGCTGGCATCGACCGGCAGGCGCATCTCCGGCCCGCCGTCGATCTGGAGGCCTGCCGATCGGGCATCGGCATCGCCGATCTGCGCCGGCAGGAAATTCATGTTGGGATTGCCGATGAAGCCGGCCACGAAGCGGTTCACCGGGCGATGGAACAGCTCCAGCGGGGTTCCGACCTGCTCGATCCGGCCAGCATTCAGCACCACGATCCGGTCGGCCATGGTCATGGCCTCGATCTGGTCATGGGTGACATAGATCATGGTATTGCCCAGCCGGCCATGCAGGCGCGAAAGCTCGACCCGCATCTCGGCGCGCAAGGCGGCATCGAGATTCGACAAGGGCTCATCGAAAAGAAAAACCGATGGCTCGCGGACAATGGCCCGCCCGATCGCCACGCGCTGACGCTGCCCGCCCGAAAGCGCACCGGGGCGATGGTCGAGCCACTCGCTCAGCTTCAGAAGCTCGGCGGCGGCGCGCACCCGGCTGTCCACCTCGGCCTGGGGCAGGCCTTCGACCCGTAGCGGGAAGGCCATGTTTTCGAAAACGCTCATATGCGGGTAAAGCGCATAGGACTGGAACACCATGGCGATGCCGCGTTTCGAGGGCGCCAGATCGTTGACGAGCACCCCGTCGATATCCAGCGTCCCGGCCGAGATATCCTCAAGCCCGGCGATCATGCGCAGCATGGTGGATTTGCCGCAGCCCGAGGGGCCGACAAAAACGGTGAATTCGCCGTCGCGGATATGCAGATCGGTGGGTTGGATGACACGGACTGCGCCGTAATCCTTGGCCACGCCGGTCAGTTTCAGATCGCCCATCACTATTCTTCCTGACAGAAATGACGGGGGCGGATCGCCGCCCCCGCGAAGCTGGATCAGTCGAGCTCGACCAGACCTTCCTGGATCTGGGTCGCGGCCTCTTCCGGGGTCAGCTCGTCCAGGACCACGCCCTGAATGCCTTCGATGGCGACATCCTGCATGGCGACGTAATCGCGCATCAAAGGTTCAGGCCCGCCGGTCGGCACCGCGTCGATGAAGGGCTTCCAGCTCGGGTCTTCGGCAATCAGCGCATCGGTATTGGCGTCGAGCCGGATCGGGGTCCAGCCGCCTTCCTTGTCAAATTCGGCCTGCCGTTCGGGCGCGGTCAGGAACTTGATCAGATCTTCGGTCTTTTCCTCAAGCCCGGTGCCCTTGAAGACCACCAGACTGTCGGTGATCAGCAGCGTCGAATGCTTGCCCGAAGGGCCCGACGGGATCAGCGTTACCCCGTAATTCACCCCTTCGGCCTTGCCCCGGCCCCAGCCACCGTTGGTATACATGGCGATCTGGCCTTCCTTGAACAGCGGCTCCAGCTTGCCGCGATCATAGGCGACCGGGCCTTCCTGCGCGTATTTCGCCAGCTCCTGATAGAATTTCAGGGTCTCGACATTATAGGGCCTGTCGAAATTGACCGCACCTTCGGTGTCCACAACCTCGCCGCCATTGGAATAGAGGAAGTTCAGGAATTCATGGAAGGTATTGTCCATATCCGCCGCCGGCAGGCCAAAGCCGGCCGCATCGGTCTTTTCGGTCACCGCCTTGGCGGCCATCAGCATGTCATCGAAGGTCTGCGGCCCGTCAGGCATGTCCACGCCGGCCTGTTCGAACAGATCCTTGTTCCAGAACAGTGCCTTGGTCGAAAACGCCCGCGGCAGGCCCCAGACCTGACCGTCGAACTGCACGGTCGAGATCACCGAACCCTCATAGCTGGATTTCTCCGCCGGGGTCAGCTCGATCGGCAGGATCTGCTCGGAGGCCGCCAGCTGCTTGAGCACGCGCGAGCCCATATAGGCCGAGGCCGGGGGCGTACCGGCCGCCGCCAGGGTCAGGGTCTTTTCCTGGCACTGTTCCCAGGGCAGGTATTCGACCCGCACCGTATAGTCGGGATTTGCCGCTTCCCATTCCGCGATATGCTTGGCTTGAACCGGCGCCTGCGGTTCGGTATCGGAGCCGCAATTGATGATATAGATTTCCTCGGCCGCCTGCGCCGCACCGGCCAGAGCCACCAGCGCGGTGGAGGCATAGATGATGGAACGGATGGTCATGTTTTAAGCTCCCTGAAGATATGGACCGTTGCTTCTTGTTGTCACTCCTTCACCGCACCGGCGGTCAGCCCGGCCACGATGTAACGTTGTAGGAACAGGTACAAAATCAGAACCGGCAGCACGCCCACCAGGCTGGCCGCCATCAACTCGTTCCAGCGCACTTCCTGATGGCCGAAGAACTGGTACAGCCCGACCGGAAGCGGGTTCAGTTCGTTCTTCGAATTGAAGGTCAGCGCGAACAGGAACTGCTGAGCATAGGCGGTGATGAAGGTGGTGACCGCGACCACGACCATGCCCGGCGCGGCAATCGGCAGGATCACCCGGCGCATGGTGTAAAGCTTCGAGGCACCATCGACATAGGCCGCCTCTTCCAGCTCGGCCGGGATGCGCATGAAATAGCTGCGCATCAGGAAAACCCCGGCCGGCACCGTGAAGGCGGCGCCGGGCACGATCATCGCGGCATAAGTGTTCAGAAGACCAAGCGTCAGCATCAGCTTGTAAAGCGGAATGATCAGCACCGCCGCCCCGACCATAGACACCGCCAGAAACAGGCCCAGAAACCCGTCGCGGAAGCGAAAGCGGAAGCGGGCAAAGGCATAGGCCGCGGGAACCGAACACAGCATCGACAGCGCGGTCACCGCAACCGCGATGAAAATGCTGTTGAAGATCCAGCGCGCCAGCATCGGCTGCACCGTCCAGATGGTGCGGTAGTTTTCAAAGCTCATCCCCTCAGCAATGAAGCGGTAGGGAATGCGGAAGACCTCGTTGAGCGGGCGTAGCGAGACCATGAAAGCCTCGACAAAAGGCGCGAGCATGAAGATCAGGAACAGCGCCATGCCGGCATAGATCACAATGAGCTCCCACCAGCGGTAACGGTTGATCATTTTGCACGCGCCTTTCTGGTCATCCGGTTCAGCATCGCCAGATAGATCCCCGACAGGATCATGAGACAGATCAGGATCATCACCGCCCGCGCCGCACCCTCGCCATAGCGGAAGCGGGAAATCGCGGTCTTGTAAGTGTCGATGATCATGGTCGTGGTCGCGCCGCGCGGGCCGCCTTCGGTCAGCACCCAGATGATTTCGAAACTGTTGAAGGTCCAGATCGTGGACAAAAGCGCCATGGTGGTGATCGACGGCATCAACAGCGGCAGGGTGATCCGGCGGAAACGGTAGAAGCGGCTGGCACCATCGGTCCAGGCAGCCTCATAGAGATCGCCGGGAATGGTCTGCATGGCCGCCAGCAGATAGAGCGCGACCAGCGGCGTTCCGATCCAGACATCGGTGATCACCGTCGCCATGAAAGCGGCGTTCTTATAGGCCAGAAATTCGAACGGCCCGTCGATCATCCCGATCCGCTGCGCCAGGCCCGAGATCATCCCGAACTGGCCGTTATACATCCAGGCCCACATGAAACAGCCAACCGCGACCGGCACCACCCAGGGCGGCATGATCAGCACCCGGAAGATCGCCCGCCCCGGCACGGCAGCATTCAGCAGCACCGCCCCGATCATCCCCATGACCAGCTTGAGACTGACCGACAGCGCCGTCCAGACTAGGGTTCGGGTGATGACCGGCCAGAAATCCTTGTCGAAGAATTTGACGTAATTCTGAAAGCCGACATAATCCTCGGTCGGCTTCAGCGAGGCATTGGTGAAGGACAGCCTGAAGGTCTCGACCATCGGCCAGGCGGCGATCAGACAGACCAGAAAAAGCGCCGGCACCAGCAGCAGATAGGGGAAGGGATCGACCTTTTTCATGCAGCTCCCGCCCTGTCCTTGCCCGTTCCATTGCCAGTCATCGCCAGATCGTAGCGCGCCCAGAACGGCGCCAGATCGACAACCCGCCGGGTGCGCCGGGCCTCTTCCATCGCCAGGGCGCTCACCCCGGCTTCCAGCGCATCGCCGACGGTCAGCGGCAGCGCCGGCAGCAGGCCGGCATAACAGGCGAAAAGATCGTCGATCATCGCCTGATCGGCCCCGTAATGGCCCTTCATCGCGCCGCTATCGGCCACGGCCCGGTCATCGGCCAGCACCGCCCCGTCATCGGAACGGGTCAGGCGGAAGTAATTGCGGATGAAATCGCCCTCGGCCATACCATCGGTGCCGATGACGGCAAAACGGCGGTATTCGTCGGGCACATTGCTGTTGGTGTGAAAAGCCAGCGTCGCGCCGTTTTCATATTCGACCAGAGCGGTCTGATAGTCGATCAGATCGCCGGCCCCCGAAAAGGCGTCATCGGTGCCGCCCCAGCGCGGCGCCATGACCGACAGATAATCGGGCGCGCCCGCCGGCCGGCGCGAGGGCAGAAACTTCTTGCGCCCGCCGAAGCTTGCGACATGCATGGCCCGCGCCCCGGCCATACCCTGATAGAGATCGAGATCGTGGCAGCATTTTTCCAGCATGAACCCGCCAGACAGGGCCGAATCGCGGCGCCAGTCCCGCATGAAGAAACTGCCGTGATAAGGGGCGATATGTTCGGCCGCCTCGATCGACATGATCTCACCCAGATGGCCCTCGGCCTGCGCCTTGCGCAGCGCGCGATAAAGCGGCGAATAGCGCAGCACCAGCCCGACCGCGACCCGGGAAAGCCCGTCATGCGCCGCCAGCAGCCGCGCCAGCTCCAACGTCTGCTCCAGCGAGACAACCACCGGCTTTTCAACGAAGATCCGGGGCGTCTCCCCAGCCAGCGCGAGGCGCAGGTGATCGAGATGCAGGTGATTGGGCGAGCCGATGGCCAGCAGATCGAACCTGTGCGCGGCCAGCATCGCGGCGGGATCGCTGTAAAGATGGGCGGGCGCGGCATCTTCCAGCCGCGCCTCATGGCCGGGGCCGGGATCGGCGACGGCGATCAGCTCCAGTTCCGGGCAGGCCGTGCGCATTCGTGGCAGCAGCGAGGCGATGCGCGCACCAAGGCCGATGATTCCCAGCTTCACGATACACCCTCCAAGGCCTGATCCATGGCCGTGCGCAGGGCGCAGACCTTCGCCGCACTGGTCTGCGCCCGGCTTGAGGCAATGCGCAGCCCGCCGGTCGCGCCGCCCGCATCGGTAATTTCGCTGCACGAGCCGTGCAGATCCTGGGCCCCCGCCCGAAGCAGCAGCGCCGCATTGTCTGCATCGACGCCGCCGCCGGCCATGATGGTGATCCGCCCTGCCGCGCGCCGGGCCAGCCGGGAAATTCCCTCGGCCCCCTCGGCGGCGCCTGGCGCCCCGCCCGAGGTCAGCACCCGGCAAAAACCGAATTCGATGGCGGTGTCCAGCGCCTCATCCAGATCAGGGGCGACATCGATGGCGCGGTGCATGACCATGGGCAAACCATGGGCGCAATCGCGGATCCGCTTCAGCGCCTCGCGGTCGGGACGCCCGGAGGCATCGGTCGCCCCGAAGACGATCCCGGCCAGACCGGCGGTCCGCACTGCGGAAATATCGACCTCGGCCGCAGCCAGCTCGTCCCGGTCATAGACAAAACCGCCGGGGCGCGGCCGGATCATCGCGAAAACCGGGACCGGCGCCCGCGCCGCCGCCACGATCAGTCCCAGCGATGGGGTCAACCCGCCCAGCGCCAATGCCGAACAGAGTTCAATCCGCTGGGCACCACCAGCAATTGCGACTGCCAATCCCTGCGGATCATCGACGCAAACCTCCAACAGATGCGAATGTCCAGACATCAAACCTCCCCGTTTGATTCAACTCAAAGGCAAGCTCAATTTCATCCTTTTGTAAAGATTTTTTTGCATTCCTAAAAAATATCGGTCAAATGGTTTTAGTTTGACAAAGATTTTTTGCCAGGTTCGAGTATCGCCGATGAGCAACCAAAAGCATGGCCGCAACTGGATGCAGACTTCCTGCGAGATCACACCGCCAAGCGGGAGCGCCCTTTGGGACGCGGTTGCCCGGATGCGGGTGGATGGTTCTGCCAAGCTGCGCGCCATTGCCGGCTTCGTGTCTGAAGACCCGATCGAGTTCATCCGCATGACCTCACGCGATATCTGCGCCCGGCTTGGCACATCCGAGCCCACATTGATCCGCTTTTGCCATGCCCTCGGCTATACGGGGCTTGCCGATTTCCGCATCGAACTGGCGCTGGCTCTGGCCGGTCAGGCCCCCAGCATGATGACCCACCCCGATGCCAGCGACCGGCGGCTGAGCAATACCGGGGCGAAACGGCGCATCGCCCGGGCCGCCCTGCCCTTGCTGGCGGAAGACCGCTCGATCCTCATCGACAATGGCTCGACCGTCGAAATCCTGGCTGAAGAACTCAGTCTGGATGACGGCATCCCGCCGCTGACCGCAATGACCACCGGGCTGCTGGTGGCGCAGAACCTCATGCGCGGGGACCGCCACAAGGTCATGCTGACCGGCGGCATGATCCGGGCCTCGACCTGCTCGCTGATGGGGCGGCTGGCCGAAAGCAGCCTCAACGGGATGAGTTTCGACAGCTTCATCATGAGCGCCGACACCATCGACCCCGAGGGCGGTCTTTCGACCTATTCCGAAGACGAGGCCCATATCACCCGCGCCATGGCCGAGACCGCCGCCCGCGTCATTGTCCTGGCCGATCACACGAAATTCCGCCGGGCGCGCCTCTACCGGATCTGCGGATTGCAGCAGATTTCCACTCTGGTCACAGACAAGCGCCCGGCGGAGGATATCTGCATGGCACTGGATCAGTCCGGCGTTCGGCTTATCATCGCCGAGCCCGACTCCGAGCAGCGAGGACAGACATGAACCGCACTTTCACCGCCCAGGAAATCGACGCCCAGCCCGCAATATGGCGAAGCTGGGCCACAGATCTGGCCAGCAAGGCCGAGAGCATCCGCGACTGGATAGCCGCCCGCGCCCCGCGCGAAATCTGGCTGTCCGGTGCCGGCAGCTCCGCCTATATCGGCGAAACCCTGTCGCGGCGGATTACGCTTGGCAAGCCGCGCCTGATGCCGCTGGCAACCACCGATCTGGTCTCCTGCCCGGGGCTCGGGGCCAACCGGCCCGGCCCGATCCTGTCGATCCAGTTCGGCCGCAGCGGCAACAGTTCGGAAACGCTCGGGGTCATGGACCTGCTGGACGCGCATCTGCCCGAGATCGACCGGCTTCAGATCACCTGCAATCCCGAAAGCGCATTGGCGCAGCGCAGCGGGCCGGGGCCGGGCCAGACCCGGATGCTGGTCCTGCCCGAGGCGACCCATGATCGCGGCTTCGCCATGACCTCGTCCTTCACCACCATGTATCTGGCCGCTCTGGCCTGTCTCGACCCGAATTTCGACGCCAGCGCGGTGCTGCCGGCCCTGGCCGATGCCGCCGATGCGGCCCTGCCCCAGCTCTGGTCGATGCCAGCGTCGATGCCCGGTCGGGCGATCTTCCTCGGCTCGGGCGCGCTGACCCCGATCGCCCGGGAATCGGCACTGAAAGTGCTGGAACTGACCGCCGGGCGCTGCATGACCCAATGGGACAGCACGCTCGGCTTCCGGCATGGGCCGAAAGCGGCGGTGGACGATGACACCTCGGTTTTCGTGATGATCCATCCAGATCCGCGCGTGGCCCGCTACGACCTCGATCTGGTTGAGGAAATCCGCGATCAGTTCCCCGGCCTGCGGGTGACCACCATCGGCGAAGAGGCCTGCGATATCGGGCTGGATCTGACCGGCACCGGCGGCGATCCGATCCTGTTCGTGCTGCCCGCGCAGATCCTGTCCCATCGCTGGTCCGAAGACCTCGGTCTGCCGGTCGATGACCCTTTCGCGGGACGCAATCTGACCCGGGTGGTTTCGGGTGTGAAGCTTTACGGATGGCAGGCGTGAGCTGCGGCGCCATCGACCTGGGCGGCACCAAGATCGAAGCGCGCCTGTTCGACGCTGACATGACGACGCTCGACACCAGCCGGGTGCCGACCCCGCGCGAAGATTTCGACGTCTTCATCGACGCGCTTTCCGGGCAGATCCGCTGGCTTGAGGAACAGGCCGGCGACAGCGACCTGCCGGTCGCCATCTCGATTGCCGGCATGATCGACCCCGAAACCGGGATTGCCACCGCCGCCAATATCCCGGCTTCCGGGCACAGCATAGCGCAGGCTCTGGCCATCGCGCTTGGCCGGCATCTGCCGCTTTTCAACGACTGTATGGCTTTCGCCTATTCCGAGGCCCATGGCGGGGCCGGCGAGGGCGCGGCCTCGGTTCTGGGCATCATCCTTGGCACCGGGGTTGGCGGCGGGCTGGTGATCAGGGGCGATCTGCCGCCGCGCCATGCCGGGCTTGCGGTTGAGATCGGCCATCTCGGCATGCCGGCCCGCGCGCTTGCCCGGCACAGACTGCCGGTCTGGCGCTGCGGCTGCGGGCGCGATGGCTGCACCGAAGCCTATGTCTCGGGCACCGGGCTGGGTCGGCTGGCCGAATGGTCCGGCCTGCCCGAAACAGGTCCGGCACAGATCGCCGCCGCAGCCGCGCGCGGCGATGCGGCAGCCGAAAAGGTCATGGAGATCTGGGCCGATCTGGCCGGCGAGATGCTTTATGCCGCCCAGCTCATGCATGATCCCGAAGTCATCGTTCTGGGCGGCGGGCTGTCCAATATCGCCGATCTGCCCCAGCGGCTGACATCGGCGCTGACCCGGCAGCGCCTTGGCAATGCCCGGCTGCCGCAGATCCGCCGCGCGGTTCACGGCGACAGCGCCGGCGCACGCGGCGCGGCGCTGATGGCGCGAGACGGACAGAGATAAGGCGAGACGATGACCCATTCCCCCACGCTGAGACAGGTGACACCATGCTGATTGCGGCAGATCGGATCTGGCTGGACGGGGCCCTGCAGGAAGGGCTGGCGGTGGAAACCGACGGGCAGACCGTCACCGCCATTCGCCGCAGCGCCGATATCACCCCGGATCGGGCGGTCAGCCTGCTGATGCCGGGCTGCACCGATCTTCAGGTCAATGGCGGCGGCGGGGTTCTTCTGAATGCCCGACCGACGCCTGCGGGCATTCACGCCATCGCCGCCGCCCATCGCCGGCTCGGCACGGTCTCGATCATGCCGACGCTGATCACCGATGCGCCCGAGGTAATGGAGGCCGCGGCAGAAGCCGTGACCCAGGTCATGGCCGCGCAGGACGGCATCGCCATTGCCGGCATCCATCTGGAAGGCCCTCATATCACGCCGCCGCGCCGGGGCACCCATGACGCGCGCTTCATCCGCCCGCTGGACGGGCGCACCATGGCGGTGCTGGAGCGCCTGCGCGCCGCCGATGTGCCGGTCATCCTGACCCTCGCGCCCGAGCTGGCCGACCCCGCCCTGCTGCGCCGGGCCGCCGGGATGGGTGTGATCCTTTCAGCCGGGCATAGCGCGGCAACGGCCGCCGAGGCCCGCGCGGCCATAGATAGTGGCGTGACCATGTTCACCCATCTTTACAATGCCATGCCGCAGATGTCTTCACGCGAGCCGGGGATGATCGCCGCCGCCATTCTGTCTGACGCGTGGTGCGGGCTGATCACCGATGGCATTCACGTCAGCCCGGAAATGCTGCGTATCGCCATGGCGGCGCGGCCGCGCCCGGACCGCTCATTCATCGTCTCGGATGCAATGCCGACTGTGGGCGGGCCGGATCACTTCAGCCTTTATGGCATGGATATCCGGGTCAAGGACGGCGCTCTGGTCAATCCCGAAGGCTCGCTGGCCGGTGCCCATATCGACATGGTCGGATCGCTGCGCAAACTGATCGAGATGACCGGCATCGCCCCGGAACGCGCGATTGCCATGGCCAGCGATGCCCCTCGCCAGGCGGCGGGAGTGGCGCCGCTGGCCGTGCAGCCCGGCACCCGGCTTGACGATCTGATCGTGCTTAATGAGGCCTATGAACTTGAAGGGAGCCTTGATGCGCTTGTGGCTTGAGCAATGCTGGCTGCCCGAGGCCGGTCGCGATGAAACCGGCGCTTTCCTGTTTCGGATCCACAATCCCGGCCCGGTGCCGATCCGGCCCCTGGCCTTCTGCTATGCCTCGATGACCCGGATCCCGGCCGGCGCGCTGATCGAGGGTGCCCGGCTCGACCAGCGTTTCGGCAATCACCACCGGCTGGACGCCGCACCGGGGCTGGAGATCGCCCCGGGCGAGGCCTGGCAGATCCATATCGGCGCGCTCAGCCACCAGCCGAAGAACCGCAGCCAGGGTGCCATGGCTGCTTGGCTGGAAATGGCGGACGGATCGGTGCAGGAACTGGGGCTCAGCGATCTGCATGGCCCCGCCGCCGCGCCCTTGCCGCCGCGCGAGGCCGGCACCGCACCCGCAATTGCCCTGCTGCCATGGCCGCAGAAGCTGGATCTGCACCGGATCGGGCCGGTTCGGCAGCTGCGCCCCGGATCCGGGCTCGACCCAAGCGCCCTGTTCGACATCGCTGCGCTTCACCGACGGCTGTTCCCGCTGGCCCCCGGGCTGCTGGATCTGACCGAAGGCTGCCCGGTCGATGCGCGCCGCAATCAGGCCCTGCCGCCCGAAGGCTTCACGCTGGATTTCCAACCCGGGGCCGTGACCCTGAGCCATGCCGACGATCCCGGCCGGCAGCACGGGCTGATCGCACTTGCCCAGATCATCCATGCCGGCCAGACCGATCCGCGCTTTGCCATGCCCGATGAGGCCCGGATCGAGGACGCACCGCGTTTTGCCTAGCGCGGGCTGCATCTGGATGTCGCCCGCAATTTCCGCCCGCTGGAGGACGTGCTGCGCGTCATCGACATCATGACCTGGCTGCGGCTCAATCGCCTGCACTGGCACCTGACCGATGACGAGGGCTGGCGGATCGAGATCCCGGCCCTGCCCGAGCTGACCGAAATCGGCGCACGCCGCGGGGCGGGCAGCCAGATGCCGCCGCAATATGCCGATGGTCCGAAGGGTCGGGCCGGGTTCTATACCCTGGCCGAGGCCAGATCCGTGATCGAGCATGCCGCCGCGCTTGGCATCGAGGTCATGCCGGAAATCGACATGCCCGGCCATATGACCGCGCTGCTGGCCGCCCTGCCCGATCTGATCGACCCCGATGAGGTCCCCGATAGCTACCGCTCGATCCAGGGCTATCCCAATAATGCGCTGAACCCAGCCCTGCCGGCGGTCTATCAGACCGTCGAGACCATCATTGATACGATCTGCGACATCTTCCCCTCGCCGACCATCCATCTTGGCGGGGATGAGGTCGATCACCTGTCCTGGCAGCAAAGCCCGGCGGCGCTGGCCCTGGCCCGGGCCGAAGGGCTTGGCGGCGATCAGATCACCCCCGGTCTGCAAGCCCTGTTCATGCGCCGCATTCAGGGCATGCTGGCGGCGCGCGGGCGGATCATGGGCGGCTGGGACGAATGCGCCGAGGGCGGCGGGGTCGATGCCGGCAACGCCCTGCTGTTTGCCTGGCGCAGCCCGGAAAAGACCGCCGAGCTGATGCGGCTTGGCTATGATGTGGTGGCGAGCCCCGGGCAGGCCTATTACCTCGATATGGTAGAAAGCACCGATTGGGGCGCGATTGGCTCCAGCTGGGCGGGCGCGGTGCCGGCGCGTCAGAGCTATGAATTCCAGCCGGCTGCCGGGCTGCCCGAGGATGCGCCGGGCCGATTGGTCGGCGTGCAGGCCGGAACCTGGTCGGAACATCTGAACAGCGTTGAGCGCTGGAACCATATGGTCTTCCCGCGACTTCCCGCCGTGGCCGAAGCCGGCTGGAGCGATGAGGCGGGGCGCGACTGGGCGCGTTTTTGCGCCATCGCCCCCTTGATGCCGCAGCTTTAAGGGGGGCCGGGATGCGCGTTGCAATTGGCGGGCTTCATACCGAATGTTCCTCCTATTCGCCACTGCTGCAACAGGCGGCGGATTTCACCCGGCTTGAGGGGCAGGCACTGCTGGACATGGCCGGCGTGGATGAGAGCTGGACCGGCATCACCGCCCTGCCGATCTTTCATGATCGCGCCACCCCGGGCGGGCCGGTCGCCCCCGAAGTCTTTGCCGCGCAGCGCGCCGAATTCCTGCGCCGGCTACGCGCGGCCATGCCGCTGGACGGGGTGCTGCTGATCATGCATGGTGCCTATTTCGTGCCCAGCATCATTGATCCCGAGGGCGAGTTCATCCGCGAGATCCGCGAGCTGGTCGGGCCGCAGGCCATTATCTCTTCGGCCTGGGACCTGCATGGCCAGATCACCGATCAGATCGCCCGCCAGATCGACGCTTTCGCCGCCTTCCGCACCGCCCCCCATGTTGATCAGGCCGAGACCCGGGCGCGGGCCGCGCGCATGCTGCTGGATGCCCTGCGCGGCGGGCTGCGCCCCAAGGTCGTGCGGGTGCCGGTGCCGCTGCTGGTCCCGGGCGAGATGTCATCGACCTTCACCGAGCCCTGCGCCAGCCTTTACGCCGCCCTGCCCGGGTACGACGCGCAGCCCGGCATTCTCGATGCCAATCTGATGATCGGCTATGTCTGGACCGACAGCCCGCGCGCCACGGCGGCGGCGGTGGTCACCTGCACCGATCATGACGCCGGAAGCCGCGCGGCCCGCCAGATCGCCGATGATTACTGGAGCGCGCGCGATCAGCTTCGGCAGGAAATGGATTGCGGGCCGCTTGCCGATCTTCTGGCCGGGCTGGATGGCCCGAGCATTCTGGCCGATAGCGGCGACAATCCGACCGCCGGTGGGGTTGGCGACCGCGCCGACGTGCTGGCCGCGCTGATCGCGGCCGGCCGGGCAGAGCCCGGGGGCGCCACGGCAATCATTGCCGGCATTACCGCCCCGCAGGCGGTTGCCGCCCTGCGAAATGGTGATCTGCAAATCCGAGTCGGCGGGCTTCTGGGCGGCGGCGGGCCTTGCCTCGATCTGCGCCCCGATCATTGGCGCATGCTTGGCGAGGATGCGGTGCTGACCCTTGGCGGCATCACCCTGGTTCTGACGACGCGCCGACGGCCTTTCCATATGATCAGCGATTTTGCGGCGCTCGGGCTCGACCCCCGTGCGGCGGATCTGCTGGTGGTCAAGTCAGGTTACCTCTCGCCCGATCTGCGGCTGCTACCGCATCGCCAGCTGATGGCCCTGACCGATGGCGCAGTGTCGCAGGATCTGGCGGGGCTGGCCAATCTGCACCGCTCACGCCCGAGCTGGCCTTTCCAGCGCTGAGCGCTTGCCTTGCCGCGCGCGCATCGCCAGACTTCTCTGGCCAAGACCGAAAGGAAGCCGGATGCGCCCAGGACCCCGCAATCTGATCACCGATGTCATCGGCCTGCGCGTTGGCAATGCCGATGATGCGGCGCTGAAATCAGGCACGACCGTGCTGACCTCGGACGCGCCTTTCGCCGCAGCGGTTCAGGTCATGGGCGGCGCGCCCGGCACGCGCGAGACCGACCTGCTGGCCCCCGACAAGCTGGTGCAGGCCGTGGATGCAATCTTCCTGTCGGGCGGCTCGGCCTTCGGGCTTTCGGCAGGCGATGGCGTCATGGACGGGCTGCGCGCCATGGGGCGCGGCTTTGCGGTTGGCCCGGCCCGGGTGCCGATCGTGCCGGGGGCGATTGTCTTCGATCTGCTCAATGGCGGCGACAAGGACTGGCAGCAGAACCCCTATCCGGCGCTTGGCCGCGCGGCACTCGACGCGGCCAGCCCGGATTTCGCCATCGGCACGGAAGGCGCCGGCACCGGGGCGATGACCGGATGGCTGAAAGGCGGGCTCGGCTCGGCTTCGGCGGTGCTCGATTGCGGGATCACCGTCGGGGCATTGGTGGTGGTCAATGCGCTCGGCTCGGCCACGATCAGCGAAAGCGAGCAGTTCTGGGCCGCGCCGTGGGAACTGGACGGCGAATTCGGCGGGCGTGGCATGAATGCCAGATTCAATCCGGGCCATGAGCCCCTGCCCGCCAAGAAGCAGGGCGAGGCGACAACCATCGCGGTCATCGCCACCGACGCCGCGCTGAGCAAACCGGCCCTGCACCGGCTGGCCACCGCCGCCCATGACGGCATGGCCCGCGCGCTCGTGCCCAGTCACACGCCTTTCGATGGCGATCTGGTCTTTGCAGTATCAACCGGCGCAAAGCCCCTGCCCGATCCCGATATCACGCCCTTTCAGCTTGGCCATGCCGCCGCCAGCATCCTGGCCCGCGCCATTGCCCGCGGGGTTCATGCCGCAAGCCCGTGCCCCGGTGATCTGCAACCCTGCTGGCAGAGCCGGTTCGGACAAGGCTGAAACGCAAGGCCGGAAATGGGAAGGGCGGTGCGTCTGACGCACCGCCCCGAGAGAGAACGCCAAGAGGAAACATTGACGTTGCTTGGCAACGCTTCAATTTCGCTTTGGTTCAATAAAATTTCGCTGCCCTCAAGGCTGCTCGCGGCTATACTTGCCAGCAGCGCGCAGGGACGCAGATTTGCCCGGGATCATTGCGCAGGAGATATATCATGCCCCGTCAGGCTACCGACCTGAAATCACGACTGAAAGATCCGAGCCTTCTGGAAACCCGCGCCTATGTCGCCGGCGAATGGATCCATGCACAGGACGGCGGAACCTTTCCGGTGACCAATCCCGCTCGCGACGATGTGATCGCGCAGGTCGCCGATCTCTCGCGCGCCGAAGTCGCCCGCGCCATCGAGGCGGGCGAACGTGCCATGAAGGATTGGGGTGCCCGCACCGCCAAGACCCGCGCGCAGGTGATGCGCAAATGGTTCGATCTGATGATGGAAAATCAGGACGATCTCGCCACCATCCTGACCGCCGAAATGGGTAAGCCGCTGGCCGAGGCCAAGGGCGAGATCGCTTACGGCGCCAGCTTCATCGAATGGTTCGGCGAGGAGGCCAAGCGCATTTACGGCGAAACCATCCCCGGCCATCTGCCCGACAAGCGCCTGACCGTGCTGCGCCAGCCGATCGGGGTCTGCGCCTCGATCACGCCGTGGAACTTCCCCAATGCGATGATCGCCCGGAAGGTCGGCCCGGCGCTTGCCGCCGGTTGTGCCATGGTTGCGCGCCCGGCGGCGGAAACCCCGCTTTCGGCACTGGCCATGGCGGTTCTGGCCGAGCGCGCCGGCCTGCCCGGCGGGATCTTCAGCGTGGTGACTTCCTCGCGCGCCTCGGAGATCGGCAAGGAATTCTGCGAAAACCCGGCTGTCCGCAAACTGACCTTCACCGGCTCGACCGAGGTCGGGCGCATCCTGCTGCGTCAGGCTGCCGATCAGGTGATGAAATGCTCGATGGAGCTTGGCGGCAACGCCCCCTTCATCGTCTTTGACGATGCCGATCTCGATGCGGCGGTCGAAGGCGCCATGGCCTCGAAATTCCGCAATAACGGGCAGACCTGCGTCTGCGCCAACCGCATCTATGTCCAGTCCGGGGTCTATGACGCCTTCGCCGAAAAGCTGACGGCGGCGGTCGGAAAACTGCGCGTCGGCGACGGGCTGGAGGCAGGCGTGACCACCGGCCCGCTGATCAATGAAGACGCCGCCCAGAAGGTCGAGGAACATATCAGGGATGTGCTCGATCACGGCGGCGCGCTTGCGACCGGCGGGCATCGCATGGAGGGGCTGTTTTTTGAACCCACCGTCGTCACCGGCGTGCGGGACGACATGAAGGTCGCGACCGAGGAAACCTTCGGCCCGCTCGCCCCGCTCTTCCGGTTCGAGACCGAGGTTGAGGCAATCGAAAAGGCCAATGCCACCATCTTCGGCCTCGCCTCCTATTTCTATGCCCGCGACATCGGCCGCATCACCCGCGTGCAGGAGGGGCTGGAATACGGCATCGTCGGCGTCAATACCGGCATCATCTCGACCGAGGTCGCCCCCTTTGGCGGGGTCAAGCAATCAGGCCTCGGCCGCGAGGGCTCGCGCCATGGGATCGAGGATTATCTGGAGCTGAAATATATCTGCCTGTCAGTCTGAACCGGCAGAAGGGTCGGCACGCTCACAGCCGGACACAAAATCGCGAAACTGGCCGTTTGCCCTGATGCATCCGGGCAGATCTGGATTAATCCTGTGCCGGAACTCAACCGACGCAGCAATAACAGGACAAATGACATGAGGCAGAACATGCTCGGGAAACTCATCTGCTGCACGGCACTGGCGCTCAGCCTTGCCGTGCCAGCTCTGGCGGAAAGCACCAGCCAGCCGCTGATCTTCGCATCGGGCGCGACCGGCACCGCCACATCGGGGCAGATCGCAGGTCAGGACACCGCCGATTACACGCTTGAGGGCGAGGCCGGCCATGTACTGACCGTGAAGATGAGCACCGACAATCCGTCGAGCTATTTCAACATCTACGCCCCCGGTGATACCCCCGAAGCATCGCAGGCCATGTTCATCGGCAGCACATCAGGCCATAGCGCCGAACTGACCCTGCCCAGCAGCGGCACCTATCTGATCCGCACCTATCTGATGCCGGGCGCCGGGCGCGATGGCGAAACCGCCCGCTTTTCGCTGACCGTCGATATCATCGGCCGCGCACCGCAAAGCAGCGATATGACAGATTCGCTGAACTCGACCACGCCGGTTTCGGGCCCGGGATACTGGCAGGTGACCGGCATCACCGGAGCGCTGAACATCCGGGCTGAGCCTTCGACCAGTGCAAGGGTTGCCGGCGCGGTCCCGGCTGGAACCGTATTGCGCAATGGCGGCTGCGAAACCGCCGGGGATCGAAACTGGTGCAAGGTCGAAAGCACATCGGGCACCGCCGTCTCGGGCTGGGCAGCCAGCGATTTCCTGACCGAAAGCGCAGCGCCCGCCGCCAGTGAGACCGCAGCGCCGCCAGCCCCAGCCGCAGATGACGGGCATGAAGACACGATGGCAGCACCCGCGCCCCAATCCCGACCGGCCCCGGCCGAGCGCCCCCTCACGGAAGCGGCAGAACCGGCAGCAACCTCGCCGGTTCCTCCGGCGAACCCGGGCGTGTCATCGGCCAAGCCGGCCCCGAAACCCAGCCGCTCCGGCGCCGCAACCGGCACCCTGCCCTGCTCCGTCGTGCTTGGCATGCCGACCCGCGATTGCGCCTTCAGCGTGACCCGCAGCGGTGCCGGCAATGCCACGCTAACCATCGACTGGCCGGGCGACGGCCAGCGCGAGATTCGCTTTGAAAACGGTGTCCCGGTGGCGCCCGACAATCTGACCCATGAGCGGCGCGGCGATCTGAGAGTCGTCAATATCGGCAATGAGCGTTACGAAATCCCGGACGCGGTGGTTCTCGGCGGCTGAGCCCGCTCACGCCATGCCGTCGGCCCGGATGATTTCGGGCCAACGCGGATAAGGCCCCGCGACCATTGGCGCAGCCCCGCACCACCAGACCAGAGCCATGAAGATCGCGGCCATCCACAAGGGAGGCCGCGAAACCGATTGCGGCATCTGAGCCAGCAGTTGCGTCGCCGCCTCTGCATCGGCAGCGGGCACCATGACGCGTATGCCGCCCAGGGCAACCCCTGATGTGGCAGCATGTTATGCGTATCTAAATCGAAACCACGGCCGCAATCCCGGCCGAATGCAGCAGCGCGGCGGCCAGATGGGCCTCGGGCTGCCGCCAGGCGCGGGCAATCTCGATCAGACCGCCCGCCGCCGGCGGAATATCAGCTGTCCTCATCTTCGTCCTCATCGGCATCGGGCAAATTAAAGAAGCTGTCGGCATCCAGTTCAGGCTGGTCGGTCGCAGCATCGTCACCGCTCAGCGTGAAGTTCTCCAGCCCGGCGATCGAGCTCGGCAGACGCGGCTCCTCGCCCATGGCCAGCGAGGCCTCGGTCGAAACCAGCTTGCGCCGCTCGTCATCGGACATGACCCCGCCCTCGGCCGCCTTCTTCTTGGCAGCCTTCTGCACCGCCGCATCCAGCTCGGTCTGTTTGGCCAGACCCAAGGCAACCGGGTCGATCGGCTGAATGTTCTGGATGTTCCAATGGGTGCGCTCGCGGATCGCCTGAATGGTCGGCTTGGTGGTGCCGACCAGCTTGGCGATCTGGGCATCAGCCAGTTCCGGGTGGAACTTGACCAGCCACAGGATGGCCGCCGGACGGTCCTGACGCTTGGACAGCGGCGTATAGCGCGGCCCGCGGCGCTTTTCCTCGCCATCGGCCGCAGGATTGTGCTTGAGCTTCAGCTTATAGGCCGGATCCTTCTGACCCTTTTCGATCTCGACAGGATCGAGCTGGTTCGAGGCGACGGGATCGAACCCCTTCACCCCGGCCGCCACATCGCCATCGGCAATGCCCTGCACTTCCAGCTCATGCATGCCGCAGAAATCGGCGATCTGCTTGAAGCTCAGCGTAGTATTGTCGATCAGCCAGACGGCAGTGGCCTTGGCCATCAGCGGTTTGTTCATCGGGTTACTCCTTGCGCATATCTTTTCCGGCCGGGGAAAACGGCGTTTTGGCGGGGCCAGATCACGTTTTCAGGAAATTTCTCCGATCATATACGCCGATCAGATGCCAAGGAAAAGACCCATTCGCCCCGGATCACAGCGGTTTGCGCTTCACCTTGGCTCAAATATCCATCACCCGCCTGTCACAGATCGCCAGCGGCCGGGCCCTGTGCCCTCGCATCCCGACCCCAGTCCGGTTAACCTGCCCGTCAAAACGATCCGACCGATCAGCGACAAGACCAGACCGGAGACGACCATGCATCACCTTCTTCCCCGCCCCCTCTGCACCCCGATTGCGGCCACCCTGTTGAGCGGCGCCGCCCTGCTTGGCACGCTGCCTGCGGCAGAAGCCGGCGGCAGCACCGGCAAGGCCGGGGAATTCGATTATTACGTGGTCGCGCTCAGCTGGTCACCGAACTGGTGCGCCGCGAATTTCGACAAGCGCGACACCGCGCAATGCGACGAGGGCGGCAAGGTCGATTTCGTGCTGCACGGGCTCTGGCCGCAATATGAGGACGGCTGGCCGCAGAATTGCCGCACCACCGAACGCGATCCGGCGCGCCGCGAAAGTCAGGCCATGGCCGATATCATGGGCTCGGGCGGCCTCGCCTGGTATCAATGGCAAAAGCATGGCCGCTGCACCGGCCTGTCAGCCGCCGCCTATTACGATCTCTCGCGCGAGGCGTTCGACGCGATCACCCTGCCCGAATATTTCGTCGATCTGAGCAAGGATATCTCGATCCCGCCGACATTGATCGAAGACGCCTTCATGGAGGCCAACTCGACCATGAGCCGGGACGGCATCACCGTCACCTGTACGGGTGAGGATCTGCAGGAAGTCAGGATCTGTCTGACCCGGGACCTCAAGCCCCGCGATTGCGCCCCTGACACAGTTCGGGACTGCACGCGCAAGGCGGTCATCATGGAACAGGTCCGCTGACCTCCCGAAAGGGCCGGTGTCTTAGTTAAGCACCGGCTCGCCGTCTTCCTCGAAGCCGGTGCCGTAAAGGAAGATCAGCCCCTGAAAATCGTCGCCCGGCTCGGGGAAGGTGCCGCCCTCGATCAGATCGCGGCGCAGCAGGATCGGCAGATCAAAGCCCTCATCCAGCTGATCGCCGTCTTCGTCCTCGAAAGGGCGCATGACACTGACCCGCAGGATCGCCGCATCGGGGGCAAGCCAGTCCTCCTGCGGCTCGACCGAGATCACCGGGCCGCGGAACTCGAAGGCATTGGGCGCGATATCGGCGCGCGGCAGGATCATCGAGGTGCCTTCCAGCGGCAGGGTGATCACGCCGCGGCCATCGGGCTTGAAACCTGCTGCCAGATAATCCTTGTAATCGGGATCCTCGGGATCAACCTCCAGTTCCGACAGATCGGCCGGCCGCCCCTGCGAGCAGATCGCATAGAACTGGCCAAAGCGGATCAGCCCGCCCCGATAGGAGGGCGCGGAGACGATATAGGCATCGTCGAAAAAGCTCAGCACCGCATCGCCGATCCGGGCGGTGACGATGGCCTGAAGCCCGTCCTCTGAGACCCCGACCCGAAGCGGGGTGATCGCCGTGCTCAGCACTTCGGGCAGGAAGGGCCAGGCGTTCATCAGGGCAAATTCGCCATCGCCGGTCGTGGCCAGCAGCGCCAGCCCGCCTTCCTCGGACGGGTAATGCATGACCACGGCATCGGGGTTTTCATCGCCCTCGAAGCCGACGGCATTTCCGATGATGGTTTCCAGCTGCCCGGGGTTGAAAAAGCTGTCGCTCAGGCCCGCCGCCGCCAGCGCGGTCAGGTTCGAGAAATCGCCATTTTCAAGGGTGACGAATTCCGGGGCAGAGATCTGTGTCATGATATCACCTGATACGAAGGACGATTTTGCCGATATGGCTGCTGCTTTCCATGCGCTGATGCGCCTGGGCGGCATCGGCCAAGGGGAACTCACTGTCAACCAGAGCCCGGACCTTTCCGGCCTCGATCAGCGGCCAGACATGGGCGCGCAGCTGATCGGCAATCGCGGCTTTGGCGACATCGGATTGCGGGCGCAGGGTCGAGCCGGTGATGTTCAGCCGCCGCATCATCACCTGCGCGAAATTGATCGCCGCCTTCGGCCTCTGCAAAAAGGCGATCATCACCAGCCGTCCATCCATATCCAGCGCCTTGAGGTTCCTTTCGATATAATCGCCGCCGACCATATCGAGGATCAGATCGGCCCCGCCGGCCTCGCGCAGGATCTGGACGAAATCCTGATCGCGGTAATTGATGGCTGTCGCACCAAGCCCGGTGATCGCGCCGCATTTTTCATCCGAGCCGGCACTGGCCCAGACCCGCGCGCCAAGCGCCCGGGCGATCTGGATCGCCATGGTGCCGATGCCTGATGTGCCGCCATGGACCAAAAACCGCTCGCCCGCGGTCAAGCCGCCGCGCATCACCACATTCGACCAGACGGTGAAGGCGGTTTCCGGCAGCACCGCCGCCTCGCGCAGGGACATGCCATTGGGGATCGGCAAGGCATGGGCCTTGTGACAGGCGGCATATTCCGCATAGCCGCCGCCGGGCAGCAGCGCGCAGACCTTGTCGCCGATCTTCCAGCGATTGACCCCGGCGCCGATCGCCACGATCTCGCCCGCCCCTTCCAGCCCGGGCAGATCCGAGGCGCCGGGCGGGGGCGCATAGCTGCCCTGCCGCTGCGCGACATCGGGGCGGTTCACCCCAGCATAGTCGAGCCGGATGACGATTTCATCATGGCGCGGCAGCGGCACGGCGCAGCGGGTTTCGGTCAGCACTTCAGGCCCGCCCGGCTCGCGGATCGCGACGGCGCGCATCATGTCGGGCAGGCTCATGTCCTGTTCCCGGCATCCGCCGATTCCGGTGCCCGGATCCAGCCCGTCGCCAGTTGCGCCAACCCGCTTACCCCCGGCAGCTTGCGGGCCGAAGCCTTGAGCTTTTCGAACTGCATCACCCCTTCGATGCGCCGGTCGATAAAGGCGCGGGTTTCGGCACTATCCTCGGACAGATCGCCCAGCCAGTAAAGCACGCAGGAGGCATAGACCGCCGACAGCACCGCCCGTTTCGAATACCAGTTCACATCGCGCGAGCTGTCGCCCAGCCCGTTCCAGATCGTATCGGCGGTTTCCCAGACCAGCCGGGCCGCCAGCGGCTGATTCGATGGCAGCGCCATGACCGCAGAGGCCGCCCGCACCAGTTCCTTATCGGCAAAATCGAGCCGCTGCATGAGCGCCCCGGCGATCCGTTCGCTGATCCGGCCGGGCGGCTGATCCTTCATCCATTCTGCCAGCCGGACATCGCCCTGACGGTGGATATAGGCCGCCAGCCCGGCCCCGCCATCGGGAAAAAAGGCCGCAATCACATCCTCGGACAGCCCCAGATCGCGGGCGCCCGCACGCAAGGCAGCCCGGTTCATCCCGTCGAAGGGGATATGGGGAATGGCGGCCTCGGCCAGTCTGTCGCGTGTATCGCTCATGTTTCCTCCTCGGGCTGGACAAAACGCCCCTGCCCCCGTATATGGCGGCTTCCTGCAATTTCGATCAACTTTAACCTAGGAAGGTGGTGACAACCACATGCAGGTGAACGTTCGCGACAATAACGTCGAACAGGCGATGCGCGCACTGAAGAAGAAACTTCAGCGCGAG
>JBKEBH010000263.1:0-1943 GCA_047973065.1 Paracoccus sp. (in: a-proteobacteria) | reverse complement strand
TCCGGAGGAAGTCGACCTGACGCCCACCGGCGAGAAGTTCCTTTTCGAGGACAACAAATACAAGTTTCATGCATGTTGCCACGGGACCCATGCCATGATCGAAGGCCTGCTGAACGCCGGATTGCGCGGCGAGTACCTGAAGACGGTAGGCGCTGTAAGGCTGCGGACCAATCCCCGATGGCTGAAAGTTTGAGACAAGAAGGAGCCACGGACAGGACTTGAGGTCAAGTTCAGCTATGCTTGGCTCGCCGGACTGACCCTGCGCGGTGACGAGACCGGAAATGATCGGATCTATACCGCTACGCGGACCGGGGATCCGGAGGTGGCGGCACTGTCCCGGCGGATGACAGTGACCGGTGATGCCGGCCTGTCGGATTTTGAGGCAGAGTGTAAGGTGACTTTCACGAACGTAAAGGTCGTCAGCTTCAGGCACGATCTGGATGAGCCTTTGAGTGACGAAATCCTGCAAACGAAACTGGCCGCAAAGGCGCTTTCCGTCATCGGCAAGAAAGGCACGCAGTTCTGCGATCAACTGGAACATATCGATCAGTTACGTGCCGGGCATCTGGGAATGCTCGTCGCAGGAACGACTGTTTAGTGGCGCGTGTCTCTATTGGCGCCGGTCCAGCCCCGGCCCGTGCCGATCTCATTCGGGCCGGGCCGGGCCTTATTTGATGGCAATCGGCTTGATCATCATCTGGACTGCGCCTTTCAGCCTGGTCACGCCCAGTACGAACATGAATTCATGGACGCCATCCGCCGCCAGTGCGCGACTGTCCATATTTTCAAGAATATAGATGCCGTTCTGGGGAATGAGGATCTGATGGACCTTGAAAACACCGTCCTTGGGATCTTCGAAAGGGACTGCCTCGACGCCCCAGGTGTCGGCGCCGACGGCGACCACCCCGATTTCAGCCAGATATTCCGCGCCGGAAACGCCGACGCCCGGCGCGACGCTGCCATAGCGATCCGGGTCAGGGCTTTCGCCATCAAGAACATTGAGCCAACCTGAATGGAAAAGGACCACATCGCCTTCGCGAAGGTCCACTCCCTGTTGGTGGGCTGCAGCGACGATATCTTCGCGCGTATAGGGCGTTCCTTCCCGCACGATTTCCTGACCATAGAATTTCGCCATATCCAGCATCACACCCCGGGCCACAATCGGTGGGACCTTTTCGATCCCGAACTTGGCCAGCCCGTCGGCCTTCACGAAGTCGGAATATTCGTTTCCATTGTAGTAGATGTGCTTGATGCCGATATGTCCCAAGCCGTCGATCTGGGGGCCGATTCCCAGCCAGCCCATGAAAATGTCGTCGTTGTAGGTCATGCCGTTGCCGCCAAGACCATCGGTGCCGATCTGGTTCGGCTGCAGAATGGTAAGGCTCATTGAGCGCGGCGCGAAGGCGGGCACCGTACGATCAACGACCGTTCCCAGCGGATAGGTCTTGCCCTCGGTCACGAGCTTGGCTGCAGCCAGAACTTTTTCGGGGGTGATGCGATTTGCAGCGCCGATCTCATCCTCGGGCCCCAGGGCGACTGGGCCCAGTCCTGTGCTGTCGCAGCGGTTGTCATTCCCCAAGAAAGCAGCAGTGCCATTACAAATATTTTCATAGCTTTCTCCGGTCTGCCCGTGGAACGACGACTGCGACCGGGCAGGGCGTCGGGCAGACTTTTCGTTTGAGTGTTTCAGGACAGCGGGGCGAACGTTCCCGCCGGGTCGTCGGGCGTCACCTCATGACAAACGGGTTCGCCGGGAAATCTTCCGAGGTGTTGATCCAGACCGATTTGGTCTCCAGGAATTCGTGGATGGCTTCAATCCCGTTTTCGCGCCCGGTGCCGGACTTCTTCATGCCGCCAAACGGCATCATATAGCTGATGGCGCGATAGGTGTTGACCCACACGGTCCCGGCCTTCAGCGCTTCGGACATGCGCACCGCACGGCC
>JBKEBH010000243.1:0-1515 GCA_047973065.1 Paracoccus sp. (in: a-proteobacteria) | reverse complement strand
GCTTGCCGCTGGCGCGGTTATGCTCGACGAATGAGCCATTGCCGAAATCGGTGCGCCGGATATCCGCCGAGGCGGCATTGCCGGGATTGGTGCCGTTATTGATCGCGCAGACGATCACGCCGTGGCGCAGATCGCCCGAGGCCGAGACCACCAGCACCTCCTCGCCGATCTCATAAACGGCCCAGTCCTTGTCACCGCCGGCCCGCATCGCTCCCATGCGCAGCCAGCCGGTCAAGAGTTCCCCAACCCGCACCCGCGCACGCGGCGGGTTGGCATAATCCACCGCCTCGACCACGCCCATTTCCGCGACATTGGACAGGCGGCGATCATTCTGGCCGGTCTCGAAATCCCGCATGATCATGCCTCCAATGGCGTATAATCGCCTGCATGACCCGGCCCGATATCCGGGGCCTGACCGATCAGCAATTCAGGGCGCGCGTGCGGCCCGAGATGGGCGGCAATCGTGGCCTCGACGGTGAAGCGCAGGGCGCTGGCAATCTGCGTGTCGCGGATCACATCGCGCCAATCGGCCAGCACGAACCGGGCCTTTTCGCTGAGATGGCCGGCGGGCAGTGCGGTATCGAACGGCAGATGCACGGGGCGCGCCAGCAGATCGGCGATCAGCGGCTCGACCTCCAGCGCATCGATCTCATCGGCGCGCAGCTCGGCGCGCACCACGCCCGCAAGCGTGGCCTTGCGCCCCCAATCGCCTTCGACGCCGCCCGCCGAGGTGAACTTGATTTGCTCGACCGCAACCACCACCGCCTGATGATCCCAGACGGTTTCAAGCGCCTCGGGAAGCGAGGCCGTGAGGCGTGATTTCATTTCAGCGGCAAAGCGGGCACGCAGGCGCATGGAGGTTTCCTCAAACAGACATCATCGAGATTGAGCCGAAGCTCACACCCTCGGGCGGAGCCTCGTCAGGCGGGACCAACGCGGCCACCAGTTCCTCGAAGCGGGCATTCAAATTCTTGAGCTTTTCCTCAACCTCATCGGCGGTGAGGAAGCGGTATTCCACCGACCCCTCCAGCCGTCCCACCTTGGCCGCGCCATCGAGCGCGAAGGTGTTGAGCCAGGGAAAGGCGCTGGCCAGGGCGCGCACGGTGAGCGCCTCGGCCCATTGCTCATCGAGGCCAACGGGCGCGACATCGATGCCGGTGGCACGGACGAGATCGCGCGTGGCAATCCCGATATGCTTGGAAAGCAGGGTTTCCGGCACCTCTTGGGGGAGGTTGGCATAGGCCCTGATTTCATCCGGTGTGATGCTCACGCCCGTGCCCTCGCTTACTCGCCGAGCACGGCAAATTGCTTCACCGCAACCTCGAAATCGAAGGCCATGTCGAATGTGTATTCCAGCGCCCGCTTGCGCGAGTGATAGGCCCGATCGCGCCGGATATCGGTGTTCAACCCATAGATCAGGTTGGCCATCGGCGTGAAGGCAACCGATCCGGCGGGAACCATCGGGTGGGTTTCGATGGTCTTGCCCCGGAAGCGGCGGGCCGGGCTGTTGCTCTG
>JBKEBH010000072.1:0-12607 GCA_047973065.1 Paracoccus sp. (in: a-proteobacteria) | reverse complement strand
AGGCGGACGGCGAGTACTGCCGCAATCCGATCTGGCCCGGCTGGGTGGTCGATGACTGTCCGCTGCATGACCCGCGCAGCGAGCTGGAGAAGCTGTGATAAAGGGGGCTGTAATGGCCCCTTTAAGACCCCGTTCCAGAAATTTTCTTCTGCCAAAGCTAGCCCGCTTTTCTGCCAAAGCTGCCGCGCGCTAACAGACCAAGCGAGGCTTCCGAGATCAGACAAAGGCTGGATTGGCCGGATCTTACGATCACCAGCTCAACTGAACAACGTCACTATGATTTCAGGAAATTCCGCCGACTGGGTCAGCTATGTGACACAAAAGTCGGTTTTGCTTGGCATCTTACATGAAAGAAATGGCGGACCCGGAGCGATTCGAACGCCCGACCCCCAGATTCGTAGTCTGGTGCTCTATCCAGCTGAGCTACGGGTCCACTGTGAGGGCGTGATGTAGAGATAGCCCTCGGGGGATGCAAGCGCAAAAAATCACTCAATGCCAAGATTTTCGCTCAGGACTCCGCGCGGCAAGGTGACATTGAACTCGGTGCCGGTCTCATCCGTGCGCATCAGTTCGAGTTTGCCGCCATGGCCACGGATCAGGTCGGCAGCAATCGCCAGACCAAGCCCGGTGCCGCCCTTGCGCGTTCCGCCGGTGAAAGGCTGAAACAGATAGTCGCGCGCCTTCTGCGGCAGCCCCGGCCCGGTATCGCCGACCCGGACTTGCCAGTCCTGATCGGTCTCGGTGGCGGCGATCTCGATGGTGCCGGGATTGCCCATCGCCTCGATCGCCTGACGGGCATTGCGGATCAGGTTCGAGATCACCCGGTGCAGCTGATCGCGGTCGGCGCGGATCACCAGATTCGGGCTGACATCGATCACGAATTCGACCTGCGGCTTGCCGTCGGCCCCGGCGGAAAGCAGCCCCTCGGCCTCGGTGATCTCATCGACCATCTCGCGCAGGGCGAATCGCGACAGGCTGGGCGGCGGCTCCTCGGCCTTGCCGAAGGCCATGGTGGTTTCGCACAGATTGACGGCCCGGGAGATCGAATTGACCAGTTTCGGCGCCGCCTTGCGCACCGCCGGATCATCGCTGTCTTCGAGACGGTCGGCGAAGATCTGGCTGGTGGTCAGAATATTGCGCAGATCATGGCTGATCTTGGCCACCGCCTGCCCCAGACCGGCCAGCCGTTCCTTCTGCTTGAGCGACTGGGTCAGCGTGGTCTGCATCGAGGCCAGGGCCGTTTCGGCCTCGCGCAGCTCGACGATCCGGGCGTCGGGAGTGATGATCAGGCGCGAATCCTCAGGCGCGTCGGCATAGCTGGCCATATGACGGATCACGCGCCGAATCGGCTTCAGAATCAGCCGCTGCGCAGCAAGGTTCAGCAGCATCGCGGTCAGCGCCACCAGCACCGCCGAGAAGACCAGAACCTTCAGGCTGAAATCGATCATCGCCTGGCGCAGCGGTGCGGTGGAAAGCGTGATTTCGATCAGCTGACCGGCATGATTGACCGGCGCACCGATGACGCGGATCACCTCATCCTCGCTGTCGAAGAGCTGGTGCAGGGCATCCATTGCCGCGCGCGGGATCGAGGCATCGCGCAGATCATAGGTCGCAACGACCGGACCGGGCAGCGGTGAGGACAGGACCAGCTGGCGGACCTCATCGCGGCGCAGCACGACGTTATAGACCCCGGCATTGTCCAGAAGCTCCGATTCGAGATCGGCGGCGATGCTTTCGTTTTCGTCGGTCGCCAGCAGGGACAGAGAAGCGATCTGCGCCTTCTCAAGACGTGTCTGAAGATAGTCGAGACGGAAATTCGACACGCTCGGCACCAGTATGAACAGTTCCGCCAACGCAACAAAGAGCAGCGTCAGCGCAGCAAAGCGTCCAGTCAGGGTGTCGATCGGCATGTGTGACATGTCTCTCTGTGGCGGCAAATTCCACCTATCGGGCCACAGTTAACCTCCGGTAGGACCAAATTCAAACGAATGTGCCCGGTTGGCTACCTGATCCGCCGATTATCAGCGGATTGCCATCAAAGCAGCGTTGACTCGGATACAGGCATAGCCTATTGCGCGGGCTTCGAATTAACCGACGCGGTCGCGTGGGGCAGGGTTCGCAATGCCCTCCATCCAGACCTTCCGCGCCTGAAGTGGAGAAAGAAGATGTCGAAGCGCACGTTCCAGCCGTCGAATCTGGTTCGCACCCGCCGTCATGGCTTCCGTGCTCGCATGGCGACCAAAGCTGGCCGTCAGGTGCTGAACCGCCGTCGCGCCAAGGGCCGCAAGCGCCTGTCGGCCTGATCTGGCCTTGGCGCGCCTTTTGCGCGCCAGACAGGAAGTGACGATGCCGCCGCATCTGCCCCATGACGCTGAATGCAAGCAGCCGGGGAAAGATCCGGCGGATTTTGTCGTTTCCGATTGCGCTGATGTCGCACCGGCGCAGATTTCGGTTCTGCGCCAGCGGGCAGATTTTCTGAAGGCTGCACAGGCAGGACGCGCCGGAACGGCGGGATTTCTGCTACAAGCCCGGCGCAGGCACCCTGACGAGGCCGCCGCAACCCCGATCCGCATCGGCTTCACCTGTTCCAAGAAAATCGGCAATGCCGTCGCCCGCAACCGTGCCAAGCGGCGGCTTCGGGCTTTGGCACGCGCCATCCTGCCCGGCTTGGCCCGGCCCGGCTGGGATTACGTATTGGTCGGCCGCCCCGGCGAGACAGTTTCACGCCAGTTCAGCGATCTGCAGGACGATCTTGCGACAGCCCTGCACCGCATCCACGCCCCGCGGAACCGGACATGAGCCTGCTGGCCCGTATCTTCGCCCTGCCGGTGCGCGCCTATCGGCTGCTGCTCAGCCCCTGGATCGGACATGCCTGCCGCTTCCAGCCAACCTGCTCGGCCTATGCATTGGAGGCACTGGAACATCACGGTGCCATCCGCGGCAGCTGGCTGGCGGCCAGACGGATTGTGCGCTGCAATCCCTGGGGCGGACATGGTTATGATCCGGTCCCGGGTTGCGGTCATGATCACTCCGCCCCCTCCGAGACGAAAGACGGCAATGAACGAACATAGCGATCTGGACAGCCCGGAACCCGAAGACGAGATCCACGCCCTGTTTCGCGGCGCGCCCTCGACCACGGCCTTTCGCAAGCTGCGCAAGCGGCTGGTGCGCGATACACGCGCCGCCATTGACGATTTCGGCATGGTCCGACCCGACGATCGCTGGCTGATCTGCCTGTCGGGCGGCAAGGACAGCTATACGCTGCTCGCCATTCTGCATGAACTGCAATGGCGCGGGCTGCTGCCGGTCGATCTGCTCGCCTGTAATCTCGATCAGGGCCAGCCCGGTTTTCCAGCAACGGTCCTGCCGGAATTCCTGAAAGATCGCGGGGTTGTGCACCGGATCGAATATCAGGATACCTATTCCATCGTCACCGACAAGATCGCGCCGGGCGGAACCATGTGCAGCCTGTGTTCTCGGCTGCGGCGCGGTAATCTGTACCGCATCGCCCGCGAGGAAGGCTGTTCGGCCGTGGTGCTGGGCCATCATCGCGATGACATGCTGGAAACCTTCTTCATGAACCTGTTCCATGGCGGCCGGCTGGCAACAATGCCACCCAAGCTTTTGAATGAAGAAGGAGATCTTCTGGTCCTGCGCCCCCTCGCCTATATCGCCGAGTCCGATTGCGAAAAGTTCGCCCGCGACATGGCCTATCCGATCATCCCCTGCGATCTCTGCGGCTCGCAGGAGGGTTTGCAGCGGGCTCAGATCAAGCGGCTGCTGGACGAATGGGAAGCGCGCGCACCCGGCCGCCGGCAGGTCATGTTCCGGGCGCTGATGAACACCCGGCCTTCGCATCTGCTGGATCCGAAGCTGTTCGACTTTGCCGGGCTCTGGCCGGACAAGATCGAACAAACGGCTGAAAATATCCCGCAAAACCTGCTGAATTTGCGCGAACATTAACCGAACAAAAACCTCCCATACATAATATGCCCTGAGAACGAAGCGCGAATCAGGTCATCAGATGCATCTATCCGGTTTACTGACCGAAATCCTTGGCTTCCTGCATCTGGGCAGGGGTCAGCCCGCACCACTGCGGATCGCGGGGCATCCTCCTTCCATTCGCAGACCGCTCAGCCCCATATCGCCCCCGGCGGCCCTGCATTTCTGGCCGCAGCTTTGCTGCGATACCGGCCGGATTGCCTCGATCCGCGCGGTGCCGCCTTCCCGGCTGCAAGGCGATACCGGCGGCGTCCTGCGCCTGAGCCTCGACCAAGTTCGCGCCTGGCGCATGCAAGGTCTGCGCCCGCCGGAAATCGCCATTCCGCTCTCGCTGCGGGCCGTCGAATCGGCCGAGGAGGCCCGGCTGCTGCTGTGGGAAATCGACCGTCAGGAAACCGACGCCGGAAGGCTGATCTTCTGTGCGCCGTCCAGCAACGGGCGCAGCATCAAATACGCCGGACTGAGCCTGCTGGCGCAAAGCGGCTGCGGGATCGAGCTCGACTGCCTCTGCCCCGATCTCATGGCGCGCATGCAAGATCACCGGCCCGGACTCAGTCGGATGCGCATCGCCCCGGCCTTCGTGCAGGGCTGTCATCGTAATCCGCACCGTGGTCAGCTGGCCCTTTCGCTGCTTGCCCTGGCCGAACGTCACGGGCTGTCCAGTATCGCCGAAGGAATCGCCACGCGTGAGGAACATGGCTTTCTCGCCCAGCTCGGCTGCGACATCATCCAGGGCGAGGCGGTGGCGCCGCTTCTCGATGGCGATGGCACCGCGCATTTTCTTCATGCCACATCCCGGCCCCAGCCGCGCATGAACCTGCCGACCCGCCCCGCCGCCTGAACGAAGCACCCCACAGGTCGCTCAGCCGTCCGGGAGCCGGTGAAATCCATGTAGGAATGGCCTCTCGCCCCGCCCGGTGCCGTGAATCACCTTGACCTTTGCCTGCCCCTTCTGTTGAACCCTCCCCTGACAACAGGGGGCTCGACCGCATGGAAGACAACAACCGCAATCTGATCCTCGCCATGGTACTGTCCATGCTGGTGGTGCTGGGATGGTTCACCTTCTTCGCGCCGGAACCCCCGGCCCCCGCGACGCAAACCGAGGCTCAGGCCCAGGCAGAGGGCGGGACGGCCGCGATCCCGGTCGCCGCTGCGTCTGGCGAAGCCGCCGCGCCTGCGGACGCGGCCGTTCAGGATGCCTCCTTCACCGCGCCGCGCATCACGATTGAAAGCCCCTCGCTGAAGGGCTCGATCTCGCTGGCGGGTGGGCGCATCGACGACCTGCTGCTGACCGGCTACCGCAAGACCCTGGATGAAAACTCGCCCTATGTGCGCCTGCTGACCCCGACCGGCGATAAGATGCCGCAACCGGTCGGTGAAACCAGCATTGCTGCACCCGATGCCGGGGTCGAGATCGCGCCTTCGAAGCCCTATTACACCGTCTATGGCTGGAGCCCCGCCGCCGGCACCGATCCGGCCGCCGTTCCCAATGCCGGAACCATCTGGCAGGTGGAATCAGGCGACAAGCTGAGCCCCGACAACCCGATCACCCTGCGTTGGGACAATGGTCAGGGCCAGATCTTCCGCCGCAGCTTCACACTCGATGACAAGTTCCTGTTCACGGTTACACAATCGGTCGAAAACACTGCCGCCACGCCGTTTGCCGCTGCCCCCTACGGGATCATCGCCCGCCACGGCAAACCCGATACCCAGAATTTCTTCATTCTTCACGAGGGCGTTGTCGGCATGAATGACGGCACGCTGGAAGAAATCACCTATAAGAACATGACCAAGCTCGATCCGGTCGCCCGCGAGGGCCAGGCCGAGATCGCCGAGGTGACCGAGAACGGCTGGATCGGCTTTACCGACCATTACTGGATGACCACCCTGGCCCCCGTCCCGGGTCAGGCCTTCACCTCGGTCGCGAAATATACCGAGAGCGCCGACATCTATCAGACCGAGGCGCGTTTCCCAGTGGTCACTGTCGCCCCGGGTGCCAGCGCCTCTTCGGAGAGCTATCTCTTTGCCGGCGCCAAGGAATGGGAAGCCATCCGCGCCTATGAAGAAGGCCCCGGCATTCAGCGTTTCGTCGATTCCATCGACTGGGGCTGGTTCTACTTCCTGACCAAGCCGATCTTCCGTCTGCTGCACTGGCTCAATGGCATGATCGGCAATATGGGCTGGTCTATCATCGCACTGACCTTCATCCTCAAGGCCATCGTCTTCCCGCTGGCGCGCAAGTCCTATATCTCCATGGCCCGCATGCGCGAGATGCAGCCCGAGATGGAGGCGATTAAGGAGCGCACCGGCGACGACCGCCAGAAATACCAGCAGGAAGTCATGGCGCTTTACAAGCGCGAGAAGGTCAACCCGGCTGCCGGCTGCCTGCCGATGCTGATCCAGATCCCGATCTTCTTCAGCCTCTACAAGGTGATCTTCGTCACGCTGGAACTGCGTCAAGCCCCGTGGATCGGCTGGATCCGCGATCTGTCGGCGCCCGATCCCTCGTCGATCCTGAACCTGTTCGGGCTGCTGCCCTATGCCGCCCCGGCGCGCGACAGTGTTCTGGGCATCGTCTCGCTGTCGATCATGGCGATCATCCTGGGCGTGTCGATGTGGCTCCAGCAGAAGCTGAACCCGGCCCCCACCGATGCGACCCAGAAGATGATCTTCGCCTGGATGCCCTGGGTATTCATGTTCATGCTGGGCGGCTTTGCCTCGGGTCTGGTGCTGTACTGGATCACCAACAACGTCATCACCATCGGTCAGCAATATGCGATCATGTCGATGCACGGCCATCCGCCGCAGCTGTTCGGCAATATCCGTGACAGTCTGCGCATCGGCAAACGCAAGTGACGGCGCGGCTGGCACATATCCGGGTCCATCCGATCAAGACGCTTGGCGGGGACGATCTGGATCATGTCCAGCTGAGCGCCGGCGCGCACCTGCCCGGGGATCGCACCTATGCGGTCCTGCATGAGGGTGCGCTGAAACATCTGGAAGACGGCCGGCTGACCCGCTGGTTGCCGAAGGCCGCCTTCCTGCGCGGCGCTGCCTGCCCGGCGCTGCAAGCCGTCAAGGGCGGCTGGCGCGGCGATCTTATCCGCCTCAACCATCCTGACCGGCCCGACCTTGAGATCGACCCGGAAAACCCGGCCGATCAACAGGCGCTGATCGGCTGGCTGTCCCCGCTTTGGGGTGCGGATCGCTCGGCCCCTGCCCGCCTGCTGCGCGGACAGGGGCCACTGACCGATCAAAGCCAGCCGCTGGTGTCGATCCTGTCGCTGGCCTCGCTTCATGCCATTGAAGCCAGGCTCGGACAGGATATCGGGTTGGACCGCTGGCGCGGCAATCTCTGGATCGAGGGCTGGGAGCCCTTCGCCGAGCAAGATCTGACCGGTCGCGAGATCGCCATCGGCGAGGCCCGCCTGCTGGTCCGCAAACCGATTGGCCGCTGCCCGGCTGTCGAGATCAGTACCAAGACCGGCAGCCGCGACAGCGATATGCTGGCCTTGCTGCGCGAGATGACCGGGACCGAGGATTTCGGCGTCTTCGCCGAGGTCGTGACCGGCGGAAAGATCACCCGGGCCGATGAGGTGCAGATATGAAGGTTGCCTTTCCAGTCGCAGACGAACCCGATCCTCAGGCCGCCGAGGCCGCGCGCCCGCTATTCGCCGGCCCGGTCGATTTCGTCAAGGGCGTCGTCGCCATGGACGGGCTGCCCCCGGCCGACCGGCCCGAGGTCTGTTTTGCCGGGCGCTCGAATGTCGGCAAGTCCAGCCTGATCAACGCGCTGACCGGCCGCAAGGGCATTGCCCGGGCCTCGAACACGCCGGGGCGGACCCAGGAAATCAACTATTTCGCGCTTGGCGATCATGGCTATCTGGTCGATCTGCCCGGCTATGGCTTTGCCAAGGCTCCGGTTGCAGTCGTCAAGAAATGGCAGGCGCTGCTGAAAAACTATCTGGCCGGCCGTCCGACCCTGCGCCGCGCCTTCTGCCTGATCGACGCCCGCCACGGCATCAAGCCGGTGGATCACGAGATCATGACCCTGCTCGATCGCTCGGCCGTGCCGTTCCAGGTCGTACTGACCAAGACCGACAAGCTGGGGCCGAATGCGATCAAGCCGGTGATTGCCCAGGTCGAGGAAGAGCTGCAAAAGCACCCCGCCGCCTATCCCGAACTGGTGGTGACCTCTTCCGAAAAGGGTCAGGGCATCGCCACGCTGCGCGCGATCATCGCCGGGCTGGAATAGGAAAGCGCCGCGGCCCTGCCTTTACGGCGCGGCGCGATTTCCATGCGTTGTAATCGCCTGTCCCCTCTGGACCATATCTGCCCCTGCCCCTAACCTGCGCTCAGGACTGAGGAAACGCAGTATGAGACAGCAGAATATGACCCGAGACTTCGCCGCCGCCGCCGAAACGCTTTCCGAAGCCCTGCCCTATATGCAGCGCTATTCGGGGGCGGTTGTCGTGGTGAAATTCGGCGGCAACGCCATGGGCGACGACGCTGAAATGGCCCGCTTCGCCTCGGATATCGTGCTGATGAAGCAGGTCGGCATCCATCCGGTCGTGGTCCATGGCGGCGGGCCCATGATCAACGATCTGCTCGGCAAGCTTGGTATCGAAAGCCATTTCGTGCGCGGCAAGCGCGTCACCACCAAGGAAACCGTCGAGGTGGTGGAGATGGTGCTTTCGGGCCTGGTCAACAAGCGAATCGTTCAGGCGATTAACGATGCCGGTGGCCGCGCCATCGGGATTTCCGGCAAGGATGACGATCTGATGGTCTGCGAGGCCGACGATCCCGAGCTGGGCTTTGTCGGCAAGCCGGTCGAGATGAACGTCCAGATCATCCGCGATCTCTATCTGGCCGGGCTGATCCCGGTGATTGCCCCGGTCGCCACCGGCATGGAGGATAACGAGACCTTCAACGTCAATGGCGACACCGCCGCAGGCGCGATTGCCGGTGCGCTTCAGGCCGACCGGCTGCTGCTGCTGACCGATGTTTCGGGCGTCAAGGACGGTTCGGGCGAAGTGGTGACGGCGATGACCCCCGATCAGGTCCGCGCCATGATCGAGGATGGCACCATCGCCGGCGGCATGATCCCGAAAACCGAGACCGCGCTGAAGGCGCTCGGCGAGGGCGTGCGGGCAGTGGTCATTCTGGACGGGCGGGTGTCCAATGCCGTGCTGCTGGAGCTTTTTACCGAACATGGCGCCGGCAGCCTGATCCGCTCGACCGAGCCGAGCGTAAAGCCGCGCGGGCTGCGCCAGGGCGACAAGGGGCTATAGCCGGGGTGAACGGTCAGTTCCATTCCTTTGAATGCAGCGGAAATTTTCATCCTCACCTTTGTCGCGAAGCTCTTGCTCTGGTCGCGCAACCTATGGCAGGCTTCATTAAGAATATCACCTGTGTATCACATGAGGCCGTTCCTCGATGACCCCTTCCGGATACCGACGCCTGATCCTGACCCGCCACGCCAAAAGCGCCTGGGACGATCCGACCGCCGAGGATTTTGACCGCCCTCTCAATGATCGCGGGCGTCGTTCGGCCCGTGAGCTTGGGGATTTCATGGCCTCGCGCGATTATGAGCCCGAGGAGGTGATCTGCTCACCCGCCCTGCGCACCCGCCAGACTTGGGAACAGATCGCCGGTGCCGCGCTTGAGGTCCGCCCGGCCCTGCGTTTCGACGAACGCCTGTTCCTAGCCCCGGCCGATGTCATGCTGGCTGTGCTGAAAACCGCCACCGAACAGACGGTGATGATGATCGGCCACAACCCCGGCATTGCCGAATTTGCCGCCAGCCTGCCGGCGCGGGTGCCCAACGATCCCGATTTCCGCCGCTATCCGACGGCGGCAACGCTGGTCATCGATTTCCAGATCGACAACTGGGCCGATATCCGCCCCAGCGAGGGCAGCGTGATGGATTTCGTCCGCCTAGATGGACGCTGACAGCCAGCAGGAAGAATGACATGGGTTATCTGAAATCGCATCCCGATGCGCAGGGATTCTTTGGGCCTTACGGCGGCGCCGATCTGCCGCCGGTTCTGGTCGAACATTTCGCCGAGATCGAAAAGGCCTATCTGCGCCTGTCGCGCTCGGCCGACTTCATCAATGAACTGCGTTTCATCCGCAAGCATTTCCAGGGTCGCCCGACCCCGATTTCCTATTTCGGCAATCTGTCGAAGGATCTCGGCGGCGCTCAGATCTACGCCAAGCGCGAGGATCTGAACCATACCGGCGCCCATAAGCTGAACCATTGCATGGCCAAGGCGCTGCTGGCCAAGCATATGGGCAAGACCAGGCTGATGGCCGAAACCGGCGCCGGCCAGCACGGCGTCGCGCTGGCGACCGCCGCCGCCTATTTCGGGCTGGAATGCGAAATCCACATGGGCGAAATCGACATCGCCAAGGAAGCGCCGAACGTCACCCGGATGAAGCTTCTGGGCGCAACCGTGGTGCCGGTCGGCTTTGGCGGGCGCTCGCTGAAGGAAGCCGTGGACAGCTGCTTCCAGGCCTATGTCGCCCAGGCCGACACCGCCCTTTTCGCGATTGGCAGCGTTGTCGGCCCCCATCCCTTCCCGATGATGGTCCGCGATTTCCAGCATGTTGTCGGCATCGAGGCACGCGAGCAGTTTCTGGACCTGACCGGCCGCCTGCCCGATATGGTCGCGGCCTGCGTCGGCGGCGGCTCGAACGCCATGGGCATGTTCGCCGGCTTCATCGACGACGAGGAGGTCGCGCTTTACGGGGTCGAGCCGCTGGGGTCCTCCTCGAAACTTGGCGATCACGCCGCCACCATCACCTTCGGCGAGGATGGCGATATCCATGGTTTCCGCACCATGGTGCTCAAGGACGCCAATGGCGATCCGGCGCCGGTCCATACCGTTGCCTCTGGCCTTGATTATCCGGGCGTCGGGCCGGAGCACGCCTATCTTCACCGCAGCGGCCGGGCGCATTACGTCGCCGCCGATGACAAGGAAGCGCTCGACGCCTTTTACCGGCTGTCGCGGCGCGAGGGCATCATCCCGGCGCTGGAAAGCGCCCATGCCGTCGCCTTCGCCCTGCGTGAAGCCCCCAGGAACCCGGGTAAGACAATCCTGATCAACCTCTCGGGCCGGGGCGACAAGGATATCGACTATGTGACCGAAACCTACGGCTTCGGCAGCGAGGGCTGAGGACCGGAACCGAAAGGAAAGGGCGGCGGAAAAATCGTTCCGCCGCCCTTTTCATTTCCTGGCAAGGTGCGATCAGACCGGCATCAGATCCCAGGTGATCTCCATCACATCATTGCGCCCGAAATCCAGGATCATGCCGGTATCGGTCTCGCTGCCTAGGATATTGTCGGGCAGATCCGTGAGGTCGATCTCGACCCCGCCGATAACCAGCCGGTCCTCGTACATGTCGAAATCGGTGATCTCGATACTGGCGCCGCTGCGGGCCTTCGCACTGGCGAAGATGAAGCTGTCCGCCCCTTCGCCACCGGTCAGGCTGAACGTGCCACCCGAGCGCAGGTCGCAGGTGATGTCATCATCACCTGCGCCGCCATCAACAGTGTTACCGCCCCAGCGGGTCAGGATCCGGTCATCACCATCGCCGGCCTCAATCCTATTGCCAGCACCGCGCACCAACACGAAATCGTCACCATCGCCGGCCAGAATGACATCCCCCGAAGTATCGAGCCGGATGCTGTCGGGGCCGCCCCCGGCGTCAATCGTATCGGCCAGATCGGTCAAACCATTGCCATTCGCATCAATGGTCTCACTGCGGAACCTGTCGCGGCCTTCGGTCCCGGTCAGATAGTTGCCGGAGGTCACTGTGCCGGTCAGATCAGCAAGGGTCACGTCTTTCAGTGTAAAATTGAGCACCTCGCGAACTTCGATATGCCCATCAGGATAGTCATAGGAATGGTAGACGAGCAGCTCAGCCCCATCGGCAGTATCGGTGGCGGTAAATCTACTGCTCGAACCATTTTGAGAAAAATCAATCGTCTCATATTCTTCAAATTCATTCCAGATCTGAATCACATCAAGACCCGGCTCGAAATCCGAAATCACGATCTCGCCGGTTTCATTCCAGCTGACAGCCTGGAAGGTATCCGCCCCTTCGCCCCCGGTCAGCTGAAGACCGCCAGCCGCAGCATATTCGGCATATGTATCATCATAGAGCCAGATGTCGAAATGATCGTCGCCAGCGCCGCCATCCATGGAAACACCAGACCGATTGAGATAAAGCTGGTCATCCCCATCACCGGCCAGAACCTCGATCGTGTCCGAGGGCATGATCGGCTCACCAGTGATGGTGTCCCATTCCAGACCAATGTCGATATTGTCGTCTCCGGCACCGGCATCGACCAGGATATGTTCAGCAACGCCATTCGCATCGAGTGCATTGATGCTGTTTCCATAAGCGTCAACCGTCTGGTCTGAAATGAAAGCGGCTTCGGATGTTCCGTAAATAATTTTATCGGCAGTTATTTCCGCCATAATTAGTTGGCTCTGAACAACCGACAACATGCTGATTTTCTGAGACAAAGGATCGGTTTTGGTAGCTTTGAACTGCAGGGTTTCATAGGGTTCCGTTGAAAACCCTGCAATTTCGGATC
>JBKEBH010000046.1:0-3719 GCA_047973065.1 Paracoccus sp. (in: a-proteobacteria) | reverse complement strand
GCTATCGTACTCTGTTATCCTTGGCACCCCTACCGTGGACACCTTCAGTAACCACGCATGATGCACTCTCTGACGCTATGGCACAAGCAACAGATATTGAACGGATGCTAGAAAAACTCTGACCCACAAAAAAGCCACCCTTAGAGGTGGCCTTCTTGTTTCTACTCCTCCAGTTCTCTTCTAACATCAGCAGGAACCTTCATTAGCCTGCCCCCCATAATGTTCTGCATGTAATCTCCATGTTTACTGTTTAGCAGTTTGTTCACTTGTGGGGTGGCAGTCGCTCTAAGTTGTTGGGTGTACCACTTAGAGAACTCCTCCTGTTTCCCCCCAATCTTCACATATCTTTCCATAAAATCCTCTAGTTGCTCAGAGGTCAGAGTCCCACCCCCAGCCACATGGGACTTGATGGCAGAACTCAATCGTGCCCTTCTTGCTGTATCCACACTCTGATACCCTTGATATCTGAATGCAGCATCTTGTGCGATAGCTTCATCAAATGGCTTAGCGCCACTCAACCTTGCCAAGTTAGCAAAAGTGTAGAGTTCATTTGCAGAGATAATGTTCCCTCTGCCTGATGCTGAGAAACTCACACCATCATTAGCAAAGCCTCTTGCAACTCTCCCCATACCAGCCAGTGGCCTACTAATGCCTTGTTGCTCCATGGCACTCAGCATAGTATTCCACACATCCCCACCATTATTCAGATTCCCCATCGCATTCTTGAGCGTGTTATACACTCTGGCATTGGCAGCCACAAACGGAATCTGTGAGAACTGAGTAGGAACAATAGTGAGTTGCCTAGGAGTAATGTCTCCTCTGGAGTACAGGTTGATCTTCAGATCAGGGTCAAGCAAGAAGTTAGATTCTGCCCCATACAACAGCCAATCACCAATCTCCTTACCCACAATGTTATTGTCAGAAGTATATGCATCCGTGTGGCTTGTGTTCCCTGATGCTGTGCCAATGATATGTTGATTGATGGCTTGGAAAGCTGGCAACCCATTCATGCCATAGATGCTAGCTTGTAGTCCAAGCAACATTGCTGCATCCTTCTTGGAGCCTTCACCCACATGTCGCATCAACTGTTGCATGAAGTTGAATTGATATGATTGGAACAATCCAATAGCTTGTCCAAGTGGACCTTGGAACATCTGTGGCCTTTGTGCAGCCAACATGTTAGCCTGAGTTCGGTTGACAAATGTACTGATGTACACTCCTGCTGTCTGCTCATCCATCAGACCCTCTCTCACAAGTGGGGCTGTCAGCATATCAGCAGCATTAGCAGAGGCAAATCTGTTCATCTCCTCCACCATTGTATTCCCTGTCCACTTCTCACCCGCCTGAGTAAGTCTCTTGGCGCCAGCAATCAGCCTTGCTTTCTTAGCTGCAAGGTCAGCCGCTGTCTCAGTGCCCTCAATAGTGGCATCCTCCACCAGGAGTTTCAGCTGGGTAGACAAGTCAGAGATAGCCCCCAAGTTCTTGTACTTGGCAAGTAGGGCGGCAGAATCCTTACCCCAATAATTAGCATATGCTTTGCCTAGCAGCTTAGTGGGAGAGCGAATAACATCATCCACTCCTGCCGCTTTGAGTCCCACCAACTTCGTGAGTTCCCCCGCTAGTTCAGCATTCCCATCATAGGCATTCCTAACCCATGACCCGAGTTCAGTCATTGTTAGAATTGGAGAAGAGATCCCATTGTTAAGTGCATTGATGGGATCAAGCCTCAGTGTGATGGTGCCCAAGATTGCATTCTGAGTCCGCACCAAGTCGCTCACAGCTTTCATGCCAGCAGGATGATTAGTCCAAGCCTCAAGCTGTGCTTTAGTTGCTGGCATCTCAACACCATAATCTTTGAATATAGTGTTGATCTCCTCAATCTCATCCGCACCCATTGTATTGCCTCTGCGCCAGACAGAGGATACAGCATTCCAAGTCTTATTACCCACTGTCTCCACAAAGTCATTCAGAGTCTGCCACACAGGATAGTCACTCTTAGGAGCCTCGCCCATAGCAAGCTTGAGATAATCGTCATATGGGTTCTCAATTGTGGCGGGCTTGAGCTTGTTCACAATGCCAATCTGAGCACGAGAAACTTCATCGTACTCTTTGCCCATCTGTTTGATGATCCCGAACTCTCTCCAGTACTTGGTGCGTACAGCCTCTTTCAGTAGTCCAATCTCCTCTTTCGCATGCCATTGCATCAAGTCCTGCATCATCTCTTGAGGAGTTCCAGTGATGGGAAATGCTGGAGCACTTGTGCCTTTAGCTCTGAGGGCAGTATCGATTTGAGATTCATTCAACCCCAACGAGTAATCATACATCCCCTTAGCTTTGAAGTAGTTAGCTGTCTGATCAGGGGTGTAGACTTCAAATCCTTGTGCACGAGCCTCAGCTATCTGCTTCTCAAGAGTAGTTGCATCAGTCGCATACAACATTGTTGTGTCCCCTTGAGACACCATCTTGTTTTCATCCACAACAAAGGCATGGTGCTTGAATCTAGCTGGATTAGGTTGGGGTGCATAGACAATATCATCTTGCCACTGGCTGTTGTACCCTTGTGCTACTCGCAGAGTATTCTTGCCTCTGGCTCGCTCACCATTAGCGGACACATGAGTCTTGAGCCACGAGAGTACTTTCTCATCCTCAATTGGAATGAACTCATCCACATAGGATGGAATCTCAGGTGGGAGAGCTTCAACACCTTCCGAAAGTGCAACCCTATGATCCCGTACAGATTTCAGTATCAGCCCACTCTCCTCTGAATCAATCACATAGCGATGGCTACCTGCCGCTCGCACCTTGTGGAGTACAGTTGCTAGAACAGTGGAAGAGTTGGGATCGTTCAGAACTCCATAGTTAACTTGCTGGAATGTGTTAGCCACTTTCGAGCTGAGTTCACCAGAGCGTTTGATGACTTGCCCACCAATGAATTCGAACTTCTGCTCGAGCACACCCAATGCTGCATTGCTGTATGAAGCGAAACCAGGCCCAGCGCCCGCCCTGTTAACTCCTTGCAACTCACTTTCAGCAACTTCTGGCAGGCGCTCATACATATTCCCAAGTACAGACTTAGATGCATTATTAGCAGAAGTCTGATAGACTTCTTGAGCTGCCCGCATCTGTGCCATTGCATCAATCTGGAACCCATCAATGTCACTGAATCTGGCATTATCATACACCATGCCGTAGTTCTGGGGCTTCAACCATGGCTGGATGTATTCAATATCTGGGGGCCTAGAAGTGTTAGCATGGAGTTTATTGTATTGTTTCTTCTGAGCATTCCACAGAGAGAAGATCGCATTCTCCTTATCAACTGCATACTGCTCCCCGGTGATGAATCCCATAGGGGTATCATAGCGGTTAGCTATCTGTGCAACATTCTCTCCCTTGCCCGATATGAGGCTACGCAACATATGATCTTGAACAAGAGAGTCCTTCTGTGCAGCTATGAACTGTAGGAGTTCCTTGCCGTCCACATGAGAAGCCAGCACCCCTCCATCAGGACCCATAATCTGAATGTCATAGAAGTTCTCCCTATATGCTTTGGTGAGCATAGGGATATCATTCGCATGGATCTTTAGGACGTCTTGTCCTAGTGGGATGGCCAATGCATCAGCATCAGGACTCATGCTCCAGATGTTCCTAGCCAGTGCTTCATTGTAACTCAGTGTGGATACATCAACAGACTTCTTGAATGAATGCTTGAACACTTCTTT
>JBKEBH010000008.1:0-3750 GCA_047973065.1 Paracoccus sp. (in: a-proteobacteria) | reverse complement strand
CGAAGATCATCGAGTGATGAGCCTGCAGGGTGGGGGTTCCCCCCACCTTGCCCCCAGGCATCGAGTGATCGTGCAAGCGATATCACGAAAAAAGGCCCGCCCCAAAAGGGGCGGGCCTTTTGCGTAGAAAGGAACCAGGTGAAGTGGTCCCAGCAAACTGGACAGTTGGCTAAGGTGTATCCCAGAGCTTTGAAGGGATATGAGAATGGCGAAACGCCGGAAGTTCACAGACCAGTTTAAGGCGAAGGTGGCGCTGGAAGCGCTGCGTGGCGACAAGACGATCCAAGAGATCGCTGCGAAGCACCAGGTACATCCGAACCAGGTGAGCACATGGAAACGCCAAGCGGTCGAGGGGATGGCCGATGTGTTTGCCCGTGGCGGCAAGCCAGAGGGGCCGACCGAGGCGGAGACCAAGGAACTGCACGCCAAGATCGGGAGGCTGGCGGTCGAGAACGATTTTTGTCCGAAGGGCTGAAGCGGTGAGCCCCGAGAAGAAACGCGCGATGATCAAACGGGACCACCCGCAGCTCAGTATCAGCCAGCAGTGCAAGCTGGTGCGGCTCAGCCGATCCGCGTTCTACTACGCGCCAGTCGGGATCGACGCGGACACGTTGGCAATGATGAAAGAGATCGACCGGGTGTTCACCAGGTATCCGTTCTTCGGCAGCCGCCAGATCGCGACCTATCTGCGCCGGGAGGGCGTTGTCGCAGGCCGTCATCGCGTGAGGCGATTGATGGCGTGGATGGGGCTGGAGGCAATCTATAAACGCCCCAGAACCAGTCAGCCGCACCCGCAGCATCCGGTCTTCCCGTATTTGCTTCGAGGCATGCAGATCGACCGTCCAAACCAGGTTTGGTGCGCCGACATCATCTTCGTGCCGGTCAGGAATGGCTTCCTGTATCTCGTGGCGATCATGGATTGGGCGTCGCGCAAAGTCGTGAGCTGGCGGCTATCGAATACGATGCACGCCGACTTCTGCGTCGATGCGCTGAACGAAGCCATCGCCAAATACGGCCCGCTGGAGATCATGAACACAGATCAAGGATCTCAGTTCACGGGATCAGCCTGGATCACCACGCTGACCGAGGCAGGGGTGCGCATCTCGATGGATGGACGAGGCCGTTACCTCGACAACATCTTCATCGAGCGGCTATGGCGAAGCTTGAAGCAGGAAGCGATCTATCTCGAAGAGATCAATGATGGCTTCCAGGCCCGAAGGGTCCTCAAAAACTGGATGGCATTCTACAACACCGAACCGCCCCATTCCGCGCTTGATCGGCGGACGCCGGACGAGGCATATTGGGCAGGCCTGCAAGAGCAAAAAGCAGCATGAAACCTAAACCCGATACACCTTAGCAAAGCTGCAAACCTGTCCGAAAAGGTGGGACCACTTCACTTCGGGACTATACATCTAGTACTCGGTTTCAAAAGTAGGTATCGTATGCTTTGGCTGCGATGCCTGAACGGATAACTCTACCCGGCCCGCTCCCCCTTGACCTCTCCTGTCCCCTGACGCTATACGCGCGCATCGCGGCCGAATCCGCTCAAGAGCACGGGAATCGGTTGCTTCTGTCCGGGCCGTCCGTTATCGGGGCGGCCTCGCAGTTTTTATATGGTCCGATGCTGGCGCCGCGTGGTGCGCCGTCAGCCTCTCGACTGGAACCCTCAAAGACCGAGGGATGACGATGCAAAGTCAGAATATCCGCATTCGGCTGAAGGCGTTCGATTACCGCGTGCTGGATGCTAGCACCCAGGAAATCGTCAATACCGCCAAGCGCACGGGCGCTACGGTTCGCGGGCCGATCCCGCTGCCGAACAAGATCGAGAAATTTACCGTTCTGCGCGGCCCGCATATCGACAAGAAATCGCGTGACCAGTGGGAAATCCGTACCCACAAGCGTCTGCTCGACATCGTCGATCCGACCCCGCAGACCGTTGACGCGCTGATGAAGCTCGACCTCGCCGCTGGCGTGGATGTCGAGATCAAGGTGTAAGGAGGCGATCATGCGTACGGGTGTTATCGCCAAGAAGCTGGGCATGACCCGGCTGTTCATGGAAGATGGCCGCCAGGTTCCGGTGACCGTTCTTCATCTCGACAATCTGCAAGTGGTCGCACAGCGCACCGCTGAAACGGATGGCTATGTTGCCCTCCAGCTCGGCGCGGGCGAGGCGAAAGCCAAGCGCACCACCGCCGCTCTGCGCGGTCACTTCGCCAAGGCCGGCGTTGCGCCCAAGCGCAAGGTTGCCGAATTCCGCGTCTCGGAAGACAATCTGGTCGCCGTCGGCGAAGAGATCGTCGCCGATCACTATTTCGCGGGTCAGTTCGTCGACATCGCCGGCACCTCGATCGGTAAAGGCTTTGCCGGTGCGATGAAGCGCCACAACTTCGGTGGTCTGCGCGCTTCGCACGGTGTGTCGATCAGCCACCGCTCGCACGGTTCGACCGGCCAGTGTCAGGATCCGGGCAAGGTGTTCAAGGGCAAGAAGATGGCTGGCCATCTTGGTGCCGTTCGCGTCACCACCCAGAACCTGCAGGTCGTCAAGACCGATGCCGACCGTGGCCTGATCATGGTCAAGGGTTCGGTGCCGGGCTCGAAGGGCGGCTGGGTCACCATCAAGGACGCCGTGAAGAAGCCGGTTGCCGAAAACACCGTTTTCCCGGCCGCGACCCGTTCGTCGGCTGCCGCTGCCGAGGCTCAGGTCTCGACCGAGGCCGCTGCGCCGGAAGGAGACAACTGATGAAACTCGATGTGATCAAGCTCGACGCCGGCAAGGCTGGCTCGATCGAGCTCAGCGACGAGATCTTCGGGCTGGCGCCGCGTGGCGACCTGCTGCAGCGCGTCGTTCGCTGGCAGCGCGCCAAGGCTCAGGCTGGCACCCATTCGGTGCTGGGCAAGTCGGATGTCAGCTACTCGACCAAGAAGATCTATCGCCAGAAGGGCACCGGCGGCGCTCGCCACGGCTCCAAGAAGGCCCCGATCTTCCGTCACGGTGGTGTCTACAAGGGTCCGACCCCGCGCAGCCACGCCTTCGATCTGCCGAAGAAAGTCCGCGCGCTTGGCCTCAAGCATGCGCTGTCCGCCAAGGCGACCGCTGGTGAGCTGGTGGTGATCGAGGATCTCAACCTCGCCGATGCCAAGACTGCGGCCGTTGCCAAAGCGGTCAAGGAAAACGGCTGGAAGCGCGTTCTGGTCATCGACGGTACCGAGGTGAACGAGGGCTTTGCCCGCGCCGCCCGCAACCTCGAAGGCGTTGACGTGCTGCCGTCCATCGGCGCCAATGTCTATGACATTCTCAAGCGTGACACCCTGGTGATCACGCGCGCGGGTGTCGAAGCTCTGGAGGCTCGCCTGAAATGAACGCGAAAGCTGAACATTACGACGTGATCCGCAAGCCGATCATCACCGAGAAAGCTACCCTGGCGTCGGAAGTTTCCAATGCTGTGGTCTTCGAGGTCGCGATCGACGCGAACAAGCCGCAGATCAAGGAAGCTGTGGAAAACCTGTTCGGGGTCAAGGTCAAGGCGGTCAACACCACCGTGACCAAAGGCAAGACCAAGCGTTTCCGGGGCCGCCCGGGTGTCCGTTCGGACGTCAAGAAGGCCTATGTGACGCTGGAAGCCGGCAATTCCATCGACTTGTCCACCGGACTCTGATAGATCGCCGCAAGATAGCGGCCTCCGCCACTGCGGAGGCCGCCTGAGTTTTTGACGAAACAAAGCAACGGAAGACAGAAAGATGGCACTCAAG
>JBKEBH010000389.1:0-3572 GCA_047973065.1 Paracoccus sp. (in: a-proteobacteria) | reverse complement strand
TGGGTCTCTTTGACCTGCATGTCCTATCCTTCGTCATGGTGCGGGTGGAGGGACTTGAACCCCCACGCCTTGCGGCGCCAGAACCTAAATCTGGTGCGTCTACCAGTTTCGCCACACCCGCAATATCAAGCAGCGGACAGGCAGTCCGCCTTCTGGAAATCCGCGCCGTTCTAGCAAAGCGAGCGGCGGGGCGCGAGCGGAAAATCAAGCCATTGCGCGCAGAACTGCCGGGATCTGTCCGGGCAGGTCATCGGCGATCAGGCCGGGGCCGAAACGGCGGGCGCAATCGGTGTGGACCGCGACCCCTGTGCAGGCCGCGTCATAGGCCGACAGGCCCCGTGCCAGCAGGCCGGTGATGATGCCGGCCAGCACGTCGCCCGATCCGGCCGTGGCCAGCCAGGGGGCGTCCTCGCCCATATTCCGGTGGCTGTGCCCATCGGGTGCCGCGATCAGCGTATTGGCGCCCTTCAGGACCATGACAGCCCCCGATCTGCGCGCCGCCGCCAGCGCAGCCTGGCGCCGCGCTTCGGGATCTTCTGGCAGGCTGGCCGCCAGATCGGGATAGAGCCGGGCGAATTCCCCCAGATGCGGGGTGAGGACGGATGTGTCATGAAGCAGATGCCCTTTGAGCGCGAGAGCGCCAAGCGCATCGGCGTCGATGACCACAGGCAGGCCGGTTTCCAGCGCAACAGGCAGCAATCTTTCGGCCCGGGGCAAGCCAAGTCCGGGGCCGATGGCAAGGGCGTTGATGCGCCGGGCAGCGATGGCGTCGCGCAGATCCGTCGGGCTGTCCACGGGCAGGCGCATCAGCGCATCGGGGGCGTGGGCATGTTCGGACATGGCTTCCAGCGGCGGCGCCAGCGTCACCAGTCCGGCCCCGATTCGCAACGCGCCGCGCGCGGCAAGCCGGGCCGCGCCGCTGTGACAGATCCCGCCCGCCAGAACCAGCACGTGACCGTGATCGTATTTGTGACCGCGGATCTTTTGCAGCGAAGGCGGTGCGGGATCGGACATGATGTCAAAGCCTGTGCATGCGTTCTTCGCCGGGTGAGGGCGGCGAATCGTCGGGTGATGCAGTCGTCTGATCGGCATCCTTTGCCTCGGCCATGCGGCTGCGCTCCTGCGAGATCTGCTCAAGCAGGTCCGCCGCCGTATTGGCCACCGCCAGCAGCATGCCGATGCTGGAGATGACGCGGCCGGTCCCCTCGATTGCAGATTTCATCGGCTGATCACGCCGCCCCGCCCTGCGCGGGGGCGGCGGACGGCGCGGAGGCTGACGATAGGGCGGCGGTGACGGTGGGCGCGGTTCCGGCTGGGACGAGCGGCCCATGCGGCTGGCAGCCAGATAGCCCAGCAGGGCAGCGATGCCTATGCCGCCCCAGATCAGCAGGGGCTTGCGGTGTTTTTGCGCCGGCCTGGTCGACGGATCTTCGTCCAGTCGGTCACCGTCCTCTTCGGTGAGCTCATCAATGGGCGGGCCCTCATATTCGCTCCAGTTGGGGTCGTAGCTCATGGGCCGTTCCTTATCCTGCGTGCCGGCCGTCACGATAGGGCCGTTGCCGGATGGTTCCAGCGAAAACCTGTCAGGTCAACTGCCTGTCGGAGGGAGGGCTCAGCCATAGGCGGGGACAGGCCGGCTCGGCCGGGCATGTCGCCCGGACCCTTTTTGCGGGGCCGCAATGAAAAGCCGCGCCGAAAGGATCGGCGCGGCTTGATCATGTCAGGTTTTGCGTCTGGCAAAAGGCGAATTACTCGCCGTTGCCAGCGATAACATCTTCGTCTTCATCGCGCGAGGCGGAACCGATTTCGTCGAAGAGCTCGGCGATTTCGAATTCGGCGGCGGCGTCGGCTTCAGCGGCCAGTTCCTGGATCGACTTGCCCGAAGCCTGAAGTTCGGCTTCTTCGACCGAACGGGCAACGTTCAGCACGATTTCGGCTTCGACTTCCGGGTGCAGAACGACCAGGACCTTGTGCAGGCCCAGATCCTTGATCGGCGCGCCCAGAACGATCTGTTTGCGATCGACCTTGTGACCGGCCCCATTGGCGGCATCGGCGGCGTCACGCGGGGTGACCGAGCCGTAAAGCGCGCCGGCATCGGAAGCCGAACGGATGATGATGAAGGCTTCGCCGTCGAGTTTCCCGGCCAGCTTCTGCGCTTCGGCTTTCGATTCGTCGTTGCGGGCCAGCAGAGCGGCCTTTTGCGCTTCGAAATCGGCGATATTGGCGTCCGAGGCGCGCAGCGCCTTGCCTTGCGGCAGCAGGAAGTTACGGGCGTAACCATGCTTGACGTTCACCACGTCGCCCATGGCGCCGAGCTTGGCCACGCGTTCCAGCAGGATGACTTGCATCGGTCTTCCTCCTTATTTCACGACGTAGGGCAGCAGCGCGAGGAACCGCGCGCGCTTGATGGCCTGGGCCAGCTTGCGCTGGTTCTTGGCCGAAACGGCGGTGATGCGCGACGGCACGATCTTGCCACGCTCAGAGATGTAGCGCTGCAGCAGACGGGTGTCTTTGTAGTCGATTTTGGGGGCGTTATCGCCACCGAACGGATCGACCTTGCGACGACGGAAAAACGGTTTGTTTGCCATGTCTCAGATCTCCTCAGTTGTCGCGATCGCGACGCTCGCGGCGTTCGCCGCGCTCTTCGCGCTTCTGCATCTGCACCGAGGGACCTTCCTCATGCGCATCGACGCGGATCGACATCACGCGCATGACATCGTCATGCAGACGGGCGAGACGCTCCATTTCCTGAACGGCGGCCGACGGCGCGTCGGTGCGCAGGAAGGCGTAATGGCCCTTGCGGTTCTTGTTGATCTTGTAAGCGAGGGTGCGCACACCCCAATATTCGCTGTCGATCACCTTGCCGCCATTATCGGCCAGCACGGTGGAAAAATGTTCGATCAGCCCTTCGGCCTGTGCATTCGACAGGTCCTGGCGGGCGATCATCACATGCTCGTAAAGCGGCATGTCAGACCTTTCAGTATCAGGCGGGCTTCAACGGCGGGATAGCCTTCCACGCCCCGCCACGAGAGGCTGCGCCGGTTTCGCAATTGCGGAAGGATGTTGCCTTATAGCGGCGAAGCGGCCGGATACAAGGCGATTCGGGGAAGCTATTGTCATATATGTAGGCTCACGCGCGTCACTGCTATGACGCTATCACGCGAACCGGATATCAATCCTCCATGCCCGCTAAGCCTTGTATCTGAAAAGAGAGCACTGGGGTGCACGCTGCTACTTACATCGAAATGTTGCATCTATAAGATGGGCCGAGTCTCCGTTGGCAAACCCTGTGCGCGGCGTTTGCTCAAGTATATCGATACCGTTCGAGCAAGCTTGTTGGGCGGCAAGCATGCAGCGTTTTAGGCTCAGGCCTCATTGATTTTGGGCGTTTGTCATGATTCAGGCACCGCCCATTTGTGTTGTGTCAGATGGTTTAATAGTGCTGTGACATTTGGTTTGATGACGGAACAGGGCGGAGGTCCTTGGGCTATCCGGGATGGTCCGGGGTGGATCACTTGTCGGATCGGTCTGGGCGGTTCCTCTTCCACCAGTCATGGATTGCGGATTTTCCG
>JBKEBH010000363.1:0-33054 GCA_047973065.1 Paracoccus sp. (in: a-proteobacteria) | reverse complement strand
GGAAAGACCTGACGACATTGACCGGGCGGCGCAAAGCAGCGCTACGGGCAATACGGGATCACGATATCTCGCAGCGCCGGGCCTGCCAGCTTGTCGGTGTCGATCCGAAGACGGTCCGGCGCGAACGCCCGCCTGATTGTTCCGAGATCCGCAGGGCCATGCGGGAAATCGCCGGCCAGCGGCGGCGCTTCGGCTATCGCCGGATCGGCATCCTGCTGGAACGCGAGGGCATGGCGATGAACCACAAGAAGCTCTACAGGCTGTATCGCGCAGAGGAACTTGCGGTGAAGCGACGACGCGACCGCAAGCGGGCACGCGGGACAAGAGCACCGATGCCTGAAGCTGCGCATCCCAATGCCCGCTGGTCGCTCGATTTCCTGTCCGACAGTTTCGGGGCCTCACGCAGGTTCCGCATCCTGGCCGTGATCGACGATTGTTGCCGCGAGAACCTGTGCCTGATCGCCGATACCAGCATCTCGGGCGCACGCGTGGCCCGCGAACTGGACGCGCTGGTGCGGATCTATGGCAAGCCCGCCTGCATTGTCTCGGACAACGGCACCGGGTTCCGGAGCGGGGCGAGCGGGCCAAGGAGATTTCGGAACGGCTCGGGGTGAGCACGCATTCGCTCCATGCCTGGAAGCGCAATCTGCTCAAGCGCGAACGGATCGGGCGCAGGACCGACCGGACCCGCGAAGAAGCAAGGCTGGACGCGTTCGATTACATCGAGATGCTCTACAACCCAAGGCGCAAGCATGCGAGAAACGGGATGCTGTCGCCTGCCGAGTTCGACCGGCAGCAGATGAGGAGACCCGAAGGCGTCTAAAAAACCCGGGGCTATTCAAAAAGCGATCCCGGAGCTCCTTTGACAGCGATGCTGGCATGTTCTTGATCCTCCCATGAAGGGTGAATCACAGATCGGAAACCAAGGGAATCCTGGCGATCCGAACTTTGATCGAAGCGCTTCAGGAGATGACCGTGGCGGCGAAGCAGAGCCCACTCTGCAAGGGATATTTGAACCAAGATGAAATTCACTTTGGCATAAATATCCCCGCCGGAGGCAAGATGCTGGCCGGGCGGCGCGGGTCTCTTCGGTGGCTTTCACGCTGCCTGCGGTGTTACGGATCAATCGGATCCGCGCGGTTCAGCTATTGGCCGGGCTGAGTCGGGAGATGCGTTCGGCCAGGCGGTGCATCTTCTCGGTCTCACCCAGATCGGCGGTCAGGATCCGGCGCAATTCGCCGCCCGGATCGCCATCCTCGAACTTGCCGCCCGAATGCAGATCCCAGGCCGCCACCCGGAAAGCATTGTTCCGCTGCCGGATGCCGAGCTCGGCGCTGCGCGAAACCGAGCGGCGCACCGCCTTGTCCATGTCGGCCGGTGACATCCGCGCCGCCAGCGCCGGAAAGGTCTCTGCCATCAGGGTTACCATCTGGCGCAGGTTCTGCTCGGTCCTTGTGCCGCGCATCGCCTCCAGCTCGTCGGGAAGCAGGGTGAAGGGCCGGCTTTCCCAATCGGGATTTTCGGGCCGCTCGCCCTTGACCGCGAAGGATTGCAGTCGGTCCTGCGCGGCATCCGGCGCCATGATCGCGTCGATCTGTCCGCCCTCGCGTGGAAAAAACCATCTGCCGCGATCAGGGCTGTCTTCGATCGCTTCGAAATAGGCCGCGGCACTGGCCGGTTCCCAGAAGCGAAAAAAGAAGGTGCCGCGTTCGGTCTGCACGCGCAGGAAGCGGCGGAAGTGCTTTTGCAGCGCCTCAAGGTCGAGATCGGAGAGGATCAGCAGCCCCGGCCGCTTGCCCCACATCGCCCAGGGCACGTCGTGAGAGTTCAAAAAATCCCGCATCAGCGGGCTGTCTGGATCCATCCTGACCAGATAGGGCGCGACATCGCGCAACTCTTCGGCGGATTTTCCCTGAAACAGCGACAGCGCTTCGACGCGGCGACTTTCGATCCGTTCAGGCAGGCCCGGCAGGTTGGCGGCATCGAGAAGTGCAATGACTGGCCCCCTCCCTGCCAGCTGGTCGAGCAGGAGCTGTCGAGGAATGAACTCCTGACCTCTTGATGTCACGACACAACTGCCTAACTCGCCGTCACCGGCGTGAACCATTCAGATACTACGTGCTCGTTCTATCGACATTTGAATGCCGGCTTCAACCCAATGGAACTTTGCTGGCAGATCGCCACCGCGCCGCAGGCTGGCTGCGCAGAATCTTGCGCAAATCAATATGATTTTACAACCTGCCCGAAGCCGTTTACCTCGGGTGATGGAGGATGTTTGCCGCCTTGAGTTGTTTCAATGAGAATGAATTCATGCAAAACTCGACCAGAGCTGTCATTTCGAGAATATCGGTTTCCACGCCATCTGTGGATACATCGGAACAATTGTCGCCGTCGAAAGCGTTTGAAATCAAGCCGGCACCCGTTGCGCACGGCCTAAGGGCGGTTGCGCCGATGCTGATCGGCAGCATGTTCATGGCCGGCGCCGCCCCTGCGGCAGCGCAGGGATCCGATGACAGCTTTTCGATCGCGGGAATTGTCGGCGGTCTGACCCGGATTACGATCAATTACGGTCGGATGATTTCGGATATTCGCTACGGCGCGCTGGAAGTGGATGGCGAGCGCGGCATGCTGATCCTGCGTGATCTTGAGATCAAGGGGCTGGGCGATTACGCGCTTTGTCAGATCAGCCTGGGCCGGCTGCAGATTTCCGGTGTCAGCTTTCGGGGCGCCGAAGATCTGCGCAGCCGGCTCGATGTCGCTGATCTGGATATCTCGACCAATTGCTTCGGGGCGAATGCCGCGATGGTCGGAATGCTGGTTGGCGGCGAAACCGTCTCGGTTGATCGCCTGAATGTCGATTTGCGCCAGATCAGCGGCTCCGGCGCGGTCAGTGCGGATATCGAAGCGGTCAGCCCCGGCATTGCCCGGATCGAAGCCAGCGCCGATCTCGATTATGCCGCGTTCATTTCGCCGATGCTGATCGACGAGATCGGCGGCGGTCGGCGCAATCGTGGCGTCATGGACGACTTTCTTGACGAAAGCGGCGAGCGGATTGACCCCGAGGACATGGATCCCGAGGTTTTCCCGGATATCCATGAACGGCGCTTCGAAGCCCGGGGCGGTCTGCGCGCAACGCTGCGCTCGGCGCATCTGTCGGTCGAAGACATGGGCCTTTGGCTGCGCATTCAGCCGATGCTGCCGCCCGATGCGATCAGCCCGGAAGGGATCAGAGCCGGTATCGTCACCGCCGAGCCCGGTAGCGCCCTTGAGGCCGTGCAGCAGTCGCTGGCCGAAGCGGCGACCGCCTTCATCGCCAGACCTGGCCGTCTGACCGCAGAAATCCACCCCGTGCAGCCGATCACCTTCCAGACCGACGATTGGCAAGGATCAGATGAGGCCCTTGCCGCCCTTCAGCCGCGCTTCACCAATGCGCTGCCGAGCCCGGCAAGCCCGCTGATCGCCGATCCCAGGGACCGCCCGGAAGATCCTTTTGCGCTTGGCATGGCCTTCGCCGAAGGGCGCGGCGTGCCGCAGAACACCGCGTGCGCCATCAAGCTGCTCAGCCCTCTGGATGACAATGCCGAAGCTGTGCTGATGGTGGCCCGGCTGACCGCCGAGACAGATCCGGCGGCGGCTTACGCGCAGGGGCTGAAGGCCGCCGGCATGGATGCGCCGGGCGCTGCGGCGCTGCTTGATGGGATCGAGGCGAAGATGACGGTCGAGGCGCTGCTCGACGCGCAGCTCCGGGCCGATGAGGATCTGGCGGACGAGGTTTTCGCTTCGGTTCCGGCGATGCGTCTGGCTGCCGGCGCTTATGAGCAGGGCGCGGGTGCGCCGCGCAGCTATGCGCTTGCCTGGCGCATCGCCGCTTCGGCGGGCGCGGCGGGCGATGGTGCGTCAAAAGCACTGATGGCCCGGCTCGACGCCCGGTTCGGCAATGATCCGGCCTGGATCAAGGTCCGGGACAAGGCTGCCGATCAGGCGCTGGATGACTGGACGGATCGGAAACTGGCCGCGCAGCTGGCTGGCCAGTAATCGCGGAACATCCGCCCCGGCTGTCGCGGCAGGGGGCGGATCAGGGATCAGGCAGTTTCGCGCAGGAACTCGATCACCATGGCCGCGGTCCAGGTGAAGCGCCCGCCGCCGCAGGGCGGGCCATCGAGCGGGCCGTAATATTCGGCAAAGCCGCCAGCGGTGATCAGACGCAGGGAATCGTCGCGGATCCCGTTTGGCGCAAACCCGATGACCCGCCGCCAGCAGCCCATCGGCAATCATGTAATTGACGATCAGCCAGACCGGCCCGCGCCAATAGCGCAGCGTGTCAAAGCGCGGGTCAGCCGGATTGTGGCTTGGCACCACATATTCGGCGCGGCTGACCAGATCCTCAATCCGCGCGGCAAGCGCCCTGGCGCGCCCGGCGGGCAGGCTGGCGAAAGCCGGCAGGATGCCCCCGACCGATGGGCTGTCGATCAGCTGGCACCACCCGGTCAAAGCAGAGATACTGGCCGTAACCATCGTCCCAGAGCGTCTCCAGCGCCAGGGTTCCGCGCACCGCCCGGTCCCGGTTGCGGGCAGCGATCTCGGGCAGGCCAAGACGATCCGCCAGATCGGCAAGGTCGGTGCAGGAGCGCAAGAGGATAGCGTTGAAACCCGGATCGACCACCTGGAAGGGCGTGGCGTCATGCAGTTTCGTATTGTCCCAGCCGAGGCTGCGGAAACGCTCGACCAGCCACAGATAGCGGTCATATTGCGCCTTGGTCGGACGATGCGCCGGATCGGCATGCTGGGTGTCGCGGCGGGTATAGGGGGCGATGCCATCGGTCGGCACGCGCTCGAACGCCTCGTCCCAGTCGATGGAATTGTCGCGCCCCGATTCCCAGGGATGCAGGATCGCAACCAGCCCCTGACCTTTTGGATCGCGCGCCCTGAAGAACCAGTCATGCCAGCGGTCGATCGCCTGAACCAGTGCCCGCACCCGGTCCCCGTAAAGCGCCGGATCGGGACAGCGCGCCATCAGCCGCGCCAATGCAAAGCCGGCAACCGGCGACTGGGTGATTCCCGATGTGGGCGTTTCAAGCCCGAGGATCGCGGCGGTGTTCCAGACATCGGGGCCGGAGAAATAGCCGTCATCTATGACATGAAAGACGATATGGGGCACCATGCCATCGGGCCATTGATGGGCGAAGAGCGTCTCGATTTCGGTGAAGGCGCGGTCTTCGTCCAAAGTGGCCAGCCCGAGCGCGGTCAGGCACGAATCCCAGTTCCACTGGAAGGGATAAAGACCCTTGGTCGGCACCGTATAGCTGCCGCGATCATTCTCGCGCAGGATCGCGGCGGCGGCGTCGAAATCGGGTCGGGACATTTCAGTCATGTGAGGCACTCAAGGTTAAGCTGTCTGGCAGCGATAGCGGTTTCGGTGGTCGGGTCAAACCAGCGAGCCCGGCCGGGCATGGCCGCCAGATGCAGAAGATCGCCGGGCACGACGCGCAGATCGCTTTCCAGAACCGAACGGAAGGTCTGCCCGCCGATTTCCGAGGTGACCAGCAGATGCGGCCCCAGCGGCTCGACGATCCTGGCGGTGACCGGAATGCCGATCTCGGCCGGGACCAGATCCTCGGGCCGGATGGCGAATTCCAGCGGGCGCTCGGCGATGGGGCCGGCCAGATCGAAACCGGCCACCGACCAATGCCCACCGCCCTTCGGGTCCGCGGGCAGGAAATTCATCGGCGGATTGCCGATGAAGCTGCCGACAAAGCGGGTCGCCGGGTTGCGATAAACCTCGATCGGGTCGGCTGATTGCACGATCCGGCCCTTGTGCACGACCGAGATCCGGTCGGCGAGGCTCATCGCCTCAACCTGATCGTGGGTGACATAGATCGCGGTCGATTTCGATTCCGCCAGCACCCCCTTCAACTCGGCCCGCATTTCCAAGCGCAACAGCGCGTCGAGGTTGGACAGCGGCTCATCCATCAAGATCACTTCCGGCTCCATCGCCAGCGCACGGGCGACGGCGACGCGCTGACGCTAACCGCCGGAAAGCTGGCCGGAATAGTGCTGCAGAAGCTGTTCGATATGCATCTGCTCGGCGGTGCGGTTGACCCGGCGCTGCACCTCATCATGCGGGGTCTTGGCCATGCGCAGCCCGAAGGCGATATTTTCGAACATGGTCAGATGCGGGAAGACGGCATAGTTCTGGAAAACCATGGCAATCCCGCGCTTGCGCGGGGGCAGGTTGTCCACCCGTCGCCCACCGATCCAGACCTCGCCCTCGGACGGGGTTTCCAGCCCGGCAATGATGCGCAAAAGCGTGGTCCTGCTGCAGCCCGAAGCCCCCAGCAGGACCATGAACTCCTTGTCGTCGATGGTCATATCGACATTGTGCAGCGCGGTCACCGCGCCGAAGCGCTTGGCAACATTCTTGATTTCGATGACAGCCATGTGCCCCCCTTAACGATTGGCAATACCCCACATGGCAAATAGATATTTGCGCACGAGGAAGATGAGCGCCGGGACGATCAGCACGAAGCCCCCGGCGAATTTCAGCGGCATGGGCGAGACATCCAGCGATTGCAGCAGGAAGGCCGGCAATGTCCGGTTCTGGATGGTCAGGACCGACGCCGCGAAGACCTCGTTCCAGGAGATCACGAAGGCAAAGACCGCCGAGGCCGCAATGCCCGGCATGATCAGCGGCCAGACCACCTGCCGGAAGGCGCCAAGCCGGGTGCAGCCGAGTGTCCAGGCGGCTTCCTCCAGCTCGATCAGGATGCCCGAGAACAACGAAAAGGTGACCAGGACCGCGAAAGGCAGCGCCAGCGTGGTATGGACAAGCGCCAGCCCGAACAGGCTGTCATCCAGCCCGGTGCGGATGAACATCACTGCCAGCGGCAGCGCCAGCAGCGGCAAGGGAAAGGCGCGGGTCACCAGGACCAGCATGCGGAAGGTTTCCTTGCCCTTGAAGTCGAAGCGCGACAGCGCATAGCCGGCCGGCGCGCCCAGCCCGATGGACATGATCATGGTCAGCACCGCGACGATGATCGAATTGATCAGCGCTGCGGTAACCCCCTGAAAGCCGACGAAGAAGGACAGGCTGCCCAGATCGGAATCAGCACCGCCACGGCGGCACGCATCCAGAACCGGCCGCGCTTGCGGTGTTCGGCGATGGAATCGGTGGTGACAGTACTCATATCCGGGCCTCCTTCGGCACGCGCATCACGCGCATGATGACCAGCGTTGCAAGGATCGAGATCGCCAGAATGACCATCGCATAGGCCGCCGCCACGCCGCGATCATGCAGGGCGAACTGCCATTGATTAGGCTTCCCCCATCAGCACCGGCGGGAGGTGCCGCCAAGGGTGGCGACCACGGCGAAGACCTCGAAGGCGAGGATGACGCGCAGGATCAGCGCGGTCTGAAGGCTCGGGCGCAGAAGCGGCTGGGTAACGCGGGTAAAGCGCTTCCAGGGGCTGGCGCCGAAAACCTCGGCTGCCTCATTGTATTCCTTGGGGATCAGGCCCATGCCGGCGACCAGAATGACCAGCATGATCGCGGTGGCGCGCCAGATTTCGGCCAGAACCACGGCGATGAAGATCATCCATTTGGTCTGATAGCCCAGCCAGGTCTGCGGCTGCTCTATAATGCCGAGATTATAGAACATGGAATTGAGAAAGCCGGTCTGCTCGAAGATCGCCAGCCAGATGATGCCGGCGGCCAGATCGGAAATGCCCAGGGGAATGGTAAAGATGTAAAGCGCCATGTCGCGCCCGCGGGTCATCTTGGTGACCAGCACCGCCATCGACAATGCCAGAACGGTCTGGATCGGTACGATAACGATAACGATAACGACAGCGAGCAGCAGCGTATTGCGCATGGCGGCGGGGAGTTTCCAGTTGCTGAACATGGTCTGGAAATTTTCGGCGCTCAGCGTGCCGTCACGGCTGAAAGCTTCCAGTGTCACCAGCCCGAAGGGGTAGACAAAGAAGACCAGCAGAAACAGCGTTGCAACAGATAGGGGATGCGGGCGGGGTTCATCACCACCTCCTGAAGGGCTGGGTTGGTGGCCCGGAATGGCCCGGGCCGCCATGGGGTTAGGCTTATTCGACCGGGCAGGCCCCGTCGGACGGCGCATCAGGCGCCCAGCACGGCGCGCCGGTTTCCTGCATGATGCCTTCCAGCGTCCTAGCCTGCGCATCCAGCGCCTCGCGCACCGGCTGGCCGCCCAGAACCGCCCGTTCGAACATGTCGGTATAGACCTGATTGAACTTGCCACCGGAATCGCCAAGGCCCATGGGCAGCAGCGCGGTGATCGAATCCGGCGAGGTCGAGGTATAGGCGATCACCTCGCCCGCCGCCTTGACCGAGGGCGGCATGTCATCGGGCAGTTCCACATCGACGACCGGGAAGAAATTGGTGGCCCGCAGGGTCTCGATCTGGGTTTCGGGCTTCAGTATATAGTCGATCAGCACCGCCCCGGCTGCCGGATCGGGCGCCGTTTTCGGGATCGCCATACCGGCGATCACCGGCATATAGCCGCGCTCTTTCGGCCCTTTCGGCGTGGCGAAGGCCACGAATTCATCGGGCTTCTGGTTGAAGGCATCGGCCAGTCGCGCGGTGTGGTCAAAGGCACCCAGACCTCGCCGGTCAGCAGCGGCTCCTGCATGAAGCCGTAATTGGTCGAAGCCGGCGTAACATATTGCCAGAGTTCCTTGAACTTGTTCCAGGCCTCTTCGGCGTCGGTGGATTTGAAGGTCCGCACCATGCCGCCTGTATAGGAGGGGATCAGATAGCCTTCGAAGAAGCTGTGCTTCAGCCCTTTGGGGCCAGCCGGGAAGCCGCATTTCTACGCGCCTTCACCTTCGGCAATCACCTTGCACCAGGCGATCAGCTGATCATAGGTCAGATCGTTCAGGTCAGTGCCTTCGGGCAGATAATCCAGCGCCTGCCTGTTGGCGGCCATCATATAGGTCGCCTGCATCCAGGGCACATATTTCTGGGTCTCGCCGCCAAGCTTGCCCAGCTCGACATAGCCCGGCACCACGCCGGCCGCTGCCAGATCGCTCGGCACATCGGCCAGACCGTCCTCGACCGAGGTGAAATCGCCGTGCAGAGCGCCCAGCAGCTCGATCATGCCGCTGCCAGCCTGTATTTCCGCCTGAATCCGGGTCAGCCACGGGGCGGGATCGCTGGCCTGATAATCGACCGGCGCGCCATAGCCCGCCACCACATCGTCGCGCATCCGCTGGGTTTCCTCGACCGGCGAGGCCTGCGTGGACCAGAACAGCAGACCATCCGCCTGCGCTGTGCCCGCCCCCATCAGGACACCGGTTCCCAGAAGCAGCGTGGTGAATTTGAGTTTCGTCATGTCTTCCTCCCTGTGATTGTTCGTCATCCCGGCGCGGGACCATGGCTGGCACGTTCTACGAATTCCGCCGTTGCCAGCAGTTGCACGCTTGCGGAATCCGGGCGGGCAATCAGATCGGCCAATACATGAGCCGCTTTCTGTCCCAGCCTTCGGTTATAGGGTTGAAACGTTGACAGCGGCGGCGTCGAATGCGCCGCGCCGGCGATATCGTCAAAGCCGATCACCGACAGATCACGCGGTACGGACAACCCCATTTCTGCAGCGATATTCAGCGCATCCAGGGCGATTTCGTCGACAAGCCCCAGAATGGCCGTCGGCCGATCTGGCCCCGACAACAGCTTCGGGATCCCCCGCAGCCGCCCCTCGCGATCCGCACGCGCGGCGGCAATGCGGGTCACTTTCAGGCCAAGGCTTTGCGCCGTGGAAACCGTCGCATCATCGCGATGGCGCGCAAATGACAGATCATCGGTGATCGAAACCAGCCCGATATGGCGATGCCCAAGCGCCGCCAGACGCTTGACCGCCTCGACAAAGGCGGCACCGCTATCGACATCAAGCAGGCTGTAATCGCCCGGATCATTTTGCTGCCGGCCAAGCGCGACAAAGGGGACGCCCCGTTCCTTCAGCAGGGCAATACGGGAATCCTGTGGCGCAATCCGCGCCAGGATCAGCCCGTCCACCTACTGAGCACTGACCAGCTTGCGGATCGTATCCTGCGATGTCTGGCTTGAAGGGACCGTCGCGATCATCAGATGCATATCCCGTTCTGCCAGCCTCTCAGACAGGCCGGTGAAATCGCACCGATATAGGCATTGACGAAGCGTTCGGTCTGAACCGGCAGCACCAGCCCGACAAAGCCCGACCTGCCCGAAGCCAGCATCCGTCCAGCGGCGTTCGGTTCATATCCCAGCCGCTTCGCGGCCTCGGCGACGCGGGCGCGGGTTGCGGCGGAGATGTCGGTATAGCCGCCCAAGGCACGCGAGACCGTCGGGACCGAAAGTCCCAACTCCTCGGCAATCGCCCGCATGGAGATTCGCTTGGTCACGCCCGGGGCCTCCCTTCCCCAAAGCAAAAATCATCAATCTAAAGCGCTTTAGCCGGTCATTTTATTTGTGCCATATATCAATCTTTTTCCTGTGCCGGCAGCAAACGCCCCCGTCCGCGGCCCGGCTCGACCTTCTGCGGGCTCGGGATTAAGGTGGCCCCGGCGCGCCTTCTTTGACCCGATGAGCCGGGCGCGGGATCTGCGCCGCATCGCGCGGGGATCGGGCTGCGCAGCATTGTCAGAACGGAGCCAGATATGGATAATCTTCCGCATTACGGATTGATCGGGCTGGGTACGATGGGGGCTGCCCTCGCGCTCAATATTGCTGAAAAGGGCTTTCACATCGCGGTCTATAACCGCACCGGATCGGTGACCGACGCTTTCATCGCCGGGGCCGGCGATCTGGCGGCGCGGCTGGTGCCGACCCATAGCCTGGCCGATCTGGTCGCCGCCATCGCGCCGCCGCGCACCATTATCCTGATGGTTCCGGCCGGCCCGGTGGTCGATGCCCAGATCGAAGCGCTCGCTCCCCTGCTGGGCGATGGCGATCTGATCATCGACGCCGGCAATGCCAATTTCGCAGACACCGAGCGGCGCGTGGCGGCCGCGGCAGACAAACCCTTTGATGTCATGGGGATCGGGGTTTCGGGCGGCGAGGAAGGCGCCCGGCACGGCCCCTCGATCATGGCCGGGGGCGAGCCGTCGCAATGGCAGCGCGTCGGCCCGCTGCTGGAGGCGATTTCCGCCAGATATCGCGGTACGCCCTGCGCAGCACTGATGGGGCGCGGCGGGGCGGGCCATTTCGTCAAGATGGTCCATAACGGCATCGAATATGCCGATATGCAGATGATCGCCGAAAGCTATGCCCTGATGCGCGACGGGCTGGGCTTTGACGCCAATCAGATCGCCAAGACCTATGAGGAATGGGATCAGGGCCGTCTCGCCTCCTATCTGATCGAGATTTCCGGCAAGGTGGCGCGGGCGCGCGATCCGATCACCGGCGCGCCGATGCCGGATGTCATCCTCGACGCCGCCGGCCAGAAGGGCACCGGCCGCTGGACGGTGATCGAAGCCCAGCATCTGGCGGTGCCGGTTCCGGTGATCGAGGCCGCCGTGGCCGCGCGCAATATCTCGGCCCGGCTGGAAGAGCGTACCCATGGCGCCGAGGTCTTCGGCCCGCTGCCCCTGCGCCTGCCCGAGGGCAGCCTGAGCCAGGACGATCTGGAAGGCGCGCTGATCGCCGGCAAGATCCTGTGCTATGCGCAGGGCTTCGACATGCTGGCCCGCGCCGCGCAGGAATTCGGCTGGTCGCTGCCGATGGCGACCATCGCCCGGATCTGGCGCGAGGGCTGTATCATCCGCTCGGATATGCTGAACGATATGGCCTCGGCACTGGAGGCCAATCCGGGGGCCAGCCTGATTTTCTCGGAACCCTTCACCGGGCTTCTGCGTGAAAACGAGGCCGCGCTGCGCAAGACCGTCATCGCCGCCACCGGATCGGGGCTTGCGGTGCCGGCATTGGCGGCGGGCCTGTCCTGGTTCGACAGCATGCGCACCAGACGCGGGCCGGCCAACATGATCCAGGCGCAGCGCGATTTCTTTGGCGCCCATGGCTACAAGCGGCTGGACGGGATCGACGCCCCGCATGGCCCCTGGGGCGCACACGCGCCGGAATGATCCGCGCCGCCCCGCCGGTCACCTGCCGGCGGGGCGACATGATTGCGGCGGATCAGAACATGGTATTGTCGTTCGCGGCCTCGGCCGGGACTTCCTGAATGACGTCCCAATGCTCGACGATCTTCCCATCCTCGACCCGGAAGATATCGACGATGGCCTGGGCGGGGCTGCCCTTTCCATCCGTCGATTCGACATGCAGCCAGACCAGATCGCCATCAGCGGCGGACCGCACGATCCGCGCCTTCGCGTCCGGGTTCTCGGCAAAGAAGCCCGAGAAGAACCCGACCAGCGGCGCGCGCCCGTCCGGGACCTGGGGGTTATGCTGGGTATAGGTCTCGCCCAGCAGCTCATCGGCGGCAGAGATGTCGTGCTGATTGAAGAAACGGTCATAGAAACTGACGACCAGCTCGCGGTTGGCCTCTTCCTGGGCGAGATCGCGGCTGGCCGGATCGGCCATGGCGGGCAGGGCCGTAAGGGTGCTGGCCATGATGGCGGCGGCGAGGAATATCTGTTTCATTTCATTATCCTTTCTTGATTTCAATAACCGACGGTGAAGCGCTGGCGGATATGGGCGGGGCGTTCCAGTTCATCCACCATGGCGATGGCGTAATCCTCGAAGGAGATCGAGGAGCCCTGTTCATTGACCAGCAGCTGATTGCCGCCCAGCCGGAAGCTGCCGCTGCGCGTGCCGGGGAAGAACAACGCCGAGGGCGACAGGAAGGTCCAGTCGAGATCACTGGCATCAACCCGCAGCCGGTCAAGATAGGCGGCGCCGGCCTCGGCCTCGGCGCGGTAGGCTTCGGGGAAATCGGGGCCGTCGATCAGCCGCTGGCCGGGGGCGCTTTCCAGACTGCCGGCCCCGCCGACCACCAGATAGCGCCGCACATTCGAGGCGCGCACCGCCTCCAGCAGTTTCTCAGGATCGGAGGCAACAAAGCCGACCGCGCTGATCACCGCATCATGCCCGGCCAGCAGTGCTGCCAGCGCCGGGGCGTCGAACAGATCTCCGGCTTTTGCGGTCACGCCAGGCAGCGCCGCGATCTTTTCCGGGCTGCGCGCAATCGCGCTCACCTGATGGCCGCGGTCCGAAAGTTCCTTCACAAGCCGAGTGCCGACATTCCCCGACGCACCGATAAGGGCAACATTTGCCATTTTCATCTCCTGTAATAGCAATAAGTCTTCTATGTAGACCTGATCTAGATTGTTGACTTATGGGCCGCAAGAAGGCATTTTGCGGCGACCAGGTCAGCGCGTGCTGACTTTTACCGCTTTGAGAATGCCGCCATGCCCGATCTGCCCGAATTCAACCCGGCCAATTGCCCGATCCGCGATATTCTGGACCGGCTCGGCGATCAATGGAGCCTTCTGGTGCTGCAGGAACTGGCCGGCGGCACCCGCCGCTTCAACGAATTGCTGCGCCGGATCGGCGATATCTCGAAGCAGATGCTGGCGCGGACCCTGCGTCGGCTGGAGGAGGACGGATTTGTGACCCGCACCGTCTATGCCGAGGTGCCGCCGCGGGTCGAATATGCGCTGACCGATCTCGGCCGGTCCTTCCTTGGTCCGGTCGATACGCTGATCGGCTGGGCGGATGCCCATCACGGCGCGATCCGGGCAGCCCGCGCCGCCTATGCCGAACTGGGGTAAGGCCGAACCTCAGACCGGCAGGAAGGTGGTCGATTTCAGCTCTTCCATCGACAAGAGCGCGGTGACGTTGAAGATCTTCACCTCGGCGATCAGCGCCTGGTAAAACGCGTCATAGGCGCGCGCGTCCGACACCCGCAGCTTGACGATATAGTCGATCTCGCCGGCCAGCCGATGGGCTTCGAGCACCTCGGGCCGGGCCTGAAGCGCGGCCAGAAATTTCTGCTGCCAGCCAGCCTCATGTTCGCTGGTTCGGATCAGCACGAAGAAGCAGGTGCCAAGCCCGACCTCATCGGGATCCAGAATCACCGTCTGCCGCCGGATGACGCCGGCATCCTTCAGCTTGCGGATCCGGTTCCAGACCGGGGTCTTCGAAGATCCGATCTTGCGGGCGATATCGTCCAACGACTGACTGGCATCTTCCTGAAGTTCAGTCAGGATTTTCCGATCCAGCGCATCAAGGCGGAGTTTCTTTTCGCTAGGCTCACTCATGTCGGGGCATTGTCCTTACCAAAGCCAATACCGGAACAATATTCCCTATTTTATCGAAATACTAGCGTATACACGGAAAAATATTCCATATATATCGCTACTGAAATCAACCCGTCGGAGATTCGCATGGCGCGCGCCTTTGAACCTGTCGTCATCACGGCCAACGATCTGTTCGATGGTCATGTCATCTATCTGACCCGCGACGATGAATGGGTCGGCCAGTTGCATATGGCCGAGCTGATCACCGACGAGGAAACCGCCCGTCACCGTCTGGCCCATGCGCTCGCCCTGTCGGACCGGGCCGTCGGCACCTTCCTGGCCCCGGCGAAGCCCGGCCCGAACGGGCCGGAGCCCGGCCACCCGCGCGAGGCGTTCCGGGCCAACGGGCCTTCCAACTATTTCCACGGCAAACAGGCAGAGATCGCGTAATGTACCAGCACTCCGAATTCGACCGCGCCTTTGTCATCAACCGCGCCGCCCGCTTCCGCGATCAGGTCGAGCGCCGGATTTCCGGCGCCCTGACCGAAGAGGAATTCCGCCCGCTGCGCCTGATGAATGGCGTCTATCTGCAGCTCCATGCCTATATGCTGCGCATCGCCATCCCTTACGGCACGATCAGCCCCGATCAGATGCGCCAGCTGGCAATGATCGCCGACCGCTGGGACAAGGGCTATGGCCATTTCACCACCCGCCAGAACATCCAGTTCAACTGGCCGAAGCTGGTCGATATCCCGGATATGCTGGATGCTCTGGCCGATGTCGGGATGCATGCCATCCAGACCTCGGGCAACACCATCCGCAACGTGACCGCCGATCATTTCGCCGGTGCCGCTGCCGATGAAATCGCCGATCCGCGCCCCTATGCCGAACTGATCCGGCAATGGTCCACCGACCACCCGGAGTTCCAGTTCCTGCCCCGCAAGTTCAAGGTCGCCGTGACCGGCAGCCCCAATGACCGGGCGGTGGTCAAATCGCACGATATCGGGTTGCGCATGATCCTGCAGGATGGCGAGACCGGGTTCGAGGTCTGCGTCGGCGGCGGTCTTGGCCGCACGCCGCTGGTCGGTCGGGTGATCCGCGATTTCCTGCCCGTGGCTGATCTGCTGCCTTATCTGGAATCGATCCTCTCGGCCTATAACACGGTCGGGCGGCGCGACAACAAATACAAGGCCCGGCTCAAGATCGCCGTGCAGGAACTGGGCATCGACGCGATGCGCGATCTGGTCGAGGCGCGTTTCGCCGAGATCCGGCCGCAATTCGACGGCACCGACCAGCAGATCCTGGCCGAGATCAAGACCCGCTTCATTGAGCCGGATCTGGTCAAGGGCCGCAGCACCGCCGGTTACGATGCCGCCCGCGCCGCCGATCCGATTTTCCGGTCGTGGAGCGATACCAACCTGCATGCCCACCGCGATTCCGATCATGCGATCGTCACGGTGTCGATGAAAAAGCATGGGGCGACCCCGGGCGATGCCAGCTCGGATCAGATGCGGGTACTTGCCGATCTGGCCGAGCGCTATGGCCATGATGACCTGCGCATCAGCCACGAACAGAACGTGGTTCTGCCCCATGTCCACCGCGCCGATCTGCCGGCCCTGCATCAGGCCCTGCGCGCCGCCGATCTGAGTGCCGGCAATATCGGACTGATCAGCGATATCATCGCCTGCCCGGGGCTGGATTACTGCGCGCTTGCCACCGCGCGCTCGATCCCGATTGCCCAGCAGATCGCCACCCGATTTCAGGAACTCGGCATCGAACATGAGGTAGGGGCGATGAAGATCAAGATTTCCGGCTGCATCAATGCCTGCGGGCATCACCATGTCGGCCATATCGGAATTCTGGGTCTCGATCGCGCCGGGGTCGAGAATTATCAGGTCACGCTTGGCGGCGACGGAACCGAGCGGATGACGGTTGGAGAGCGTGCCGGCCCCGGCTTTTCCAAGGATGAGATCCTGCCTGCCATCGAGCGGCTGGTCGGCACCTATATGGAGATCCGAGACAGCGACGCGGAAAGCTTCATCGAAACCTATCGCCGCCTCGGCCCCGCACCGTTCAAGGCCGCGCTCTATCCCGAAAAGGAGGCCGCATGATGGCCGAGATCATTGCCCTTCCGACCCGGCCCGCCAAGGTCGCAGCGCTCAATAACAGCTTTCGTCACCATGCGGCCATCAAGGTCATGGAAGGCGCGCTTGCCGACCGCGATCTTGGCCGGGTGGCGATGGTATCGTCCTTCGGGGCCGATTCGGTCGCGCTTTTGCACATGCTTTCGCTGGTGGATCGCAGCACGCCGGTGCTGTTCATCGACACCCAGATGCTGTTTCCCGAAACCCTCGCCTATCAGCTTCAGGTCGCCAATCAGCTGGGCCTGACCGATGTGCGCACGATTCGGGCGACGCCGACCGCGGTCAGCGCCACCGATCCCGACGGCGATCTGCACGAGACCGATCCCGACAGCTGCTGCGAGCTGCGCAAGACCCTGCCACTGAACCGGGCGCTGGCGGATTTCGACGCCTGGATCACCGGGCGCAAGCGCTTTCAGGGCGCGACCCGGGCCAGCATGGACTTCTTCGAATCCGACCCGAACGGGCCGCGCATCAAGATCAATCCGCTCGCCCACTGGACAGCGCGCGATGTCGCCGATTACATCCTCAACAACCACCTGCCCCGCCATCCGATGGTCGCCAAGGGCTATCCCTCGATCGGCTGCATGCCCTGCACTAGCCCGGTAAAGGCCGGCGAAGACCCCCGTGCGGGGCGCTGGCGCGGGCTGGAAAAGAACGAATGCGGCATTCATTTCGTCGATGGAAAATTGCAGCGGATCAGTCAGGGCGCTTTCGTGGTACAGGACGGATTGCCGGTAATCGTGCGTGAAAGCGGCTTCGGGCCCGAGGACTGGACCGGCTCGATTTTCGATCTCGGCCCGGATATGGATCTGGACGATCCGGCGCTGGACGTGATGGGCGCGACCATGATCCGCATCGCCTTCCCAAGCTTCTCGGACGGGCGCGGCTTCACCCTGGCCCGGCGGCTGCGCATGGCCGGCTATCAGGGCCGGCTGCGGGCGCAGGGTCACGTCATCGCCGATCAGTTTCCGATGGCCCGGCGCTCAGGCTTCGATGAGGTTGAAATCGACGCCGACCTGGCCCGCCGCCAGCCCTGGGAGCTGTGGCAGCGCTCGGCCGGCGTTGCGCCATCCTACCTGACCCGGCTGGGCCGGCGTGCTTGACGTGAACGTCGCGACGTCACACTTGCTCTGAGGATAGGCGGTCGCAAGGATAGCGGGAACTTGAGGAGGAGCCCCATGTCACTGCCGCCCATCCTGTCCAATTTGCGCCTGCCGGTCATCGCCTCGCCGATGTTCATCGTCTCCGGCCCCGATCTGGTCATCGCCCAGTGCAAGGCCGGGATCGTCGGCAGCTTTCCGGCGCTGAACGCCCGCGAAAAGGAGGGCGAGCCGCCCCTGCTGGAGGCCTGGCTGACCCGGATCAACGAAGAACTCGACCGCCACAATCAGGCCAATCCCGACCGCCCGGCTGCGCCCTTCGCGGTCAATCAGATCGTGCACCGTTCGAACACCCGGCTGGAACGCGATATCGAGATCTGCGTGAAGCACAAGGTGCCGCTGTGGATCACCTCGCTCGGCGCCCGGCCCGAGGTGAACGAAGCCGCCCATTCGGTCGGAGGCATCGTGCTGCATGACATCATCAACAACACCTTCGCCCGTAAGGCGATCGAAAAAGGCGCGGACGGGCTGATCGCGGTTGCCGCCGGTGCCGGCGGTCACGCCGGGCTGCAATCGCCCTTCGCGCTGCTTCAGGAAATCCGCGAATGGTTCGATGGCCCGCTGGCGCTGTCGGGGTCTCTCGCTACCGGCCGCGCCATTCTGGCCGCCGAGGCGGCAGGCGCCGATATCGCCTATATCGGCAGCCCGTTCATCGCCACGGCCGAGGCCAATGCGGTGCCCGATTACAAGCAGATGATCGTCGATTCGGGGGCCGAGGATATCGTCAACTCCTCGCTGTTCACCGGGGTGAACGGCAATTACCTGAAGCCCTCGATCCGCAAGGCCGGGCTCGATCCCGACGCGCTGGAACGCGCCGATCCGAGCAGCATGGATTTCGGCGGTGCCAAACCGAAAGCTTGGAGCGCGATCTGGGGTGCCGGTCAGGGCATCGGAGCCATCCACGAGGTTCAGCCGGCCGGCGCCTATGTCGATCAGCTGGCCGCGGAATATGCGGCGGCGCGGGCAGCGCTTCTGTCGTAGGGTGGGGTAAAACCCCACCTACAACAGCTGCACCGCCGCATCGCCGATTTCGGCAAGGGGGCCATAGAAGATCAGCGCCGGGGCGCTGCTGGGACCTTCGCGGCGCAAGGTCTCGGCCAGTTCCGCCAGCGTGCCGCGCCGGATCCGTTGGCCGGGCTGGGTGATCGCTTCGGCAATCAGCGCCGGGGTTTCGGACGGCAGGCCATGGGCGATCAGCCCTTCGGCCAGATCCGGGAAGCTGCGCTGTCCCATGAAAACCACGGTGACCGCCCCCGGATCGGCCAGAGCCGCCCAGTTCAGATCTCCGGGCAGCTTGCCGGTCACATCGGCGCCGGTCACATATTGCACCCGCCGCGCGGTCAGGCGCCGGGTCAGCGGCAAACCTGCCTCGGCTGCTGCCGCATTGACCGAGGATACGCCCGGCACGATTTCAAATGCGATCCCGGCCGCGCGCACCGCCGCCAGTTCTTCCTCCAGCCGCCCGAACATGCCGGCATCCCCGGATTTCAGGCGCACCACCCGCCGTCCGGCCTGCGCATGTTCCAGTATCAGCGCATTCACCGCTTCCTGCTTGGCGCTCGGCCGGCCTGCGCGCTTGCCGACGCCGATCAGCTCGGCCTCTGCGGCCAGTGCCAGAATCGGACCCGAAGACAGGTCGTCGTAAAGCACGACCTCGGCCCGTGCCAGCCGGTCGACGGCGCGGCGGGTCAGAAGATCAGGATCGCCGGGACCCGATGAAACGAAAGAGACAAAGCCATTCATGCGTCTTCCGTCGCCTGAAATCACGGCTTTGACAAGATATTCCGCAGATCCTGCGACGCCATGACATCGGTTCGGTCAATCGGTCTTGCCCTGCGGCGCGGGTCATGTTAGTTGCAAATGCAACGTTTATCGGGAGGCGCAGGACTATGGTTACGACAAGCTGGATTGCATCGGCGAATGCGCCGGGGTGTGATTTTCCCATCCAGAACCTGCCTTACGGGGTGTTTTCGACCCCCGGCACCGCCCCGCGCTGCGGCGTGGCGATTGGCGAATGGATCGTCGATCTGGCCGCCTGCGAAGCCGAGGGCCTGCTGGATGCCGGCGGCAGTTTCGCGGCCCCTCAGCTCAATGATTTCATCGCGCTCGGCCGGGCGAAATGGGACGAGATCCGCGCCGCCCTGACCGCGCTTCTGTCCGAAGGCGGCAACACGGACACCCCAACCGTCGCCATGGCCGAGGCCCGTCTGCACCTGCCGATCCGGGTGACGGAATATACCGATTTCTACGCTTCCAGGAACCACGCCTTCAATGTCGGTGTGCTGTTTCGCGGCCCCGAAAACGCATTGCCGCCGCAATGGACCCATATGCCCATCGGCTATAACGGCCGGGCCTCGTCGGTGGTGGTCTCGGGCACCGGGATTACCCGCCCGATGGGCCAGCTGAAGGGCGGGGACGGACCGGTCTGGGCACCCTGCAAGCGCCTCGATCTGGAGCTGGAGCTGGGCGCGATTGTCGGCGCCGGCAATCCCATGGGCAGTCGGGTCAGCGTCGAGGAGGCCGAAGCGATGATCTTTGGCTATGTTCTTCTGAACGATTGGTCGGCGCGCGACATTCAGGCCTGGGAATACCAGCCGCTCGGCCCGTTCCAAGCCAAGGCTTTTGCCACCACGATCAGCCCGTGGATCGTGACCCAGGCCGCGTTGGAGCCCTTCCGCAGCAACGGCGCCGAGCGGGTCAACCCGCTGCTGCCCTATCTGCATGAGGAACGTCCCGGGCTCTATGATCTCAATCTCAGCTGGGGGATCAACGGGCAGGTCTTCGCACAGACCAATTACAATGCGATGTATTATTCCTCGGCGCAGCAGCTGGCCCATCACACCGGATCGGGCTGCCCGATGCGGATCGGCGATCTTCTGGGCAGCGGCACGATTTCCGGCCCCAGCCGCGATCAGACCGGCGCACTGCTGGAAATGACCGAAGGCGGCAAGACCCCGGTCGAGACAGGCGGTCTCAGCCGCACTTTCATCGAGGATGGCGATACGGTCTTCCTGCGCGGATATGCGCAGGGCGATGGCTATCGCATCGGGTTCGGGCCTTGCGAAGGTCAGGTGTCGCCAGCGATGAAATAGGGGGCGGTGGGGTGAAATCCCACCCTGCCCGCTACCTGCGGTGATCAGTGCATTTCGATATGGATATGGGCATCACGCCGCGCCATCAAAGATCCAGAGACCAGATCCGCCGGGCATTGCCGGCATGAAGTGCGACGCGTTCGTCCTCGGATGCGTCGGCAAACAGCGCGCGGCTGGCATCGGCCCATTTCGTCAGCCCGCCCGCCAGCGTACAGACGAACCAATCGCTGCCCCAGACCATCCGGTCAAACCCGAAGCTCGCGGTGACATGGTCGATCCAGGGACGCAGATCGTCTGCGCTCCAGCCCGGTGCCGCCTGGGTGGTGATGCCCGAAATCTTCACCGCGACATTGGGACGCTGTGCCAGTGCGCGGATATCGCGGGCCCAACCCTCAAAAGCGCCGCCGGCAATGTCGGGCACCCCGCAGTGATCGAGCACGAATTGCGTCTGCGGCGCTGCATCGGCCATCTGGATGGCCAGCGGAAGCTGCCGGGCCAACACGCAGATATCAAAGGGTAATCCCGCCCGGCCGAGCCGACGCAGATTGGCCCGGAAGGTTTCGGACTGCGACAATGCGTCGGGCATGACATGCAGCACCCGGCGGAAACCGACGACGGAAGGGCGCGCCTCGGCCCGCTCGATTTCGGCGGTGAAGCCGTCATGTTCAGGCCGGCAGGCGCTGATGATGCCGAGGATCGGGACATCGGCGCGCGGCGGCAGCGCCTCGATCACATCGGTCTCGTTGCGAATATCGGCTTCGGCGACATCGACCTCCATATGGATGGCACCCGCGATGCCACAGGCAGCGGCTTCAGGCGCATATTCCGCATGGCTCCAATCGCGATCAAGCGCGCCGGTGCCCCTGATCCACGGGTAACCGAGCCGGCTGCGGTTCACGAGGTGCAGATGGGTGTCGATCATGGTGCTTTCCTCCCTTGACGCCCCTCCCCGGGCGGTCAGATTTCGCTGTTCTGCATCCCGGTCATTTCCGAAAGAACCTGACAGGTTTCGACCAACAGATGGGTGCAGTCGGACATGTCGGGTGCGCCGGCGACATTGACCAGTGGAATATAGGGCACGGTCAGCGCGGCAATCGCATTGCCGTCGCCTGCCAGGATCGGCGCCGACAGGTTGAACACCCCGGCGGTCTGGGCCGAGGGCATGCTTTCATGACCCTGTTCGCGGATGCGCCCGAAACGGTCGAGCAGGCTGGCCGGGATCGCCGCCTCGCCATCGCTCCGATGTTCGGCCAGCATCATCTTGCGCCGCCCGGGCGAGTTGAAGGCCAGAAGGATATGGCCCGATCCGGTGTCGAAAAGCCCGATATGAGAGCCGACGCGGATGGAGATCCCCCAGTAATTGGGCGCTTCCTGCTGGGCGATGACCACGACGCGGCCGCGGTCGAAAACCGCCAGATGGACGGCCTGCCGGGTCTGTTCGGCAAGTGTGCGCATCAGGGGCGTGGCATAGCTGACCAGCCGCCGGGTCGGGGCATGAAGCTGGGCCAGTCCGAACATCTTCAGCGTCAGTGCAAAGCGGTCGCCGTCGATTCGCGCCACATAGCCGCGCTTCTGGAGCCGGTCGAGCATGCGGTACAGCTCGTTAGGGGTGCGGTTCAGACTTTTGGCGACCTCTGCCTGGGTCAGACCGCCATCGACACCTGCCAATAGTTCAAGAATATCAAGACCCTTATCCAGGGCCGGGGCACGGTAGCGATCAGCGTCCAATGCGATTTCCTCATAAATTTATCAATTCATATATATGGTAATTATACTAAATACCAGAATTTTCTTGACAGAAATTCCATATTTGCTTTGCATATGAATGGAGCGCTTACATATGGACGAATGATTACCGCAATGGGCGCTCAAGGGAGGAAGACATGAAACTCTTGAGGACCACAGCATTGGTCTGCGGCGGCATGGCCATGGCAAGCGGCGTGCTTGCGCAGGAGCTGCCGGGAAAATTCGAAGGGGTCACCATTCAGGCGAAACTGATTGGCGGCCAGCAATATGAAGGGCTTTATGCCCGCATCCCCGAATGGGAAAAGGCAACCGGCGCCAAGGTCGAAGTCATCGCGAAGAAGAACCATTTCGAACTCGACCGCGAAATCAAATCCGATATCGCCACTGGTCAATTGAACTGGTGCATCGGCTCGAACCATTCGTCCTTTGCACCGCAATATCCGGGGATCTATACTGATCTGACCGTATTGCTGCCTCAGGCGGAAATCGGTGCCTTCGTGCCGGGCAATATTGCCAGTGCCACGCTGGATGGCAAGCTGGTCATGCTGCCGCGGGCACAATTCGACGTCTCGGCGATGTATTACCAGAAGAGCCTGTTTGCCGACGAAGACAACAAGGCGAAGTTCAAGGAAGCTTACGGTTATGATCTGGCCCCGCCCGAAACCTGGGCCGAGGTCAGCGATCAGGCGAAGTTCTTCGCCAATCCGCCGGATTTCTTCGGCACCCAATATGCCGGCAAGGACGAGGCCATCAATGGCCGCTTCTACGAGATGCTGCGCGCCGAGGGCGGCGAGTATCTGGATGCGGACGGCAAGCCGGCCTTCAATTCGGAAGCCGGGGTGCGCGCTCTGCAATGGTTCGTCGATCTTTATCAGGCCAAGGCGGTCCCGGCGGGCGTTCCCAACTATCTGTGGGACGATCTCGGGCAGGGCTTTGCCTCGGGCACGGTCGCGCTGAACCTCGACTGGCCGGGCTGGGCCTCGTTCTTCAACGACCCGGAATCGAGCAAGCTCGCCGGGAATGTCGGCGTGATCGCCCCGCCCAAGGGCAGCTCGGGCGCACGCACCGGCTGGTCGGGTTTTCATGGCTTCTCGGTGACGGAAGACTGCGCCAACAAGGAGGCCGCGGCCTCGCTGGTCTGGTTCCTGACCAATGAAGACAGCCAGATGCTTGAAAGCGCCGGCGGCCCGCTGCCGACAAGGCAGGCGGTCTGGGATCACGTTCTGGCCGAGGCCAAGGACGATCCCTACCGGACCGAAGTGCTGAACGCCTTCATGATCGCATCGGAGGGCGCCTATGCGGTGCCGCAGACCGCCAGCTGGATCGAGATTTCCAATGTGGTCTATCCGCAGCTTCAGGCGGCGATCCTTGGCGACAAGACCGCACAGGAAGCCCTGGACGAGGCCGCCGCAGAAGCGGCGCAGATCCTTGAGGAGGCGGGCGAGCTGTAATCTGCCCGCGCCGTTCGGGGCCGGCAGTCAGGCCGGCCCCGCCCTTTCCCGATCCGAAGCGGAGCCATCGAGTCATGAAACCATGGCGGACTTCCCCGCATGTCCTTCTGCTGCTGCCGGCCGTTCTGGTGCTTCTGGCGGTGGTGATCCTGCCGCTGATCCTGTCGCTGTGGTCGTCGATGACGCCCTTCCGGCTGACCCGGCCCGACACGATCTACAACTTCGTCGGCTTTCGCAATTACGCCCAATTGCTGAGCGACGGCACCTTCTGGGCCGCCTTCGGGCGCACGGTGCTGCTGCTGACCGTGGCGCTGAACCTTGAAATGCTGCTCGGACTTGGCCTTGCGCTGCTGATCGAGCGCGCCAGCCGCGGGCAGCGCATCCTGCGCACCATCTTGATGTTTCCGATGATGTTCTCGCCGGTGCTGGTCGGCTTCCAGTTCAAGTTCATGTTCAACGACAATGTCGGGCTGATCAACAATGCCCTGCAATCGCTGGGTCTGACCGATACCGCGATCCCCTGGCTGATCGACCAGAACCTGGCCTTCATCTCGATTGTCGTGGCCGAGGTCTGGTCTTCGACCTCGGTCTTCGCAATCTTCATCCTCGCCGGGCTGATGGCGATGCCGCGCGATCCCCTGGAGGCCGCCCGCGTCGATGGCTGCACACCCTGGCAGACCTTCCGCTATGTCACCTGGCCTTTCCTGATGCCCTTCGCCTTCATCGCGATGACCATCCGTTCGCTGGATGTGGCGCGGGCCTATGACATCATCAAGATCATGACCGATGGCGGCCCGGCGCGGCGAACCGAGGTTCTGTGGACGCTGATCGCGCGCACCGGCTATTCCGATGCCAAGATGGGGATGGCCAATGCCATGGCCTATGTCGCGATCCTGTTGTCGATCGCCTTCACGGTCCTGTTCTTCCGCAAACTCGCGCAATCGCGCGAACAGATCGCAGCGGAGTGGTAATCATGGACGCCAACAGAACTTCCCGCCTCAAGAAGCGCCTGACCCGCTGGTCGCTGAACCTCGCGCTGTTCGTCGCCATGGCAATCATCTGCCTGCCCGGGCTGTGGATCGTGCTCACTTCACTGCGCCCGACGGTCGAAATCCTGGCCAAGCCCCCGGTCTGGATCCCGCGCGAGCTGAATTTCGACGCCTATGTCGCGATGTTTTCCGGCGTCGGGGCCGGCGGCATCCCGGTGATCGAATATTTCCGCAATTCGATCATCATCGCGGTGACTTCGACCGTCATCGCGCTGGCGATTGGCATGGCCGGCGGCTACGCCTTCGCCCGCTATCGCTTCCGGGGCAAGTCGGGCTGGTTTCTGGGGCTGATGCTGACCCGCACCGTGCCGGGCATTGCGCTGTCGCTGCCATTGTTCCTGATCTATGCGAAGATGGGGATCATCGACACCCATTTCGGCCTGATCCTGGCCTATGTGGCGATGAACGTGCCCTTCACCATCTGGCTGATCGACGGCTTCTTCCGGCAGGTGCCGAAGGATCTGGCCGAGGCCGCACAGATCGACGGTTGCACCCGCTGGCAGGCTTTCTGGGCAGTGGAATTCCCGCTGGCCCGTCCCGGCATCGCCTCGGCCGGCATCTTCGCCTTCCTGACCTCCTGGAACGAATTCGCGCTGGCCTCGCAGCTGACCCGTTCCACCAACAGCAAGACCCTTCCTGTGGGTCTGCTCGATTACACCGCCGAATTCACCATCGACTGGCGCGGCATGTGCGCGCTGGCGGTGGTGATGATCGTGCCGGCGCTGGCACTGACCTACGCCGTTCAGAAACATCTCGTCTCCGGTCTGACCGCCGGCGCAGTCAAGGGATAGACCATGGCCGATCTGACACTTTCCAAACTCGACAAGAGATATGGCGGCTTTCACGCCGTGAAGGGGATCGACCTTGCGGTTAATGACGGCGAATTCGTGGCGCTCGTCGGCCCTTCGGGCTGCGGGAAATCGACAACGCTGCGGATGATTGCCGGGCTCGAAGACATCACCGGCGGGGATATCCTGATCGGTGAGCGGCTGGTCAATGACCTCGCGCCGCGACAGCGCAATATCTCGATGGTGTTTCAGTCCTATGCGCTTTACCCGCATATGACCGTGCGCGAGAATATGGGCTTTACGCTCAAGATCGCGAAACGCCCGCAGGCGGAAATCGACGCCGCCGTCCTGGAGGCCGCCCGCGCGCTTGAGATCGAGCCGCTGCTGGATCGCCGCCCCGCCCAGCTGTCGGGCGGTCAGCGCCAGCGGGTCGCCATGGGCCGCGCCATCGTGCGCAGCCCCGATGTCTTCCTGTTCGATGAACCCCTGTCGAACCTCGATGCGAAACTGCGCGGTCAGATGCGCACTGAGATCAAGCGCCTGCACGCCCGGCTTGGCGCGACCGTGGTCTATGTCACCCATGATCAGGTCGAGGCGATGACGCTGGCCGACCGCATCGTCATCATGCGCGACGGCCATATCGAGCAGGCCGGATCGCCGGACGAGGTCTTCAACCGCCCCGCCACCCGCTTTGTCGCCGGCTTCATCGGCTCGCCCCCGATGAACATGATCGAGGGCGAGCTGCGCGGCGACCGGCTTCATTTCCCGGATGGGGCCGAGCTGCCCCTGCCTTCGGCCTTTGCCGGCCGGGTCCGGGAAGGGCAGCGCGTCACCTTCGGGCTGCGCCCCGATGAGGTCTATCCGGTCGGCCACGGCCTGCATGCCGGCATCGAGGTCGAAACCCGCCCGCTGGAGATCCAGCTGACCGAACCCCTGGGCAATGAAACCTTGCTGTTCATCCGCTTTGGCGGCGCCGAATGGACCAGCCGCATGCTGAACCCGCGCCATCTGCGGCGTGGCGAGGTGGTGGATTTCCAGTTCGATCTGTCGCGCGCCCATCTGTTTGACGCCGAGACCGGCCTGAGCCTGAGAGGTGAATGATGGCCCGCATTGAGCGTATTGAAATCTGCATGGTCGATCTTGCCCCCAAGGTCGAACGCCGCGACGCCATCCAAAGCTTCGTCAGCCAGGAAACCCCGCTTGTCACCATCATCGACAGCGACGGGGCGCGCGGCACCGGCTATTCCTATACGATCGGGACCGGCGGGTCGTCGGTCATGCGGCTGCTGGCCGATCATCTCTGTCCGCATCTGATCGGGCGCGAGGCGACCGAGGTCGAGGCGATCTGGCACGAGCTGGAATTCCTGACCCATGCCACCACGATCGGCGCGATCACCGCGATAGCGCTGGCGGCGATTGACACGGCACTCTGGGATCTGCGCTGCCGCAAGGCCGGGCTGCCCTTGTGGCAGATGGCGGGCGGGGCGCGCAAATCGGCACCCTGCTACACCACCGAGGGCGGCTGGCTGCATCTGCCCGTGGAAGCGATTGTCGAAGATGCCCTGAACGCGCAGGCGCAGGGCTTCACCGGCTCGAAGGTCAAGATCGGTCGCCCGGTTCTGGCCGAAGACGTGGCCCGGATCGCCGCCCTGCGCGAGGCGGTCGGCGATCATTACGAGATCATGACCGACGCCAATCAGGGCTTTGCCCGCGACAGCGCCCGCCGCCGGGCCGAGGCGCTGTCGCCCTTCGACCTCGCCTGGATCGAGGAGCCGCTGCCCGCCGATGACATCTCCGGCCATGTCTCGCTGACCCGCTCCTCCGCGATTCCGATAGCGGTCGGGGAATCGCTCTATTCGATCCGCCATTTCGCCGAATATGCGGCCCGCGGCGCCTGCGGGATCATTCAGGTCGATGCTGGCCGGATCGGCGGCATCACCCTATGGCTGAAGGTCGCCCACATGGCGGAAGGGTTCGACATCCCGGTCTGTCCGCATTTTCTGATGGAGCTGCATGTCTCGCTGGTCTGCGCCGTGCAGAACGGGCGCTATGTCGAATATATCCCCCAGCTCGACGAGATCACCGGCACCGGGCTGCGCATCGAAGGGGGGCGGGCTTTCGCGCCCGAAACCCCCGGGATCGGCATCGACTGGGACTGGGAAGCGATCCGGGCTCGGGCCATCCCCGAATTCAGCCACCTGATCACGAAGGTGCGGCCATGACCCGGATGGGCTTTGTCATCGGACTGAACCCGGCCCGGATCGCCGATTACAGGGCGCTGCATGCCGCCGTCTGGCCTGAGGTGCTGGCGATGATCAGCGCCTGCAATATCCGCAACTATGTCATCTATCTGCGCGAGCCGGAGAACCTCCTGTTTTCGCATTTCGACTATCACGGCGAAGATTGGGTGGCCGATCAGGCGAAAATGGCCGCAGATCAGGCGACGCAGGACTGGTGGGCGCTGTGCATGCCCTGCCAGCGCCCGCTGGATACGGCGAAGCAGGGCGAATGGTGGGCGCCGATGGAGGAGGTCTTCTTTCATGCCTGATCCGTCCGATCTGCGTCAGCATTGGCCGGCCCCGTCGCGCCGCTGCCCGATTGTGATCTTCGGCGCAGGCTCCATCGTGCGCGACGCCCATCTGCCGGCCTATGAGCGTGGCGGCTATGAGATCGCCGGCATCTACGATCCCGACCGCGCCAAGGCCGAAGCGCTTGGCCATCGCGCTTTTGCTTCGATCGAGGAAGCGGTTGCCGCAAAGGGCGCGGTGTTCGATCTGGCAACGCCCCCCACCGCCCATGCCGGCATTCTGGCAGCCTTGCCGGAAGGTGCGCCGGCGCTGATCCAGAAGCCGATGGGCATGGATCTGGCGGGGGCGACTGAGATCCTGACCATCTGCCGCAAACGCAAGCTGCTGGCGGCGGTGAATTTCCAGCTGCGCTTTGCGCCGATGATGGTGGCGCTGCGCGATGCCATTGCGAAAGGCTGGCTGGGCGATCTGGCCGATGTCGAAATGCACGGGGTGATGGCGACACCGTGGAGCCTTTGGGCCTTCCTCGACGGGCTGCCCCGGATCGAGATCACCATGCATTCGATCCATTATCTGGACAGCATCCGCATGATGCTGGGCGATCCCAAGGGCGTTCACGCCAAGACCATCGGCCATCCCAGCCATAAGATGGCGCAGACCCGAACCTCGGCCATTCTCGATTATGGCGATCAGGTCCGCTGCACGCTCTCGATCAATCACGACTGGGATTACGGCCGCCCGCATCAGGCCTGCGAAATGCGTGTCGCCGGAACCGAGGGCGCAGCCTATCTGCAACTGGGCGTAAACCTTGATTACCCGCGGGGCGAGCCGGATATCCTTCAGATCAGGCCGAAGGGCGAGGCGTGGCTGGATATTCCCCTTCAGGGTGCCTGGTTCCCCGATGCCTTCACCGGACGCATGCACAATCTGCAACGCGCGGCGGCGGGTGAGGAGGCGCTGATCGCCCCGGTCGAAGATGGCTGGAAAACCATGGCCCTGGTCGAGGCGGCCTATGCGTCTTCCCGCCAGCCGGCCACCCCGATTGAAAGGCTGCCCTGATGGAGATCACCCACTACTTCGAGGATATCGAACCCGGCGAAAGTCGCATCACCTTCGGACGCACCATTACCGAAACCGATTTCGTGGTCCATGCCGGCCATACCGGGGATTTCTTCCCGCACCATATGGATGCCGAATTCATGGGTGCCAGCGAATTCGGACAGCGGATTGCCCATGGCACCATGGTCTTCGCGATCGGCATCGGTCTGACCGCGACGGTGATCAACCCGGTCGCCTTTTCCTATGGCTATGACCGGCTGCGCTTCGTGCGCCCGGTCTTCATCGGCGATACCATCCGCACCCGCGTCACGGTCGCACGCAAGGAAGACGATCCCAAGCGCGCCGGCGCCGGCCGACTGTTCGAGAAGGTCGAGGTGCTGAACCAGCACGATCAGACCGTTCTGGCCTGCGAGCATATCTATATCATTCAGAAAAGGGGGGCGGCATGACCGACCTGACCGGAAAAACCATCCTGATCACCGCCGCAGCCCAGGGCATCGGACGCGCCACCGCCGAGGCCTTCGCCCAGGCCGGCGCCTGCGTTCACGCCACCGATATCAACGAGGCCGCGCTGGCAACGCTGGCCGGAACCGCGGGGATCATCACCCACCGGCTCGACGTGCTCAGCAGCGATGCGGTTGACGATCTGGTCGCCGGGATCGGCGCCATTGACATCCTGTTCAATTGCGCCGGGATCGTTCATGGCGGCAATATTCTGGAAATGAAGGATGCCGATCTGGATTTCGCGGTCGATCTGAACATCCGCTCGATGATCCGCACCATCCGCGCCGTGCTGCCCGGCATGCTGGAACGCGGCGAGGGCTGCATCATCAATATGAGCTCGGTCGCGAGCTCGATCAAAGGCGTGCCCAACCGCTTCGTCTATGGCACAACCAAGGCGGCTGTGATCGGTCTGACCAAGGCGGTTGCCGCCGATTTCGTCACGCAAGGCATCCGCTGCAATGCGATCTGCCCGGGGACCGTGCAATCGCCCTCGCTGGACGAACGCTTGGCCGCGACCGGCGATTACGGCAAGGCGCGGCGCGATTTCATCGCCCGCCAGCCGATGGGCCGGATCGGCGAGGCCGAGGAGATTGCCGCGCTCGCGCTTTATCTGGCGGGGGCAACCTATACCACCGGGCAGGCCGTCTGCATCGACGGCGGCTGGACGATTTAAGGAGAAATCAGATGAAATTGCTGCGTTATGGTGCCCCCGGGGCCGAAAAGCCGGGAATGATCGACGAGGACGGCAATATCCGCGATCTGTCCGATTATGTGACCGATATCGCCGGGCGGGATCTCGATCCGGCGGTGCTGGAGCGGATTGCCCGGCTCGATCCGGCCGCGCTGCCGCTGGTCGGGGGCAGCCCGCGCCTTGGCCCCTGCGTGGCCGGCACCGGCAAGTTCATCTGCATCGGGCTGAACTATTCCGACCATGCCGCCGAAACCGGCGCGAAAGTCCCCGAAGAGCCGATCATCTTCATGAAGGCGAGCTCGGCAATCTGCGGGCCCAATGACCCGATCGTCATCCCGCGCGGATCCGAGAAAACCGACTGGGAGGTCGAGCTGGCCGTCATCATCGGCAAGCGCGCCAAATATGTCTCTCAGGCCGAGGCCTTCGACTATGTCGCAGGTTATGCCGTCACCAACGACGTCTCGGAACGCGCCTTCCAGCTGGAACATTCCGGCCAATGGACCAAGGGCAAGAGCTGCGACAATTACGGCCAGATCGGGCCGTGGCTGGTGACGAAGGACGAAGTCCCCGATCCCCAGAACCTGAGGATGTGGCTGACCGTGAACGGCGAGAAGATGCAGAACGGCAGCTCCTCGACCATGGTTTTCGGGGTGGCGAAGCTGGTCAGCTATCTATCGCAGTTCATGTCGCTGCATCCGGGCGATGTGATTTCGACCGGCACGCCCCCCGGCGTCGGGCTGGGGATGAAGCCGCCGCGCTATCTGAAAGCCGGCGATGTGGTGGAACTTGGCATCGACGGGCTCGGCCAGCAGCGTCAGGATGTGGTGGACGATCAATGAAGATCACCGGGCTTCGCACCTACGACCTGCGTTTCCCGTCCGAAGGCGCGCTTGACGGCTCGGATGCGATGAACCTCGATCCGGTCTATTCGGCGGCCTATGTCGTGCTTGAAACCGATGGCGGGCAGGAAGGCTATGGCCTCACCTTCACCATCGGGCGCGGCAATGAGCTGTGCGTGGCGGCGATCGAGGCGCTGGCGCCGCGGGTGGTCGGGCTCGATCTGGACTGGATCCGCGAGGATCCGGGCCGGTTCTGGCGCCATATCACCGGGGACAGCCAGCTGCGCTGGATCGGCCCCGACAAGGGCGTCATCCATCTGGCGACCGGCGCGGTGGTCAATGCGGTCTGGGATCTCTGGGCGCGCATTGAGGGCAAGCCGGTCTGGCGGCTGGTCGGGCAGATGTCGCCGGCCGAGATCCTGAAGATCGTCGATTTCCGCTATCTGACCGACGCGCTGACCCCCAGTGAGGCGCTGGAGATTCTGGAACGGGCCGAGGACGGCAAGGCGGCGCGCATCAACAACCTGATGGCGACCGGCTATCCCTGCTATACGACCTCGGCGGGCTGGCTGGGTTATCCCGATGACAAGCTGCGCCGGCTCTGCCGCGAGGCGAAGGCGGCGGGCTTTTCCCATGTGAAGATGAAGGTCGGCCGCGATCTCGATGACGATATCCGCCGCCTGACCATCGCCCGCGAGGAGCTGGGCGAGGACATCACCCTGATGATCGACGCCAATCAGGTCTGGGAGGTCGGGCAGGCCATCGACTGGGTGAAACGTCTGGGCTTCGCCCGGCCCTATTTCATCGAGGAGCCGACTTCGCCCGATGACGTGCTGGGCCACAAGGCGATCCGGCAGGCGGTGGCCCCGGTCCGGGTCGCGACCGGCGAGATGTGTCAGAACCGCATCATGTTCAAGCAGTTCATTGCCGGCGGCGCGATTGACGTGGTGCAGATCGACGCCTGCCGGCTGGGCGGGCTGAACGAGGTGCTGGCGGTGCAGCTGATGGCGGCGAAATACGGGCTGCCGGTCTGGCCCCATGCCGGCGGCGTCGGATTGTGCGAATATGTCCAGCACCTGTCAATGATCGACTATGTCGCGGTCTCGGCTACGCGCGAGGGCAGGGTGATCGAATTCGTCGATCACCTGCACGAGCATTTCACCGATCCCTGCGAGGTCCGGGGCGGTGCTTATCTGGCCCCCGAAGCCCCGGGCTTTTCGATCCGCATCAAGGAAGAAACCCTCGGCACCTGCCTGCACCGGCCTGCTTGAGCGACACCCCATACCCGGCACCAGAACCGGGCCACCCGCGGCATCCCCCCGGATGCGGCGGGTTTCGGTTTGGGGGGCTGGGGTGAAGTGGTCCCAGAGAGCTGGACAGTCCTTTAAAGCGTTTTGGTCTGAACCTGAGTCGCTTGGGGTTCCCCTGAGGTCTGATCTGTGATTCATCCTGTTTTGGGGGATGGATCATGTCAGCACCTTTGCCGGATGCGCTTCGAGCGCGGTTTCAGAAGTATATTGAAGAAGGATTAAGCGGACGAGCGGCGGCGTTGCGTCTGAAGGTATCGCCTGCCACGGGCGCGCGGTGGGCGCGGCAGGTTCGGACGATCGGCCATGCTGAACCCGCACCGCAGGGGCCTCCGCGCGGCAAGGGAAAGCTGGCACCGCATCAGGCCTTTCCTGAGGAACTGCTCGCGCAAGATCCCGACATCACGCTCTTCGGGTTGCGTGACGCTCTGGCCCAGGCAGACGGCGTGCGCGTGCATCACTCCTCGATTGCGAACCTGCTGGCCCGGCTTGGTTTCACGT
>JBKEBH010000360.1:0-1981 GCA_047973065.1 Paracoccus sp. (in: a-proteobacteria) | reverse complement strand
CATCGCGGCACGCGCCTCGGGCCGCAAAGGCGCCGTGGCATTCCAGTCAAGGTAAACGCGCCCACCCATCATTCATCGACGATCGAGAAAAGCGAGGGCACAGCCGGGCACGGCGCCAGTTGGTTACCCACCACATCCGACAATCGGGTCTGGTGCAGGAAGACATAGACATGGGCCGAAAACCCTTCCCACAGCCGGTTGGTCAGCGATTGTGCCCGCGACCCGGAAACGCCCCCCGTGGCCCCGGCACCCTGCTCCAACGCGCTGACGGTTTCATCCACTGCTTCCAACACATGGGAGATGCGGATTTCCGAGGCCGGTTTCGCCAGACGATAGCCCCCCCCGGGGCCACGCACCGATTCCACCAGCTTGGCCCGGCGCAGTTTGACGAACAGTTGTTCAAGATAAGCCAGTGACACTTTCTGCCGCCTGGCGATTTCGCCCAGCGAGACAAGTTTTTCTGGCTCCTGAAGGGCCAGATCGGTCAAGGCCATGACGGCGTATCGCCCTTTGGTGCTGAGTTTCATCACTTCCCCCTGTCACCATTGACCAAATGCAGCGGGATCGTTACTTCCCCGGGATGTAGAAATCCAGCCGAATGACGCTTTAGAACGGTTCTAAAACCATAGCTCTGAAGCGTCAAGCGGCGCAGCGCGCACGAAAGAGATACAACCGCCCATGCCAGAGGTAATCTTCCCCGGCCCAGAGGGCCGACTTGAGGGCCGCTACCACCCCCAGAAAACCAAGGACGCGCCCATCGCGATCGTGTTGCATCCGCACCCGCAATTCGGCGGGACGATGAACAACCGCGTCGTCTACAACCTGCATTACGCCTTCTACAATATGGGCTTCACAGTACTGCGCTTCAACTTCCGGGGCGTGGGTCGCAGCCAGGACGAATACGATCAGGGCGTGGGCGAGCTGTCAGATGCGGCCTCGGCGCTGGATTATTTGCAGGCCCAGAACCAGAATTCGAAGCATTGTTGGGTGGCCGGGTTCAGCTTCGGTGCCTGGATCGGCATGCAACTGCTGATGCGTCGCCCTGAGATCACCGGCTTCATCTCGGTCAGCCCGCCGGCAAACATGTATGATTTCTCGTTCCTGGCCCCCTGCCCCTCCTCGGGCCTGATCATCAACGGCACCTCGGATCGGGTGGCCCCGCCAGCCGACACCCGGTCCCTGGTGGGCAAGCTGCATGAGCAGAAGGGCATCACCATTACCCACGAAGAGGTCAATGGCGCCGGCCACTTCTTCGAGGATCCCCATATGGACGGGATGATCGGATCCGTGGACAGCGATGTCCGCCGCCGCCTGACCGAGGCAACCCGCTAACCCGGAGACCGGTCAGGCATCGCCTGTTCCGAACAGTCGACAACGGGATCCCCCGTTGCGGCACCTTTCTACATTTCCCACTGGCCAAGCCGCCGCTTTCCCCGTATCGCCGCGCCAACCCCTGATTTATGGACGAACCCAATGGACCTGCGGAATATCGCGATCATCGCGCATGTCGACCACGGCAAGACAACGCTTGTGGATGCGCTTCTCAAACAATCTGGCGCCTTCCGCGAGAACCAGGCCGTCGTCGAACGCGCCATGGACAGCAATGACCTGGAACGCGAACGCGGCATCACCATTCTCGCCAAGTGTACGAGCGTGGTGTGGAAGGATGTCCGTATCAACATCGTCGATACGCCGGGCCACGCCGACTTCGGCGGTGAGGTTGAGCGTGTGATGTCGATGGTCGACTCGGTACTGCTGGTGGTCGACGCCCAGGACGGCCCGATGCCGCAGACCCGTTTCGTGACCCAGAAGGCGTTCAAGGCCGGTCTGCGTCCGATCGTGGTGGTGAACAAGATCGATCGTCCGGGCGCGCGTCCTGACTGGGTTATCGACCAGATCTTCGACCTGTTCGACAACCTCGGCGCCACCGACGAGCAGCTGGACTTCCCGATCGTCTACGCCTCGGCCCTGAACGGCATCG
>JBKEBH010000341.1:0-2697 GCA_047973065.1 Paracoccus sp. (in: a-proteobacteria) | reverse complement strand
GGCGATCTTGGCTGCCTTGGCTGCAGTCCTCGGTTGGCTGATCGCGCACCTGACCTTGTCGAAAACCCGAAATCAAGGTGCTCAGCCGGCCTGAAGGCGTTGTTCAAAGCCGACTAAGGATGACCGGGTTTTTCGATTTCAGCCGGGCCTGCATGACCTCTTCACTGCCGCGTAATGGCAGCAGATGCGCCCAGACTGTGAACTGCGGAGCGTATCCAAGAAGCGTTCCACCCATATCAGTCTCCCCATATTCCGGCTGATAAAACCCAACCGGCGTATTCATCCGATCCGCCAAGATTCGATCACGCTGCGCCATCGTTTTCCCCCCAATTGACGTTGGTCAGGGCAAGGTTCAGCTCGTCTGCTGACAGCCCTGCCGCCTTGGCCTCGGCCAGCGATTTGACGATTGCCGACAGCGCGCGGGCGCGGCCACCCACGTCAAAGGCCTGAACCGGGCGCATCAGGTCCACCATGATTTCACCGCCCAGCTTGGCGCTTGCTTCCTCGGCCAGCAGGATCGCCAGCGGTTGCAGGGTCCATTGTGCCAGATGACGCTGCGCCTCGCGGACAGCCGGGCCGGTCACGGCGCGGTTCATCAGGGCGGGCAGAACCCCGAAGCTCATCAGCATCGCATCGCGGGCGGCAGAGAGGCTTTCGGCAGTCATCGAGCGGGACAGATCGGGCGACAGTTGGTCGGGCTTCTGGCCGATATTCGGGTTCATCCCGGCAGCGGTGGCCTGCGCCACGCCCTCGATGACAAGCGCCGTACCCCTGCGCCCCCGGAAGCCCGCGCACAACGCCGCCATGTCATCGGCAGAGCCTTCCGGCACCGGGACGATCTGACTGCCCAAGGGCGCATCGCGGTAGACATCGCGCAGGGCGGTTTCGACCTCGGCCAGCAGCGAAGCCGTCAGCGGCACCCGCGACAGAGGCGAGCGCCCGGCCCAAGGCGCGGCAAGATCGCTGGCGGTGCGGATATGGATCACCTCGGCAGCAAGCGCGGTTTCGGCCCGACCGCCGCCGATTTCGCTGATCTGGCCACGATAGGCGCGCGGGATGCCGTAGCGGGTGGACATGTCCCAATCGCTGAACGGCACCAGCCGGTCACGGATCAGGAAGACCGCTTCACCGCGCAGGGCCAGCATCCGCCCGATCAGCGCCATGGTCTGGCGATCCAGCAGGTCGGTCCCCTGCACATCGGCAAGCGCGAAAGCCCCTTCCCAGAGACTGACACAGCCCTGAACGGTTGCGGTCAGCTCGGCCACCGTCGCCTGACCGGATATCCAGCCCTCGCGCGCCGCCATCAGCGCTGCCGTATAGCCAGCACCCGACGCACGGGTTTCCATCTCGGGCGCAGCGCGCCGCTTCATCCATCCAAACATCAGAGCCTCCATCTTTTCAGGTGCTGAACAGCGATCCGGGCCGCAACCTCGCCCACCGGCTGCCAGTTGCGCGCCTCGATCTGCGCTTCGGGATAGGCGGGCCGGGTCACGGCGCTGATCTCGAAGAGGTCAGCAGATGCCACGGTGCGCAGCACACCGTCGCCGCGCCGCTCGATCTGTTCACCGCCGGGACGGACCCGGAACCCCGGTGACAGACCCCGGATCAGGCCAGCGGCATGAGCGGCAAGGAAATCCCGCGCCCAGCTGGTGCCGCCGTCGATCCGGGCTTCCAGCGTCAGCGCCTCATCGCCATCGTTCAAGGTCAGGTTGCCCGCCGAACGCGATGCCAGCGGGCGATTGAAGTCATGCCCGGCCAGCAGGTGGATTTCCTCGCCCGCCGCGATCCGGGCTGCAAAGGCGCGCGGGGCGATCACCTCATGCCGCCCCGACGCGATTTCGGTTTCTTTCCCATAGGGGAAGCGGGCCGTCAGGCGGGTTTCCCCGCCATCAGAGCGCAGCTCAAGGCTGCCCGTGTTATCACCCCAAAGCATCAAGCGATGCCCGTCAGGATGCGGGTCTGGAGACCGCGCGGCACGGTGAAGTCAGCCGTAACCAGCCCGGTCAGCACCAACTGCCCGGATGCCGCCTTGGTGTAGGGATCGCGGATCAGATCGACCCCGCCATAAAGGCCAAGATAGCCCGGCGCGATGCCCTGCACATTGGCGGTCAGGATCGCGGTTTCCGCTGGGATGGTGTTGCTGATCGCAGGTTGCCCGATATGTTTGGTTAGCCGGTCCCATTCCGACACCGCAGTGCCAGCGATCAGAACATCATCCAGCATCTCCCAGATCGCCGGATCGAAGGCCAGATTGACCTGGCTTGCGCTTGTGATCGCATTGGCCTGCATGAAGGCGACGATCTCGGCCCGGAAGGCTGCCCAATCCGCGCCGCTCGCTGCCGTGCTGGTGATGCCATAGGCGGCAGCGCCGGGGATGATGCCCAGAGGCTCACCCGCCGCACCCGATCCGTTGATGATCACCCGGTCCAGCTCGGCTCCGATCACCGCATTCAGATCGCGCCGGATCGCCGATTCCAGACCCTCGCCAGACTGCTTGAGCGCTTTGCGGGTGATGACCATCTGCGCGCCGCCGGTATGATCCGGGGTCAGGCTGCGCTCAGTGGTCTTGTAGGGGTTCGCCGCGCCGACGCTCGACAGCTCATCCGTCTGCCAGCCGAAGACCGCGCCAGAGGTCGCCACCGGGAAGGCCAGCTCGCCCTGCGCGATCTGGATGCGCTGCACCCCGATCTTCTCGGC
>JBKEBH010000335.1:0-5664 GCA_047973065.1 Paracoccus sp. (in: a-proteobacteria) | reverse complement strand
AGCGCCAGATTATTCTCAAGGCGCGCTTTAACGAGCAGGAAGCTACGCTCGTTAAGCAGCAAGCCGATGCTGCCGGTCTGTCTGTGTCTGCCGTGATCCGTTTCGCTCTTCTTGACCAGGCGCCGCTTCGGGCTTCTCGGAAACCGCTGATCGACCGAGAAACTGGCGGCCGTATCCTTGGTACGCTAGGTCCCATGGCAACCGATATTCGCCGTATCCTCGAAACCGGAAATCCCGACGCGTCGCTGGAAACGCTCCAGGCCATCCTGCGCGAGATATCCGATATTCGCGCCGAGCATTTCGAGAACAGCGGGAGGACGCCATGATCCTCAAAGGCAGCTGCCGCACCAACGGCACCGATCTCGCAACCCATCTCATGAACGGCTACGACAACGAACGCGCCGAGCTGAGCGAAGTGCGCGGCTCCATCGCCGATGATCTCCACGGCGCATTTGCCGAGATCGAGCTGATTGCATCGGGTACGCGCGCACAAAAACCACTCTTCTCCCTGTCCATCAACCCCCATGAAGCGCTGACGCGCGAGCAGTATTTCGTGGCGATTGATGCCATCGAGTCCAAGCTGGGCTTTGCAGGACAGCCGCGTGCCGTCGTCTTCCACGAGAAGGAAGGCCGCGAGCATTGCCACGTCGTCTGGTCGCGCATCGATGCAGAGTCGATGAAGGCGATACCGGATTCGTTTTATAAAGCGCGCCTCTGCGACATGGCCGTCGTTCTGGCCGAGCAGTTCGGGCACGAGCTGCCCGAAGGGCTCAAGCGGTGGAAAGAAAAGAACCGGAAGTTCGACGAGAAGCTTGAGCCAACGCTGGCCGAAACCGCGAACGAAAAGAAGACCGGGGTTTCTGCTGAAGATCGCTGGAAAGACATCACTGCCGCCTATACGCAGGCCGATAGTGCTGCCGCCTTCGTGAACGCGCTCGAAGAGAAGGGCTATGTCCTCGCGCGTGGCGATAGTCGTGCCTACGTCATCGTCGATCGGTTCGGCGATGTGCACAGCCTGTCGCGCTACCTCAAAGGCGTTCGCGCCAAGGACATCAATGCGCGTCTGTCGGCGCTCGATGTCAATGGCTTGCCGAATGTTGAGCAAGCCAAAGACCAGGCGCGTGCCCGTCTTGCTGCAGAAGAAGAGCGTCTGCGCGAGCGGCAGGATGCGCAGCATGACCACCACCATGATACCGATCATGATCATCGCCGTGATCGTGATAATCAAGCTGACCGGCATGAAGATGATGATCGTCGTAAGCGCAGCATTGATGAAAAACGCACTGCTATGGAAAAGCGGCAGTTGGCGCGGGAGCTGGAGCTCGCGCTTGCCGAGCAAGACCTCCTGACCCGTCATCAGCACGAACAGCTCGCCCTCGATGCTGCACAAAAATCCGAAAGCGCGGGGCTGTTTTTCCGTGTGCGGGCGAGTGTGGCTTCGCTCATCGAGAAGACGCCTGCGCTGCGTTCTGTGCTCGGGCATATCACCTCACGCACGGGCTTGATCCGCGTGAGCGGCATCTTCTTGAGCAGCAAGCTCTTGCCCGTCGGCATGGCCGCGAGCGGCGTGCTCTGGAAGGTCGGAAGAATGCGGCGGCCAAGATTGCTAATCGTGAGGAAGCCAGTCTGCGTCGCGATCTCAAGCGCGAGGCGCTGCAGCGAATGCTGCGCCAAGAGCGGCTACGTGCTGCAGCAAAATCCGAAGGTCTTGATCTCCGCGGCACTGAATTCCTGCGTACCGATCAGCGTCTGCTCGAAGAGGGCGGACTCGTCGAAGAGTTCGATGCCGCCGTCTATGATGTCGACGATCATCATGATGATGGTGACAGCGAAGATCGCGGCGGCCGCAAGGCGCGGCGTAGCTGGAAGCAGCGTGCCGAGGAAAAAGCCAAGAAGCATGGTCGCGGCAAAGGCGGCGGCTACGGGTATAGTCGGGATGATTGAGTTGCGGCCGTGAAGGCTATCGGCGCTACACGGTTTCGGGCAGCTTGAGGCCACCAAGCCGTTCCATGACCGCTTTGCTGACGGTCTCGACAATGGCCTGCGGAAAGGTTTTTGGCAGGGCTCCTGCGGCAGTCTCTAAGGCTTCGGGCGCTCTTGCCGCGATATCCTCGATGATGTCAGTCGCGCGCTTTTTTGACAAACCGGCGCGCATGGCCGTCTGCACAAAATGCCGTCCGTGAATCTGATCGAAGCGATAGTGGCGGCTGTTGCCGACCGACATCGCCATCTTCATCTGTTTGCGTTCGATCTGGCGGGCGTCCAGTGCCCCTTGCGCTGTCACGATGTCATAGAGCGGGGTCATCCGATAGCTGCCGCCGGGGCTCAGGAACACGCTGAAGTTCTTGGCATGGGCATCCGTCGCGCCCATCAGCCAGAAGATGAGCTGGGCTTTAAGAAAGATGTCCTGATCTTCGATCGGTGTATCGCTTCCCTTGAGCAAGCCCAGAACATCGGCCATGCCGGGGCCGCCCTCGTTCTGGTATTTCAGCGTCGGCGGGACAGAAAGTGCCTGACAGCAATCTTCCTGCGGCAGGCGCAGCAATCGCCCGTCTTTCGTCCAGCGGCGATCAAAGCGCTCGATGACCAGAGCCTTGGTCTCGCCGAAGGTTTCGATAGTGGCGGTGTTCACCGGCAAGCCAAATGCTGCGGTGAGTTTTAGGCAATAGTATTCGTTCTCGACGCTGTCCGAGAGATCGATGCCGTCGGGAAGTTTGCCGATCTGTGTCTTGATCAGATGGGTGGTCGGCGTTGTGCCGTGGGGCTTGATCCACTGACCCTTATGCCAAAGCAGGGCGGTCTTCTCCTGCGCACCCGCAACCGAAATCCGGAAGGCGTCATCGCTGGCAAGGCCGAGCGGCGCTTGGCTCAATCCGTTCAGGATTTTTTCGATGGCAGCCGCTTCGACCGCTTCACCTTCGATCTTGCCGGTAGCGTCGGGGGCTTCGTCGTCTCCTGCGATGAACTGGAGCGCTCCCACACAATCATGGCCGATCTTGGTCAGCATGCTATAGGCGTCAGTCCCGCGCGCGCCGACCTTTTCGGCGACAAGGCGGCGCAGCTTGTCCGAGTCAGGCAGCAGGTTCTCGAAGACGGCGGAGACGGGTTCGCCGCGATAGGGCGTCTCTCGCAGCGGCAATGACAAAGAGACCGGCAGGGCATGTTCCCAGCTCAGCCAGTCCGCTTCGTATGAAAACCCGATGGCACCGCTGGCCTCGCGGTTCAGCGTGCCGACGCGGCGATTGTTCAGGTAGACGCGCAAGGGCGCATAGGCCGGACGCCGCCCCATCAGAACAGCTCCTCGATGTCGCTGCCATGACCCTTGGAGCGCTCGCCGATCCTGAATTCCAGATCGAGAGCCGCGAGGACAGCGAGGATGGATTCGAGCTTTGCGGGCTTTTCTCCGCTCTCTATGATCGAGATCGTCGCCTGGCGCAGGCCAGCCCGTTCGGCGAGCTTCATCTGTGTCCAGTCGCGCTTCTTGCGTGCCCGCTGGATGATGGTGCCGATCTGTCTTGGTGTGCGTGCTAAATCACTCATGTGATCAATATACGCTAAGGCGCATAAATTGTCAATATGCGGTGCGGCGTATATATACTGCTTATGCGTTACGACGTATAATGTACGTTTATCCGCTAAGGCGTATAGAGGCTCTGGCGCCCACTAGCAAAGCAGGGCGGGCGCTGGTGACATAGATGCTACCCACTAGCGACAGGGATATAGAAATCGACGCACCTATGCTCGAAAAATCTTAAGCGCCATCTTGGAAAGGCTTTCGCCACGCTGCCCTATCAGTTCAGCCGTCCAGTCACCATTTGCCCCAATTTCGCGATTTATCCGCAAACCGGAATTCTGAAAGACCGCTCTCTTCTTCTTATAGGGCTTGTTTCCAAGCTTGTCATTTTCACCCGGTGCCGCAATGGTCAAGTTCCCAAGGTCATGCCTGCGTTTCTCCAGGCCAGCATCTTTGTCAGCCGTAGCAGCTTTTTGCGGGTACACATGCTCGATCGTCGTGCCGGCGATATCAAACACTCGCGATTTATCCTTGCATTTCGGGGCGTCTTGCGCTCCGGAAGTGAACCATTGCCCATAGTCTTCTACCGAAAGCAAAAAGTATCTGATGTGCTTATTTCCCGCTCGCGGTGAAAATCGGAGCTCTCTAATGGCGGGAAGAAAAACACTATCCGGCGCATATTTGTCGAGTAGATCGTTCATATCGTTTCGAAGGCCGGCAAGAGCGTATTCATCTTGTTCACGCACTTTGGCGGCATGCTTCAAGTACATGTTCGTGGCCGGACTGATATGCGCGTTTACGATCGTCTTATACCGAAAGACAAAGCGCTCAAGCATTGAGACGGCCTCGCTAAAAACCTTCACATCCAAAGTGCTGAGCGCCAACAACAGAGGCATCGCGTTCGTATGGTTCAAATGCGTGACCAGAATGCTGAGTCGTTCTCTGTCCCAGTATTTCACGTTGTCGTGCGTCGGGTAAGGCCACTCTCCTTCCATCAAAGTCTCCAGAGTCGCAAAATCGGCCTCTAGACGCTTAACCTCTTTCAAAATGCCTTCAGCTTCCTTCTTGTTCAGTTTTTGTTTGCCCTTGCACTTGAAACGGTGTTCCAAGAATTGATCTGCTAGATCAGACGGCTTTGGGCGAAAACCCGAAACGGACGAAAAGTACCAGAGCAGAAAATCGTCGATCGTGCGAGGACCGTAGGACAAAATGTTGTCCCAATGTTTGGCCACTTGATCTTGCAGATCACCGAGCTTTGGATCATCCAGAAGCTCAAGCGTGCTTGCCCTTAATAGATCGCCGTTCCCAAGTTGTACTCCTCGATCATTGAGTACTTGAAAGATCTGGTAAGCCTCTGTTCGAGAGGTAGAGCACATAAAAACAATCGAGCAATCTAATCCCAATACTTTATTGACCAACTGCTGAATGTGGGCCGCTTTCCCAGCGGCTGTCGGCTTTCCTTCAAATAAATACACATCGACAAAGTCGCATAGTTTACTCCACGCATACTGTATTCTGCGGTGAGAATCGCGCTCCGCTTTGTCCGGGTTGCCAGCCAGCGTGCTTTGTAGGAAGCCGTGATCAGCTTTTGAAAGAGTCAACTTGGGAACATCAACATACTCTATGCCTTTGCTAGCGCGGAAGACGATGAACGTATTCTTAAGGGTGGCCCTTGTTTCCGCGAGATATTTCTTTGCTGCCAAGTCATCATCGCCTAGCTGGGCATCGTCATCCCCCAGTTCCTCAAGAATGGCGTCGATCTTTCGAATGATAGCCGATACGAGCATTACAAATGAAGACAGGCGCTGCTGACCGTCGATAATTTCGTAGTTGTCCCGGGTGGTACCTGGAACCTCCTTTCTGACAGTAACGACTCCTCCGAAAAAATGGTGTTTTGGGTCTCCGCTCTCTCTGACTGATAGGCACTTCGAGATGTCATCTATGAAATCAAATATCGCTTCGTCGTCCCATGCATAACTTCTTTGGTACTTCGGGACGACAAATGTTTGTTTTTGTTCGAAGAGTGCTTTTATAGAGTATTGCTCAGTTGACCTGCCCCGGGATTTTTCCTCCACCTGCGATTAGAGTCCGGCCCAACTTGAGGATGGACCATGAAGCGAACGAGATACAGCGAAGAGCAGATCATTGGC
>JBKEBH010000192.1:0-7194 GCA_047973065.1 Paracoccus sp. (in: a-proteobacteria) | reverse complement strand
TGAGGCCATCGCCGGGCAGGAACTGGATGCGCTTGACGAACAGTGCGCCGCCGAAGTTGACCACGAATATCTGACCGTCCTTGATCCGGTCTAGCTCGACCTCGGCGCAGTCGATCAGGATCTTGTCGCCATCATGTAGGTCAGGGTCCATGCTATCACCACGCACCGAGATCACCGCGAGATTTTCTGGCTTCAGCCTGCGCCGGTCGAGAAAGGCGCGGCTATAGGCATATGTGCTGTCATGGGTTTCGTCCTGGACGAGTGAGCCATGCCCTGCTGACGCCTCAGCTGTGAAGTGGGTGACGGGAACGAACCGGCTTTCTGCCTTCGCTTCCAGTGAAGGCAGATTTTGGTGGTCTTCGCTAAGGTATTTCGGACCCCTTCCCACCAAAATCCATGTTAGCGAAACGCCAATTTTTTCCGATATATCTGCTAAAAAGCGTCCGTTTGGTAAACTAATACCGCTTAAGTAGTTCTGAATGGTGCGCTCGCTGACGCCCAGAAAGGAAGAAAAGTCCTTCATAGTCATACCCTTATCGTCGGCAAGTTCCTTTATACGGGCGGGAGCCACCATTTTTTCAATCCTCGCTTTCGCAAACACCATTTTTGGTGGACAACATGCTTACAGCAATCAACGCTGTAACTGATCTGCATAGAGGAAAGCGGGATGTCATTCCAGAATAACATGTTCCAGCCCGGCGCGATCCTGACCAGGCCAGCGGGCAGCAATTACCCGCCCGCAGATCCGATCCATGCCCATGTTGATCCGCCGAAAACCCGTAGATTGCGGGCATGGCGAGCTTGGCTGAGGCGCGGGTTCAGGGCCGTACGGGACATGTGCCCGAGCCGCCCGCGGGCTTTGGCGCGCCCTATTTTGCACCCTTGGGGCGGCGCGGCGGGGTGTTGCCACCGGGTCCGCGCCGGGGCGCAGCATGCTTGGCTTTCGGCTTGGCCCTGGCTTCTGCCCGATCCTTGCTGCGGCTGAAGGCCGGCTTGCCCTCATGGGCGGGCGCGCCAGGTTTCTTGCCCTTGGCCGCCTTCTGTTCAGAGGTCCAGCGAGCCTTGGCCTTCGGCTTGGCCGCCGGCGCAGGCTCGCCGGCATCGACCGGAGACCAGCCGTTCGCCTGAGGCGCGCGTGCTTCCTTCGCCGGGCGCGGTTTGGGGCGGTACTCGGCCTTGGGCTCCGCTCTGGGCCGGGCAGCCGGCTTCGGGACGCCTTCGCCGCGCGGCTTTTTTGGCCCGCGCGGTGCGGAATTGCGATCAGAGGCGGGACGCTCGGACTTGCGCTCGAATGGCGGCTCGCCCTTCAGGCGCATCATCATCAACTCGGGCTCGATCTCAAGGGCTTCGCCAAAGCGCGGGGCATCGGCAGTGGCGATCTGGACATAGGTTTCATGCTCGCGCACCCGGATCGCGCCGATCGCATCGCGGGTAATGCCGCCGGCCTCGCAGATCTTGGGCAGCAGCCAACGCGCCTCGGCCCGGCCGGTATGGCCGACGCTCAGGGTGAACCAGACCGAATCGCCAAATTCGCGCGGCGCCCGCGGCGCAGATTCCGAAGGCGTGGCCAGGTCGATCAGTTCCTCAGGCGTCGGGCGGCCTTCGCGCCACAGTTGGACGAAGGCGGCGGCAATCTGTTCGGCCCCGACCTGATCGAGCAGCTTTTGCGCGACGCTCATATCCTCCAGCGGCGTGGTCAGGGCCGGGTGTTCCAGCATGCGCATATCGTCGCGGGCCGAAACCTCCTCGGCCGAAGGTGCCTTGCCCCATTCGGCGGTGACCTTGGCACCCTGCAACAGGCGCTGCGCTTTCTTGTATTCCGAAGGGGCGACGATCAGCGCCGATACGCCTTTGGCGCCGGCCCGGCCGGTCCGGCCCGACCGGTGCAGCAGGGTTTCATAATTGGTCGGCAGATCGGCGTGGATGACCAGCTCCAGCCCCGGCAGATCAATGCCGCGCGCCGCGACATCGGTCGCGATACAGACCTGGGCCCGGCCGTCGCGCAGGGCCTGAAGGGCATGGGTGCGTTCCTGCTGCGACAGCTCCCCCGACAGGGCCACGGCGCGGAAGCCGCGATTGCCCATCCGGGCCAGCAGATGGTTCACATTGGCCCGGGTCTTGCAGAAGATGAGAGCGGTGCGCGCCTCATAAAAGCGCAGGAGGTTGAAGATCGCGTTCTCGCGGTCGCGCACGGCGACCGACAGTGCGCGATAGGTGATGTCGCCGTGCTGGCGGGCCTCGCCCATGGCGGAAATGCGCATGCCGTCGCGCTGGAAGTCGCGGGCGAGTTTTTCGATTGCCGGCGGCACCGTGGCCGAAAACATCAATGTGCGACGATCCTCCGGCGCGGCGCCGAGGATGAACTCCAGATCCTCACGAAAGCCGAGATCGAGCATCTCGTCTGCCTCATCCAGCACCGCGACCCGCAGCGCGGAAAGGTCCAGCCCGCCGCGTTCGATATGATCGCGCAGACGCCCGGGCGTGCCAACGACGATCTGGGCACCGCGCGCCAGGGCCCGGCGTTCGGTCCGGTAGTCCATGCCGCCGACACAGGTCGCGATCCGGGGGCCGGCATTGGCGTAGAGCCAGCTGAGCTCGGCTGCGACCTGAAGCGCCAGCTCGCGCGTCGGCGCAATCGCCAGCGCCATCGGCGGGCGGCCGTCATCGGGCAGGGTGCTGCCGTCGATCAGCAGGTCGGGCGCGGCGGCGATGCCGAAAGCCACGGTCTTGCCCGAGCCGGTCTGGGCGGAAACCAGCAGATCGCGCCCTTGGGCTTCGGGGTTCAGCATGGCCTGCTGAACCGAGGTCAGCGTTTCATAGCCGCGATCAGTCAATGCTGCGGCCAGCGGCGCGGCAATTTCGTTCTGTGTCATGTATTATTCTGCCTGTCTGGGCCCTCGGGCCGGGTGTTCGGCCCGATCCTGCGTGGCGAAACCCTTGTTTTCGCGTGCATCCAAAACAGCCGATCCGCTACCCTAGCGTTTGAGCCGGGCAGAGTCAAAGGCTGTTCGGCCTCCAAAGCGCCGCAAACCCGGATCTGATGCTGCGGATCTTCAGAAAAGATAGGGCTCAAGCGCCATCTGGATTTGCGCCCAGACTAGGGCCTGCGCCCAGGCGATGCCGCGATCTTCCAGCATCTGCGCACGCGCCACCACCTTGGGTGCGAAGAACTGGGCGCGCAAGGGGGCAGGCGCCGGACGATCGAGCGCGGCCATGAGATCCGCGATTTCCGCCCGGGCCTTTGGCTGTGGCCAGTAATAGCGGATACGGTCGGCATAGCCGAAATGGCGTTGCAGATGCAGCTGGGCCGCGTCGCCCTCGTAATGCTTCTGCCAATAGCCGGGATCTTGCTGCATCAGATCCTCCATCACCCGGGCCAGCCCGCGCCCGCCCCGTGCCGGGTCCAGCCAGGCAGACAGCTGATCGAGCGCATAGAGCGCCTGACGGTAGGCACAGGTCAGGGCGGGCCCGACCTTGAGCACGGCGAAATGCCGGCGGGCGAGTTCGGGAAAGACCGCGTCATATTGATAATCGGTCGAGTGAGCTTCGAAGGCGAGGCCGGCCGCGCCGTCGAGCGCTGCCGACAACAGATCGGGTGTGCTCATGTCGAAGCGGTCGATATGGGTCGGTGCAAATTCCAGCCCGGGCTGAACGACCAGGCCGATCACCCGGTCCCATGCCGCATCGAGACCCAGCTTCGCAAAGGCCGCCCGGTGGCAGGCGATGGTATGGCGTGCGCGGGCCGGATCGGTCGGGGCGATGCCATGATCGCCATCCTCGATCCGGGCGCCGCCGGGCGGGGGCACTTCGGTGCCGACGACATAACAGAGGGCTGCGGGGTCGGGGGCGTGATCCTCGCAGACTTTGGCCAGCATGGCGGCGCGCGCTGCGCTCAGATCGTCATCGACCTGGGCTGCCTCGCCGGCGCAGCCTTCCGAACAGTCGAGATGGATCTTGGTGAAGCCGGCCTCGACATAGGCACGCATCAGATCGGCGGCCTTGGCCATGGCGGCATCGGCGGGTTCGCTGCGCCAGACCTGCGGGCCAAGATGATCGCCGCCGAAGACGATCAGCCCGGGATCGACGCCAAGGCGCTGTGCCAGTTCCCTGACATAGGCGATGAAATCCTTTGGCACCATGCCGGTATAGCCGCCGAACTGGTTGACCTGATTGCTGGTCGCCTCGATCAGGATCGCCCGGCCTGTGCCCTGCGCCAGCAACAGTGCGGCCGAAAGCACATCGGGCTGGGCTGAGCAGACTGAAGCCAGCGCCAGCGGCACCCCGGCACGGTTGCGTGTCACGATATCCTTGACGATGTTCATCGGCTTTGTCCTTGCAGCTGGGGGGAGGGGGCGGCCAGCATCAGCTTCGTGCCGGCGGCGCGGATGGCCTTGGCGGTATCGTCGGGCAGGGCGCTGTCGCAGATGAGAATATCGACCGCTGCCAGATCGCAGATCGGATACAGGGCGGCGGCGCGGAACTTGCTGGCATCGGCCAGCACCACGACGCGCCGGGCCGCGCGGATCATCGCGCGGTTCAGATGAGCCTCTTCTTCGGCGAAGGTGGAAAGCCCGGAACTGGGATCGACGTTGTCGGCACCGATATAGACCGTATCGAAGCGCATTGCGGCAAGCGTCTCCTCGGCCAGGCGCCCGGCAAAGGACATCGAGCCGCGGCGCAGTGTGCCGCCCGGCATCATCAGGCAATGCTGTTCTGCCGCCTCCAGCGCGTGGATGGTGTTCAACCCCGTGGCCATGATCGTCATCGCCGGGGCGCGGCTCAGCAGCTGCGCGAAGATCCGCAGCGTCGATCCCGAATCGAGCAAGATCGCCCGGTCATCGCCCAGTAGCGTCAGCGCACATTCGGCAATCGCCCGCTTTGCCGCGCGGTTGACGACTTCCTTGTCGGCCAGGCGGGGCTCTGCCGCCGGTCCCGCCCCGCCACCGGCGCTCAGCGACATTGCCAGTGCAATGCGCAGATCGGGCAGGCCCTGATAGCCGTAATGGCGGGCAAAGCGGATCAGCGTCGGTTCGCTGACCCCGATCTGCCTGCACAGATTGCGCATTGGTCGGCTGATGAATTCCTGCGGGTGCGTCAGCAGATAATCGGCGATCTGCCCTAGTGCCCGGGGAAGGTCGCTACGGTCCGAAGTGATGCGTCGGGACAGATCGTCTTGCTGAGACATTGTAGTTTTGACTGATATATATAGGCAAAACTACACCTGATGCCCTGCTGCTACAAGAAGAATTGCTGGAAAACTTGAACCAAATACCAGCCAATTTTGCCCGCTGACGGTGCGAACCTGCTGAAAAGGCAGCCCGCGCCGGATTTCATCGGTCCTGATCGGCAGCAGACATGGCATGTGCCGGGCTTCCAACGCTGCGTCGGTAAATTTGATCGTAAAATCAGCTTGCTTTGCAGAGGGTATTTGGTGAGAGATCCACAAATCACGCCGCAAGCCGCAATGAAGTACCCAAGGGTTCCGAGTGATCGACCTCTCATCCGAAAAGGCTGACGCTTCCCCGTCTCGGGTGGCTGTCGCACGGCTGCGCGTCATGCTGCCCTATCCTGCTGGCGCTGCTGTTGTTCGGCCTGGGGATCTTTGCGCTATATCACCTGCTGGCCCCGGTCGATATCCGGGCCGTCGCCGCACAAGTTCGGGCGACCCCGCCGGCCACCATCGTGGCGGCGCTGGCGGCGACCTTTGCCGGGTATCTCTGCCTAGCCTTCTATGACTGGTTGGCGCTGCATCATATCGGCAAGCCTCTGCCTCTGCCGGTATCGCTCAGCGGCGGATATCTGGCCTATTCCTTCGGCAACACGATAGGGCTGACCGCAGTTTCGGGCGGTGCGGTGCGCTGGCGGCTCTATGCGGGGCTGGGGCTGGACGGTCATGACATCGCGGCGACTTCGACTTTCACCGCGCTGGCTTTCGGGGTCGCGGCTACGTTGATCGGGCTGGGGGCGATGGCGGCCCATCCGGCGGCGCTGGCCTCGGTCCTGCCGCTGAGCCCGCCCGGCCTGCGCCTGCTGGTGATCGCTGCGATGCTGGCGATCATGGTGCCGCTGATCTGGGCCTCGGTGTCGCAGCGCGCGCTGAGGATCGGGCGCTTTACCCTGAATGCGCCCAAACCCGGCATTCTGGTTGTGCAGCTGTTGATCAGCCTTGGCGATATCGCCTTTGCCGCACTGATGCTTTATCTGCTGCTGCCGGCGGGCGGGCCGGATTTCCTGACCTTTCTGGCGATTTTTGCCGCGGTAACGATGCTGGGCATTCTCAGCCATGTCCCCGGCGGGATCGGCGTCTTTGAAACAGTCATCATCGCCGCCCTGCCGGCCTCGCTCGGCATCGACAAGATCGCGGCGGCGCTGCTGCTTTATCGGCTGATCTATTACCTGGTCCCCTTCCTGCTGGCGATGATCCTGCTGTCACTGTTCGAGGCTTGGCGCATGCTGGGCAGCGAGTGGCGCTTGGCCGGGTTGGGCCGGGTGTTTTCGGTCACCGCCCCGGCCTTTCATGCGCTGGAGCCGGCGGCGCCGCTGCTGCTGGCGGTCATGGTCTTCGGCTCGGGCCTGTGGATGTCGCTTTCGGCGCTGCTGCCGCCGATCACCATTGCCGCCGAAACCGCCGAGAATTTCTTTCCGCTGGCTTTCATCGAAGGCTCGACGCTGCTTAGCAGCGCGCTTGGCGCCATGCTGATCGTGCTGTCCTTCGGGCTGGTGCGGCGTAGTTTCGGAGCGCTGTGGCTGACGGTTGGCGTCATGTTGACCGGCGCGCTCGTTGTGCTGCTTCAGGGCAGCGAGACCGAACAGGCGATCACCCTGCTGATCGGGATTGCTATCCTCTGGCCGTTCCGGTGTGCCTTCCGTCGTCGTTCGCTGCTGACCCATTCCGCGCTGACGCCGGGCTGGGCGCTGCTGCTTCTGGCAGCGGTCTTCAGCACCGGCTTCGTGCTGTTCTTCGCCCATAAAAGCACGCCCTATGGCCATGAGCTCTGGTGGCAGTTCGCGGCCGATGCCAACGCGCCGCGCGCGCTGCGCTCGGGTCTGCTGATCAGCCTGATGGTCGGCATGGGCTCGCTGTTCCTGCTGCTGCGCGCCCCGCGCTTTCGCCCGGCCCCGCCCGATCCGCGGACCCTCACCGGGGCCGAGCATCTGATCCGGGGCGCCGACAATCCCGCCGCGGGCTTTGCG
>JBKEBH010000137.1:0-16327 GCA_047973065.1 Paracoccus sp. (in: a-proteobacteria) | reverse complement strand
ACTGCCCATGGCGGCCAGCCGCCTGCCGTGGTCTACTTCAACAGCATCGAAACCGATCAGCAGGCGCAGGCAGTAGCTTAAATTACCCCGGAATCTGTCCAAGAGTTGGGGAGTAGCTCAAGGTATCCGATATCCTCAGCGTGCCGCCCTCCGCCCTGCTGCCGCCCCCCGATCTGGGGGGAGATCCGGCCGCGCATTACATTTCGGCGCTGGTCTGCGCGGACCCGGCACTGCTTCGGGTTCTCGATCTTAAAGCCGTCCTTCCCGGCGCACCGCAGGATGCGGCATGAACCGCAAGGGCATCATATCGGGTGAATGGCTGATGACCGATCAGGAATTCGATCATCTGCGCAAGCTGGTCCATCGGACTTCGGGGATCGTGGTCGGGGCGGATAAGCGCAACCTGATCCGCGCCCGCCTGCAAAGACGGCTGGCCAGCCTGCAACTGCGATCGCTCAGCGACTATCTCGAACTGATCAATACCTCTGGCGGACATGACGAACAGGCGCTGCTCATTTCTCTGCTGACCACGAATGTGACCAGCTTCTTTCGGGAAAGCGCACATTTCACCTTGCTCAACGACACCATCCTGCCATCGCTCCACAATCTGCAGGAGCCGGTGCAGATCTGGTCGGCCGGATGCAGCAGCGGTCAGGAACCCTATTCCGCTGCAATAAGCATCGCAGATCACCACCCCCTGCTTCAACGCAACTGCGCGATCCTGGCCTCTGATATCGATCTGGCCATCCTCGACACCGCGCGCGCCGCCATTTACCGCGATCAGGACCTGAACGGGCTCGATCCCGATCAGATCACCCGGCACTTCCTGCCGGTGACCGATCCGGGCACGGCGGCGAACGGCAAATGGCGGCTCGATCCGAAAGTCGCGTCGCTGGTGGAGTTTCAGCAACTCAATCTCAATGCGCACTGGTCGATCCATCAACGCTTTCACGTCATCTTCTGCCGCAATGTGGCGATCTATTTCAGCATCCAGGATCAGCGCCGGCTCTGGGGCAAGTTCGCCGCCGCCCTGCATCCCGGCGGCTGGCTGCTGATTGGCCATGCCGAACGCGTGCCGGCCGATCTTCATCACCTGCTGCAACCCAGCGGCATCACCGCCTATCAGCGGCCATCCTGATCCAGAAAGGACAAGCAGGATGAGCATCAGGGATCAGATCCATGTTCTTGTCGTCGATGATATGTCGACCAGCCGCATCCGCATCATGCAGGCGCTGGAGGAGCTGAGAATCACCAATATCTGCCCCGCCAGCAGCGGCACCGAAGCGCTTGATCTGCTGGCACGCCAGCCCGCCCATCTGGTCCTGTCCGATTTCTACATGCCCGGCATGAACGGGATCCAGCTGCTGAGCCTGCTGCGGGCGGGCGAGGCAACCCGCAATATCGGCTTCATTCTGATCACCGGCCGGGCCAACAGGGAAATCGTCAACCGCGGCAAGGAATTGGGAATGAACAATTTCATCACAAAACCCTTCGAGACCATGGATCTGAAATCCTGCCTCGAAGCGGTGATCGGCCGGCTGTGAGTGCGCTCACCGATCAGCTTGAGCTCAGGGAATTCCTGCAAAATACTGCGGGTCTGCTGAACGCGATCAATTACGATGCCCACCAGTTGCAGCTGCATCTGGCCGAACTGACCGCGCCGCGGGCAGCGACAGAAAACGCCCCACCCTTCGATCTGATCATTCTGCAATCCCTGGACCGCCTGACCCAGGTCCTGTCCGATCTGTCCATTGCACTGGCGCTGACATCGCAGCAGGCCCCCGATTTCACTCTGCACAACTGGCAGGAAACTCTGAGCGAGCTGAATCTGAAGCAGGTTCGGGAGGTTCTGACCCATGGCGAGAACCCTCAGGGCGGCGAGCCCCATGTCGAGCTGTTCTGACCGGAACCGGACATCCGCCAGGCTGCCGATTCTGAAATCGCCGCCTCTGCGTCACAGGATCGGATCGAGGATGGCCAGCGTATTGTTGACGATCCGCTTATGGATGGGCCAGGCATCGACCTCGTTCATGACGATCTCATGGCTTTGCGCCTGATAATCGGCCTGCCGCGCCCGCATCACAGCGGTCATGTCGGGATCGCTGAGCAGGATATTGTTTTCGAAATTCAGATCGAAGCTGCGCCGGTCCATATTGGCCGAGCCGATCAGGGTGATCTGGCCATCCATGGTCAGCGATTTCGTATGCAGCAGCCCGGGCTGGAATTCGAAGATCTTCACCCCGGCTTCCAGCAGATCCTCGTAATTGCTGCGCGAGGCCGCCCCGACCGCGAAATTGTCGTTGCGGGCCGGGAAGATCACCGTGGTATCGACGCCCCGGTTCGCGGCGGCGCAAAGCGCGGCCTGAATGGCCCCATTGGGCACATAATAGGGGGTGGTGATGAACAGCTCGCGCCGGGCGGCATAGATCAGGCTTTCGAACATCTCGGGCATGGCCGAAAACCGCGCGGTCGGCCCGGTTCCGATGACTTGTGCGGTAAAGCCAGGCGCGGCAGGACGCAGTGGCGCACGCAGAAGATCGGACAGATCCTCGCCCATGCATTCCATCCAGTCACTGGCGAAAAGATGTTGGTTCTCGCGCGTGATCGGCCCCTCGAAGCGCATCATCGCATCGACCCAGGGGGCAAATTTCGCCTTGGGCAGGAAAGCGGCATCGGCGCAGTTCTGGCTGCCGCAATAGGTGATGTGATTGTCGATGACGATAATTTTGCGGTGATTGCGCAGGTCGATCCGGCCGTTGAAGATGCGCAGCAAGGGATTTCCGATCGCCAGCGACACCCCCAGCGACACCCCGGCCTCCTTCATCAAGGCCCAGGTCTCGCTGCGGATCATCTCGCGCGAGCCGAGCGCATCGGCCATCGACCGGCAGGTCACACCGCGGGCGACCGCCCGCTTGAGCGCCTCGGCCACTTTGCGGCCGCTGTGATCGTCCAGCCAGATATAGAACAGCGTGTGGACATGGTGCTCGGCCGCGTCGATATCGGCGACCATCTGATTGATCGCGGCCTCGGAATTCTCCATCAGCCGTGCCCGGTTTCCGCCAATTGCCGGGTAGCCGTTGATCGATTTTCCGACCCGGAAGAGCGGCTCATACAGCTCCGGCAGATCCGCCGCGTTTTCGGGCGCATCCCAGCCCGGTGCGGCGTCCGGGCGCGTCAGCCTGGCAAAGGCCGCCTTGAGCCGCGCAACCCGGCTTCGGCCAATATTGGTGCTGCCCAGCAGCAGATAGGCAAGCGCGCCCAGATATGGCACCGCCAGCACCACGCAGATCCAGGCGAGGCGCGAGACCGGTGCCCGGTGGCGGCGCATCAGAATATGGAAAAGACAGAGAAGAACAATCGTCAGGTGAGCAAGAATGGGCAGCATGGAAATATCCGATATGTCTGGGCGTCGTGCATCCTGCACTGTCGGCAAGCAAGCTGCAATCTCTCTTGCCACGCATCCGGGCACGGGCGCCTTTTTACAGGCTTGGCGAATCGTGCATGCGGGCGCAACATGACCTCATGAGCTGGAACCCCGCCCTGAGCCCCGGAAACCCCGACGAGATCGGTCTCGACGCCGTTGAAACGGTCATCATCCCCCGCGCCCGCGATCTGGGCGGTTTCGAGGTGCGCCGCGCCCTGCCCGCCCCCAGGCGCCAGATGGTCGGCCCCTTCATCTTCTTCGATCAGGCTGGCCCGGCAGAATTCCTGACCGGGCAAGGCATCGATGTGCGCCCCCACCCCCATATCGGGCTCGGCACCGTCACCTATCTGTATCGCGGAGATTTTCATCACCGCGACAGCATCGGCTCCGATCAGATCATCCGGCCCGGCGAGCTGAACTGGATGGTGGCGGGCAAAGGCGTCACCCATTCCGAGCGCACCTCCGCCGCTGGCCGCTCGGGTCCGCACAGCCTTTATGGCATCCAGACATGGATCGCCCTGCCCGAAGATCGCGAGGATATTGCGCCGACATTCGAGCATCACGGCCGCGAGACCCTGCCCGAGATCGAGGCCGGGGGCGTGAAGGCCCGGCTGATCCTCGGCAGCGCTTACGGCGAGACCGCGCCGGCGACGCTGTATTCGGAGACCTTTTATCTCGATGTGGTGCTGGCGGCGGGCGCGCGCTTTCCGTTGCCGGACGACCACGAGGATCGCGGGCTCTATATCACCGAGGGCTCGGTCACCATTGCCGGCGAGCTATTCGAGGCCGGGCGAATGATGGTCTTCCGTCCGGGCGATGCGATCACCGTTGCCGCAGGCCCAATGGGTGCCCGGCTGATGGCGCTTGGCGGCGCGACCCTGAACGGGCCGCGCTATGTCTGGTGGAACTTCGTCGCCTCAAGCCGCGAAAAGATCGCCGCCGCCCGCGAGGAATGGCGCGCGGCCGACTGGGGTCAGGGCCAGTTCGACCTGCCTTTGGACGACCGCGACGAATACATCCCGCTGCCCGACCGCTGAACCCTCAGCGCCAACCGAGGGCCGGCGCGACATGGCGCAAAATGGCGTCGAGCACATGGACGTTATATGCCACGCCCAGCATGTTCGGCACGGTCAGCAGCAGGGTGTCGGCCTCGGCAATCGCTTCATCCTCGCGCAGCTGTTCGATCAGCCGGTCGGGCGTGTCGGCATAGCCGCGCCCGAAGATCGCGCGGGTCTGGTCAATAATGCCGATCTGATCGGCTTCCTTGCCGCCCTGTCCGAAATACATCCGATCCTCATCCGTCATCAGCGCGAAGATCGAGCGGCTGACCGAAACCCGGGGCGTTCGGGCGTGACCGGCCTCTGTCCAGGCGTCCCGATAGGCGCGGATCTGCCGAGCCTGCTGGATATGGAAAGGCTCACCGGTCTCGTCGGTCTTCAGGGTCGAACTTTGCAGGTTCATCCCCATATGCGCCGCCCAGACTGCCGTCGCATCCGACGCCGCCCCCCACCAGATCCGGTCCTTCAACCCTTCGGAATGCGGCTCAAGGCGCAGAAGACCGGGCGGATTGGGGAACATCGGCTGAGGATTGGGCTGGGCAAAACCCTCGCCATCCAGAAGGCGCAGGAAAATCTCGGCATGCTGGCGGGCCATGGTGGCGTGATCCGTGCCATCGGGCGGCGAATAGCCGAAATGGCGCCAGCCATCGATAACCTGCTCGGGCGAGCCCCGGCTGATGCCAAGCTGCAAACGGCCACCCGAGATCAGATCGGCCGCGCCGGCATCCTCGATCATGTAGAACGGGTTTTCATAGCGCATGTCGATGACGCCGGTGCCAATCTCGATCTTCGAGGTCCGGGCTCCAACCGCCGCCAGCAGCGGGAAGGGCGAGGCCAGTTGCTGCGCGAAGTGATGCACCCGGAAATAGGCACCGTCGAGCCCGATCCGCTCGGCCTCGACCGCGAGTTCAATGGACTGGGCCAGAACGTCAGCGGCATTGCGAACCTGCGATCCGGGGTCAGACGACCAATGTCCAAAGGATAAAAATCCGAGCGTCTTCATGCACCGTCTCCTGCTGGCCCGACAATACACGCCGGAGTGATGAGCAATTTGGTGTCGTGCCGTGATCGCCGCAAGGGGAAAGCCTGATTGCCGAGCATGGCAGCGAAGATTCAAAGCCTGCGTGCCCACGCCGCAACTGTCCGCCAACCCGGGCGGTGCCGGCAGTCAGGCCTGTTCTTTTCAGGCGGCATTCCGGGCAGGCTCATAAGATTGCTGGCCACTTCCGAAGCATCGCCCGCCTCGCTACACTGCCTTATCTTCACCGCGCCGCGCAAACCGTGCTGCATCTCGCGCTCAGGCGCCAATCAGACAGGATATTACCGATGAACTTCATTTTAAGGGGCAGTTTGGTCACACAGATCGTCATCGGACTGATTGCCGGCACCATCCTTGCGGCGATCTGGCCCGGTGCGGCAAGCACCGTCGGGCTGCTTGGCAATTTCTTTGTCGGCGCACTGAAGGCGGTCGCGCCGGTTCTGGTGATGATCCTGGTCTGCGCCGCAATCACGAATCACAAGAAGGGCAGCCAGGCCCGGATGGGGCCGGTCGTGGTGCTTTATGCCGTCGGCACTTTCATGGCGGCGCTGCTGGCGGTCGTGGCCAGCTTCATGTTCCCGGTCACGCTCCATCTGACCGGAACCCCCGAAGTCCTGACCGCGCCCGAGGGCTTGGCAGAGGTGGTCAAGAACATCCTGCTCAAGATCGTGGACAATCCGGTCCGGGCGATTGCAGAGGCCAATTACATCGGCATCCTCGCCTGGGCGATTGCCCTTGGCCTCGCCTTCCGCCACGCCAGCGATGGCACCAGACAGCTGATGTCGGATCTGGAAGCCGCCATCACCAGCATCGTCAAGGCGGTCATCCGCCTCGCCCCTATCGGGATTTTCGGCATCGTTGCCTCGACCATTGCCGCGACCGGCTTTGGAACCCTGGTCGGCTATGCCAATCTACTGATCCTGCTGGTCGGCTGCATGCTGTTCATGGCGCTGGTGATCAATCCGCTGATCGTCTTCTCGCGTCTGCGCCAGAACCCCTATCCGCTGGTTTTTACCTGCCTGCGCGAATCCGGGATAACCGCCTTCTTCACCCGTTCATCGGCCGCCAATATCCCGATCAATCTCGAACTGTGCCGGCGCATGAACCTTGACGAGGAAACCTATGCGGTCACCATCCCGGTCGGGGCGACGGTCAATATGGCGGGCGCCGCGATCACCATCACCGTCATGACGCTGGCCGCGGTCCATACGCTGTGGATCGAGGTCGATTTCCTCTCGGCTCTGCTGCTCAGCGTGGTGACCGCCGTCGCTGCGGCCGGGGCTTCGGGCGTTGCGGGCGGCTCGCTTCTGCTGATCCCGATGGCGACCAGCATGTTCGGCATCGACAATGCGACGGCCATGCAGGTGGTCTCCATCGGCTTCATTATCGGCGTCGTCCAGGATTCGGCGGAAACCGCGCTGAATTCCTCAACCGACGTGCTGTTTACGGCCGCTGGCTCCTACAAGCCCGGCGATCCCTATCCGCGCAAGCTGCCGCTCGATCAGCTGCCGGGCTGAGGTACAACCCGAAATGCAAAAGGCCCCCGGCGCATGCGGGGGGCCTTTCGTCTGGCAGCGGGCTCAGTCCCAGTTCAGAACGACCTTGCCCGACAGGCCCGAGGCCATCGCGTCGAACCCTTCCTGGAAATCGTCGATGGCGAAGTGATGGGTGATGACCGGGGCGATATCGAGCCCCGACTGGATCAGGCTGGCCATTTTGTACCAAGTCTCGAACATCTCGCGCCCATAGATGCCCTTGATGGTCAGCCCCTTGAAGATGATCGGGTTCCAGTCGAGCATCATCGGTGCCGGCGGAATGCCCAGCATGGCGATCTTGCCGCCATTGTTGATGACATCGAGCGTGGAATCGATTGCCGCGCTCGCCCCCGACATTTCCAGCACCACATCGAAGCCCTCGCTCATGCCGATATCAGCCATGACATCACGCAAGGGTTCCTTCGCGACATTGACAATGCGTGTCGCCCCCATCTTCGCCGCCAGCGCCAGCCGGTATTCGTTGACATCAGTGACCACGACATGACGCGCCCCGATCTGGCGCACGATGGCCGCCGCCATGATCCCGATCGGGCCGGCGCCGGTGATCAGCACATCCTCGCCGGTGACATCGAAGGAAAGCGCGGTATGAACAGCGTTGCCGAGCGGGTCGAAAATCGCCGCCAGATCGTCGGAAATATCGTCGGGCAGCTTGAAGACATTGAAGGCCGGCAGGCTGAGATATTCGGCGAAGGAGCCCGGCCGGTTGACCCCGACCCCCAGCGTATTGCGGCACAGATGGCGCTTGCCGGCCCGGCAGTTGCGGCAATGACCGCAGGTGATATGCCCCTCGCCGGACACCCGGTCGCCGACCTTGAAGCCGGTGACTTCCGATCCGATCTCGACGATCTCGCCCGAATATTCGTGCCCGACCACCATCGGCACCGGAATGGTCGCCGCCGCCCAGTCGTCCCAGTTATAGATATGCATGTCGGTGCCGCAGATCGCGCTGCGGCGGATCTTGATAAGCACATCATTTGGCCCAACCGAAGGGATATCGACCGCGCTCTGCCAGATGCCCTTGCGGGGTTCGAGTTTGGACAGCGCCTTCATGATCGGTCTCCGATAACGCCCAGATCACGGCCGATGCGCGTGAAGGCCGCGATGGCTGCGTCAATCTGTTCAGGGGTATGCGCCGCGCTGATCTGGGTGCGGATGCGCGCCCGCCCCATCGGGACCACCGGATAGGAAAAGCCGATGACATAGATGCCTTCCGCCAGCAGCCGGTCGGCAAATTCGGAGGCCAGCCGGGCATCGCCCAACATCACCGGAATGATGGCGTGATCGGCCCCGGCCAGTTCGAATCCGGCCGCGTTCATCCCCACGCGGAACCGCGCAACATTACGCCACAGGCGCGCGCGCAGATCGTCCCCCGCCTCGGCCTTGTCGATGGCGGTAAGCGTCGCCGCGACAATCGCCGGCGGCACCGCATTGGAAAAGAGATAGGGCCGCGAGCGCTGGCGCAGCCATTCGACAATCGGCCCGCGCGCCGCCGTCACCCCGCCCGAGGCCCCGCCCAGTGCCTTGCCGAAGGTGGTGGTGATAATGTCGATCCGGTCCATGACCCGGTGATATTCATGGGTGCCGCGGCCATGGGCGCCCATGAAGCCGGTGGCGTGGGAATCGTCCACCATGACCATGGCGCCGTATTGCTCGGCCAGATCGCAGATGCCGGGCAGATTGGCGATCACCCCGTCCATGGAAAAGACCCCGTCGGTCGCGATCAGCGTGAAACGCGCACCCTCTGCCCGCGCCGCCTTCAGCCGGACCTCCAGATCGGCAAGATCGTTATTGTCGTAGCGATAGCGCTTCGCCTTGCACAGACGCACCCCGTCGATGATCGAGGCATGGTTGAGCGCATCCGAGATCACCGCATCCTCGGGCCCGAGCAGCGTCTCGAACAGCCCCCCATTGGCATCGAAGCATGAGGAATAGAGAATGGCATCGTCCATGCCCAGAAACCCGGCCAGCCGCTCCTCAAGTGCCCGGTGCCGGCGGGACGTGCCGCAGATGAAACGTACCGAAGCCATGCCATAGCCGTCCCGGCTCAGGCTTGCCCGCGCCGCCTCGATCAGATCCGCATCATCGGCCAGTCCGAGATAGTTATTGGCGCAGAAATTGATGACCTCGCCCTGCGCGACCCGAATGGCCGGGCTTTGTGCGGAGAGCAGCTCGCGTTCGCGCTTGTAGAGCCCCTGCTGGCGCAGCGCCTCCAGCTGCTCGTCGAGATGATCCTTGAATCCGCCCAGCATATCGAGCCTCCCGCCCTGGTCCGGCCCTTGCAGGGCCGCGCTTGCAGCTTGCTCGATTGGTCAGCCGCAATCAATCCTGTCCCTTCCCATATGCCTGCCATATGCGCGACATATGCACGCATCGTTGATCCATCAGGGGCAGGCGCCACATGGCGCGCGTCACCGGGAAGGCGGGCCGATCCTAGATCGCGCCCCGGTAGCATTCGACAAGCCTGGTGACCGCTTCCAGCTTCTTGCCCAGTGTCACCGGATCGAGCGCCGGCGCCCCCTCCTCGGCGATGACGGGCTCGACCCCGTTCTGAAACATGAACAGCCTGGCCATTTCGCCGCGGATGGCGAAGTTCACGTTCTGCGGGATATCCCCGGTGGTCTGTGCGATCTGCGTGGCGTTGAGCTTGGAAACCACCACGCCGACAACCCGCCCTTCGCCATCGACAGCCGGCCCGCCGGAATTTCCCGGCTGCACCGGGGCCGAGATCTGCATGCTGATCGCATCCCCGCCCACGCCTTTCAGACTGCTGACCGCACCCCGGGTGATGTTCAGCCCGGACAGGATCCCGCTTAGCGGATAACCGGCCACCGTGATATCGGCATTCAGCGCCGCCGGCTGCGCGTAAGCGTTGCAACTGACCCCGCCTGACCTACCTATTCTTTAGCTGGCCACAGCCCTATCTTGGCGCTACGCGCCAAGATGAAGCACCACAATGCAACCTCTTCGGCGCTTTGCCGCCATTTTAGAGTGCGCCGCGCCGCCCTGCGGCACTCTACAGACTGACCGTTTGTGCGCTGCGCAGCAATTCTCACCGGACAGTACTTCCGAAGCGAGCGAAGCGACGTTTGGCTAGGCGCCGCGTAGCCAGCCATTGAGCACCCATCCCATTCGCATGTCTCTACCCCATCCCCGGAAGACCTCCGAGAAAGGCTTGGGAAACCAAAAGGGGGATGGGGCTGGAAGTGCCCGGCGGCCTGTAGTCGCGTGGAAGCGGTAGGCGAATGCTACGGCTAGTGTCCAGAATCGGGACCCACGCAAAACGAAACGCAGGAGACCCAACGCCTATCGGAATCTTTAGCTGAGTGGAGCTTTCCGGGGTCGTTACACACCATTTTTTCCTCGGTGTTTCAGCTAATGAGTGTGCTTGATCGTGTGTCACCCGAAGGATAATCTTGGGGTGTGAGAAAGCAACGGGGTGGGCCGTTGAACCTAAGCAAGAGGCAAGGCAATGACGCAAACTGAAACCCAGCACTCAACGCCAACTCCGTTTCTTGCCCAATATGCCTCGGAGCGGACGCCGTCACCCGAAATCCAAGGGTATTACTGCCCTAAAGCAGCAATGTGGGTTGTGGATGATGATGGTATTGAAACCCCACTGATCGACCACGCAAAGGAAGCCGCCGAATTGGTTACGAAGACTTGCGTTCAGCGAGAAGCCGACGACGAAGTGAGCTCCCTCACAATGGCGGAGTTGGTTACCAAAACCGACGCTCGCCCTGAACAAGATGACGCGAGTATTTGCGCAAGTCTCGAAATGGCGACGAAGACCGAGGCGCAATTAGAACACGATGATACCTCATCCGAGGTGACGGGGCTTTTTCTGTAGTGGCGAGCCCCCACCCCTATTTGATAGTCACGAATAAAAGGGACCTGACCTCCGATTTCATCGTTCGGGAACTCCGCAACCGGGGGCTAGCGTTCCACCGCCTCAACACCGAAGACGTCGCACAGTTGTCTCTCACGCAGCGCCTAGGCGAGGCAACCACTCTGCGCATCGGTGATACCCGGATCAAATTCGAGGCTGTCCGTGCGGCCTATTTTCGTCGGCCACTTCCACCCGAAGTAGATAAAAATGGTTTATCGCAATCTTCAGTTACCTATATCCGAGAAGAATGGAGCTACTTGCTGCGTTCGCTGTATCTGGAACTCGGTGAGAAGTGGTTCAACCACCCAAACAACGTCATCTTTGCAGAAGATAAGCCCCGCCAACTCCGGCTTGCGCAGGAGGTTGGATTCTCGGTGCCTGAAACCGTTATTACGAACGAATTGGATTCGGTGGAGCGGCTTTTTGCTGACGGCGATGTCATCGCCAAACCGATGAAGCAATCCTTGCTTGAAGACCCTAGCGGCCCCGGAAGCGTGATCTACACTACCACCATCCGTTCTATCGACGAGATCGATCCAAAGAACCTTCGAGTGGCCCCGGTGATCTTCCAACGACGATTAGACAAGCGATTTGATTTGCGTGTAACCGTTGTGGAAGCAAGGACATTTGCTGTTTCAATCAACTCCCAAAAGTTTGAGAAGACAAAAACGGATTGGCGGCATAGCTCAGTCACTGAGCTTGAACACGAGGTCATTGAACTCCCCGAGAAAGTAGCCAAGCAATGCGTGGAAATTGTCCGCCGATTGAAGCTTCGCTATGGCGCGATTGATCTTGTATTGGATGCCTCGGGAATATTTTGGTTCTTGGAGTGCAATCCAAACGGTCAATGGGCTTGGATCGAAAATCGAACGGGGTTGCCGATTGCTGCCGCGATTGTGACCGCAATGGAGACAATGTCGAAGTGAAGTTTCTCGATTTCATATGGCCCCACGTTGGCAAAATGCCCCCAGACGAAACCATGGAAGGCGAGCTTGAGGAAATTAAGGCAGCGTCATGGGGGGACACAACCGCTACGTTCCTAGATGAAGCGCGACGACTACGCGATGTCGAAACCGGGCGTAAGAATGCCGCCGAAACCAAAAGCCAAATCTACCTTGCGGCATTGCTGGCACTGTTACCCATTCTGGTTTCCTTGACTGAAAGCAACGCCCTGAAAGGCATCATGACCTTCGATACGTGGTATAGGATCTTCGGCTTCATCCTTTTCATTTTGGGGCTCTCCTACGGGATTGGTGCCTTCGTGTCGTCTTTTCGCGCGTTGACGGTTCGCGCATACCACCGCGTTGATGTTAAGGAAATCGTGAACTCCGGGGCCAGCGTGGGCCCACTCGGGGACCTTACAAAGGATATCCTGAGATCGGTCCGGCGAGATCGGCAGAACGTAAACCTCAAGGTCAGCTATGTGATCGTTACGCATCAGCTTCTTTTCAGGATGGCGCTATTTTTGCTTCTGGCCTTGGGCTTGGTCACTTTTGTATCCCCTGCTAGTGACCTATTCGAGGCTTTGAAATCGGCTCTGTGCGGTTAGAGAGTGTGACCCTCGTGTCCCCCGTTAGATGAATTCCGGAGAGCAGCGGAACCAGTATCCTGAGCGACCCAACGGCGCGAATGGCCGCTAGTGCCAAGGATACGCCCTGAATTCGCTCCCGCGACGAACTTCCGCTAACCCAGATTGCCGCCGCCGCGATACTACAACGCCGCAAGTCCGTTTTATGCCCTTCTGCCTACGTCGCTGCGAAACGGACGTTGGTTGCTCCATCCTGCAATGCGCAGCGTCGATAGCCTGCCCGGCTCAAGCCAGGCAGGTTCATGAGGCTTCGTCACTGTCGCCTCGCGGCTATTCGATGCCGTGGCGTCCCTTCGGGCAGTTCCACGGCAGCAGTGTGTCATACTGCGACCGGGGCAATCCGTTGGCCATCTGCTCGAACACCCAGTTCAGGTAGGCATAGGGTTCAACGCCATTCATCCGGCAGGTCGCCATCAGGCTGGCCATAACAGCCCAGTTGCGACCGCCGAGCGGCGACCCGGCGAAGAGAGCGTTTTTCCGCAGCATGGCGATGGGCCGGATCGTGTTTTCGACCGGATTGCTGTCGATCTCGACGCGGCCATCGGTCAGAAACACGGTGAGGCCGTAGAACAGCTTCAGCGTGTATTTGATGGCGTCCCCGAGGGTGGACTTCATCGCGATCTGGCCGGAGAGGGCCTCAAGCGTTTGTCGCAGGTGCACAATCCTTGGTGCGGTTTCGACCTGGCGCACGGAAAGACGGGCTTCAGCCGGTCGGCCCTTCAGGCGCGCTTCTATCTGATACATCTCGTTGATCAACGTAACGATCTCCATGGCTTTGACGGATTTCGTCGTCTTATGGACATCGAGAAACTTCCGGCGCACATGCGCCCAGCAGAACGCCAAGGTCAACGGCCCACCGTCACGATCCGCCCGCGTCAGACGGTTGTATCCGCCATATCCATCAACCTGTAGGATGCCGTGATATCCTTGCAGGATTTCTTCCGCATGTTCGCCGCTGCGCGATTGCCGGAAGTTAAATACGACACCGGGAGGTGCGTTGCCACACCACCGACGATCATCGCGGCAAAGCGCCCATGCATAGCCGGTTTTGGTCCGTCCGTTGCCGGGCAATAATTGCGGCATGACGGTTTCATCCATCAGAAGCTTCGAAGACGATTTCAGGTCTGCCTCCAAGGCATCAAAAACCGGCAACAGGGCGTCCACTGCTTGCGTGTTCAGACGGCTCATCGTTGACCGGGGCAGCTTGACACCCGAGCGCTTAAGGATTTCCTCCTGCCGGTAATTCGGCAGAAAATCCGCGAACTTTCCGACCAATAGCCCGGCGATGAGAGAGTCATCGAATTTGGTGTAATCGAAGGCCTGCTTGGGCACACTTGCCTGCACGAACTTGCCACAGCAGCGGCAGGAGTATTTCGGGTAGTGTTCTTCGATTACATATACCTTGGCAGGTTCGTAGGTAAGCCGCTCAATGATCTGTTCACCGACCTTGCGCAGATCGAAACCGCAACCGCAGGTGGCTCCTTGCTCCGGTTCGATGATACGCGGTTCGCGCGGCAGGTGTGCCGGAATCTCCACCTTCTGTCGGCCGAGCATGCCGCGTTTTTTGGGTGCCTCGGGTGAAGTTTCTGCTGCACCGCCGGCTTTGGGCTTGGGCTTGACTGGCTTTGGGATCTCGGCGTCGCTATCAGGCTCCTCCGACTTTCCGTCGTCCTTGTCAGTTTTCTCGCTCGATGGACCGAAAAGCATATCGCGGAACTTTCGGTTCTGTGCCTCCATGCGCCGCCTGTGCGCGACCTCGACCTTCAGTTTGACGCTGAGGTTCGAGAGCGAGGCTTCCATCGCGACAAGGGTGTTCTGGTGTTCTGCGTCGCGGTGAATGTCCGCGCTGGAAATTTCCGACGCGATCCGTGACACCTGACAGTCCCAATGCCCTGCGAGCTGGTCGCAGGCTTTCTGTATATACTCCATGATTTTCATCCCTTTGGGCCGATGACATAGGCCCGGTGGTCGCGCTCGGTCACCCGTGCGCGTTTTCGTTGACATCGCGGTGTTGTCGTGGGATGAATAAGGAAATCGGTTTGGATCGATTGTCCGAGGCCTTGGGTGTAGGAGCCCGAGGCCTCAGCCTTTTTCAGACCATGACTTTATGCGTTGCTTGCTACGTCATGGCTGGCCCTCCTCTTCGTTTGGGTAGCGCTCCGGCCAGATGCTGGCTGGTGAAACGCCAAGCTTGCTAGCTATGGCCTCTTGCACACGCGCGGAGACCGCCCGGCGATTGCTGACGGCAAGCACGGTAGAGTGCGAGATCCCCAGTTCGCGGGCGATCTCGTTGAACGAGCTGCCAGCCCGTTGAAGCGCGAACTTCGTCTCCAAGTGCATGTTTCTGTTCGTGCGCAAAAGAAGGCCTCTAATCGTGATTCGCTCCATGCTATCCGTGCAAATACACCTGGCTCAAGGGAAAATTCCCATAAGGTGCTGATTTCAAATGCGTTCTACGCAGGCAGTAGATATATTTCGATAACGAAGCGCGCTCACGCGAAAGCTGCACCCTCGTAACGCACTCGCAAAAAAGGAAAAGCCAAAGGTGTTGGTATAAATACAAATATACCGACTTGCCTATTCTGGCGCCTCGGCGGATTTTGAACGCATTATCTTTTTTGTCCGCTTCATACTGCCCACGCCATGGCGCGTCGATCCGCTCCCAGTTCCAGAAGAAATCCGCTGCTGTCGAGGCAGGAATCTGCCATTGCGGCGCTTGCCGAGACCTGCAATGCGCGCAAATTTTCAGGCCGTCGTGACCGTCTGCTTCTGAAGCTCATAGCGGCAACCGGATGGTCGATCGGCTTCGTTGTTCAGATACGGCTGTGGCAATTGACCTACTTCTTCGAACCCTTGCCTGATGATCACGAGGTATACCCTGACAGATTGGGCATGGCTGGTAAGCGCCCATGGCGCTATGCGCGCATCGGCATATATTGGGACTACAGCTTCGACCGACTGCTGCCAGTACCACGGTCGATCTACAAAATACTGCGCGGCTATGCCGGTTCCTTCACAGATCATGAAGAGAGATCGGACTATCTGTTCCCGGTGATCCGCAAGAATGGGAACGTCGCACATGACAGGCATCTGACGGTCCGAGATGCCCATAAGATTCTGCGGCAGATGAAAGATAGGGCCGCCTGCGGTTTCCATCACGACTGGAACACCATCCGGCAGGCGGCTGTTGCAAGGCTGCTGATCAAAAACCTGTCGATTCAGGACATCATGGTCAGGACGGGTTATCGAGACCCCAGGTCCGTCAGGGATATCGCCAAAATGTATGGCCTGACCGCCCGAAGCGATCCGTCATTCACCCCGCCGAGCTATGTGGGCGTGGACTTCGCGGCCAGTTTCACGGGCACGAATTTCCGGTGGTATCCATTCGAACTCTACGATTATGAGGGCCTCTGGCCAGCGGCTTATCAGCCCAGAGGTCGCTGACCTAATTCGTCACCTTGTAGCAGGCCGAATCCACGCTGGTCGTTTCCGGCTTTGGATATAGCGACATGCCGCCGCCGATCTGGAGCGTGCAGACGGCATATGCGCCGTCCTTTTCCATCAGCAGATATTCCATCGCGATCACTGCCCCGGTTGCTGTCCATCCATCCGCCACCAGGTCCGAGAACGATTTCCCGAGATCGGATATTGGGGTTTGGGGCCGGTCCTGTGCAAAGATCGGCATGGACGAGCATATGAGGATTGCGGCAGCAGAAAGTATGGTCTTCATCAAAAATGTCCCTTCGAAAAGTGTGATTTTGAAGCGATCTTCGGTA
>JBKEBH010000022.1:0-8951 GCA_047973065.1 Paracoccus sp. (in: a-proteobacteria) | reverse complement strand
TTGGCAATCGGGATCTGGTTCTGTTCGGCGAACTCGATCAGCTTGGTGCGCGAGGACAGGTCCCATTCCCGCCAGGGCGCAATCACCCTGATCGAAGGGTCGAGCGCGTAGGCGCTCAGCTCGAACCGGACCTGGTCATTGCCCTTGCCGGTCGCGCCATGGGCGACGGCATCGGCGCCATGTTCATGGGCGATTTCGACCAGACGCTTGGAAATCAGCGGCCGCGCGATCGAGGTGCCCAGTAGGTAAAGCCCTTCATAGACCGCATTGGCCCGGAACATCGGGAAGACGAAATCGCGGACGAATTCTTCGCGCAGATCGTCGATATGGATGTTTTCCGGCCTGATCCCCAGCAGCTCCGCCTTGGCGCGGGCCGGCTCCAGCTCTTCGCCCTGGCCGAGATCGGCGGTGAAGGTGATGACTTCGCAGCCATACTCGGTCTGCAGCCATTTCAGGATGATCGAGGTGTCGAGGCCCCCTGAATAGGCAAGCACGACTTTCTTGGGCGCGGTCATGGTGATGTCCTCTCTGATTTGGCCTTGGATTATGCGGTTTTGGCCAGGCTCACAAGCGGATCGCTGCGGTTAAGCGGTCATTAAGTCCATCAGCGCTATGCTGCGGATCGCCGCGAATCGGAGGAGCGATGATCGACTGGAGGAGAATGCGGGACCTGGCCGAAGATGGGGGGGTGAAAGAATGTCTGCAACGGATCGACCAGGAACTGGCCCTGATCGAGCGCATCGTCATGCGACCATATGCCGGGCCGCCGGACAGGCAGGCGGCGGATCTGCATCTTCTTGCCGACCGCGCCTTCGATCTGGGCTTTACCGGGCTGGTCCGGCATTGCCACAAATCGGGACGCAAGCCGGCTGCCAGCCGGTCAGGACCGCGGATCTGGCGGTCCTGCGGGCTTTGTATGCCGAAAGCCGCGCCGAATTTCTGGGCAAGGCCCGGATCTGGTGCCGGCAATTGCCCGGGGCATGACGCCCGCAGCCGGGGCCGGTTCAGATCAGGAACTGGGCCAGCAGCTCGTCGCGGGTGATGTCCTGACAGGCAAAGCCGCCGGCATCCAGCCGGGCCATCAACGCGGTCAGATTGGCCGGATCCGAGGTTTCGATGCCGATCAGGACCGAACCGAAGTTGCGCGCCGATTTCTTCAGATACTCAAACCGGGCGATATCGTCATCGGGGCCGAGCGTTTCCAGAAAATCGCGCAGGGCACCGGGGCGCTGCGGCAGGCGCAGGATGAAATATTTCTTCAGTCCGGCATGGCGCTGCGCGCGTTCCTTGACCTCGGGCAGACGCTCGAAATCGAAATTCCCGCCCGAACAGATGCAGACCACGCGCTTGCCGGCCAGATCGCCCGCTTCCGCAAGATCCTGAAGCACGTCGATCGACAGCGCGCCCGCCGGCTCCAGCACGATGCCCTCGACATTGAGCATATCGAGCATGGTGATGCACAGCCGGTCCTCGGGCGGGGTCAGCACCTGTGCCGGGGCAAAGCGGCGCAGCTCGGCAAAGGGCAGATCGCCGATTCGGGCGACGGCAGCGCCATCGACGAAACTATCCACCTTGTCCAGGGTGATCTGCCGCCCGGCTTCCAGCGCGCGCTTCAGACTGGCCCCGCCGGCCGGTTCGGCGAAAACGAAGCCGGTTCCGGGCGCGGCCTCGCTCAGATAGCGGGTGACCCCGGCCGAAAGCCCGCCGCCGCCGACCGGCAGCACCACCAGATCGGGTGCCTGCGGGATCTGCTCCATGATCTCGCGCGCGACAGTGGCCTGACCTTCAATCACATCGGAGGAATCGAACGGCGACAGGAAGCTCGCGCCATGCGCGGCGGCAAAGACCTGCGCGGCGGCGAGGGTCTGGTCGAAATAGTCGCCGGTCAGTACGATCTCGACACTGTCGCCGCCGAAGATCCGGGTCTTGTCGATCTTCTGCTTCGGCGTGGTCACCGGCATGAAAATCGTGCCGCGCGCCCCGAAATGCCGGCAGGCAAAAGCTACCCCCTGCGCGTGATTGCCAGCGCTGGCACAGACGAAATGCCGCGAGGCGCCCGCAGCAATCGCCTTGCGCATGGCGTTGAACGCGCCGCGCAGCTTGTAGCTGCGCACCGGGGTCAGATCCTCGCGCTTGAGCCAGATCTCGGTGCCATAACGGGCCGAAAGGTGATCGTTGAGCTGCAAGGGCGTGGCCGGAAACAGATCGCGCAGCGCGGCTTCGGCCTTCGCGACCTCGGTGATGAAATCGGCCATGGTTACCATTCGGAAGCTGCCTGATCTCTATTCAATCTTGTCCGCTGAAGAAAGTCGTCGAAAAGGGGGACGGTAAAATCGATTTCGCCGTATGAGGGCGAATAGATCATGCCTTTGACAATGATGCTGGCGCGCCTGGGGCCAAGCGCTTTGGGCTGTTTTCGGAGAGCCCTAGCAACGTCATTCACCTTGTACGGGCCCTTTCCAAGGCTCGCCATCGCCTCGACATACTCAACTTCAGCATTTGTCAACCGATCAAACCTGACGCGGAAAAAACCGTCATCAAGCCGGGCGAGTGCCCTTTGGGTGGCCGTTTCGACGTCGGCGATACTGATCGGACTCTTGTCGGCGGCATTCCAGGCGTGATGGCCCCATTCCTGCAGGAAGAAAGGGTAGCCGGAGGTCATTTCATTGACCTTCATGATGGCACCCTGTTCGATCTGCACACCTTCCGCACCGAGAGGCTTGAGAATCGCATCATATGCAGCGGATTCGTCCAACGCACCTATCTTCGGATAAACGAACAGGCGTTCTGCATAGCTTTTCGCGTCTCCTGACAGCTTGGCGATCTGGGGAAGCCCTCCCGCGAAGACCATGACGGGCAGATTACGCTGGGACATCCGATGTACGGCGACAATGACGGCGGCCAGTTCGTCTTCTTTAAGGTATTGCGCCTCATCGATAAGCAGCACCCAACCCTTGCCGGCAGCCTGCGCTGCACGGCCTATTGCCTCAAACATGTCTCCCAGATCAATTTCCAGATTGCCGCTGTCGGCCAGCCCCGGTTCCGCATCTATCCCTATCTCCACATCACCAAGCGAAATCTTGAATGCGCTTGCGAAACCTCTGAGAGCTTGCAGCCCCCGGGTTGCCATATGCTTTGCTGATTCCGTTGCAGATAGCTTTCGCAGGACCTGACGCATGGCAGGATAGAGCATTTCGGTCAGCGCTCTGTTCTCGGGCGCCTCAAGAAACGCAGAAATATATCCTTCGCGTTCTGCGGTCTCCATCACCTCATTCAGAAGCACCGTCTTTCCCGTCCCCCTGAGACCAAGAAAGACCTGGCTCTGCGCACTCCTGCCGGCAATTACCCGCTTCAGGGCCACTTCAGCATCGTGAATGATATCTTCTCGTCCTGCCAGCTCTGGCGGCCGGGACCCCGCTCCGGGAGAAAAGGGGTTCTTTACTGGATCCATGTCCTGCCTCAGGGAAGCCATGCTGAACTATATAAAACTATACAGAACTATGGTAAAGGCATTAGCTTTTGTTAGATGTTGTTAGGAAACAAAAGCTGCGTGTGCAGTATATGGCGAACCAAGATCGGAGTATTTCAGATTCCCGATGAAGGAAGGGCTGGCAAATGCAAGCAGGGCTTGGTGTCAACCTTCATGGAGACAAAGGCTGACACCAGGTTTACTCAGATCAGATCCGCTCGATTGCCAGCGCAATCCCCTGACCGCCGCCGATGCACATGGTGATCAGCCCGCGTTTGCCGCCGATGCGGTCCAGCTCATACATGGTTTTCACCGTGATGATGCCGCCGGTCGCGCCGACCGGGTGGCCGAGGGCGATGGCGCCGCCATTCGGGTTCACTTTGGCCGGATCGAGGCCAAGCTCCTTGCTGACCGCAAGGGCCTGGGCCGCGAAGGCCTCGTTCGATTCGATGACGTCGAAATCGGATGCGCTGAGCCCGGTCTTTTCCAGCAGCTTGCGCACGGCGGGAACCGGGCCGATGCCCATGACCTCGGGGCGCACGCCGGCAATCGCGTAGCCCAGCACCTTGAAGCGCGGGGTCAGGCCGGCGGCTTTGGCGGCGTCGGCGCGGGCCAGAACCACGGCGGCGGCGCCGTCATTGATGCCCGAAGCATTGCCGGCGGTCACGGTGCCGTCCTTCTTGAACACGGTCCTGAGGCCGGCCAGAGCCTCCAGCGAAGTCGCCTTGGGATGCTCGTCCGTATCGAAGGAGACGCTGCCCTTGCGGGTCTTCATCTCAACCGGGACGATCTGGTCCTTGAAGCGCCCCTCGGCAATCGCCCTGGCGGCGCGGTTTTGCGATTCCAGCGCGAAAGCGTCCTGCTGCTCGCGGGTGATCGCGTTCTCGTCGGCGACGTTCTCGGCGGTCACGCCCATATGGCCGGTACCCATCGGGCAGGTCAGCGCGCCGACCATCATGTCGAGCATCTGGACATCGCCCATCTTGGCACCAATGCGCGCGGCCGGGGTGATATAGGGCGCGCGCGACATCGATTCCGCCCCGCCGGCCACGGCGAAATCGGCATCGCCCAGTTGCAGCGACTGCACGGCCGAAACGATTGCCTGCACGCCCGAGCCGCAGAGCCGGTTGACGTTCATGGCGGGCGTGGTGTCCGGCACTCCGGCATCGAGCATGGCGACGCGGCTCAGATAGCAGTCGCGCGGCTCGGTATTCAGCACATGGCCGAAGACCACATTGCCGATCTGCTCGGGCTTGAGGCCGGCGCGCTCGATGGCGGCGCGGGTGACGGTGGTGGCCAGCTGGATCGGCGCGATTGCGGCAAGGCTGCCGCCGAAAGTGCCGATGGCGGTGCGGGCGCCGGACAGGATGACGATATCGGTGTCGGACATTGGGTGCTCCCTCCCCTTAAAAACACCGTCAGCTTAGGGGGGCTGGTCCGATCTGCCTAGGGGGAACCCTGCGTCGCGGGCTATCCGTAGATCAGGTGGATGATGACCGGGATGGTCAGGACGCTGGCGGCGGTCGAGATCAGGATGGCCGAAGACACCCGCTGCACGGCGATCCCGAAATATTCGGCAAGCATATAGACATTGCCGGCAACCGGCAGGGCGGCGGTGGCTATCATGACGCCGGCGGCGAAGGGGTTGACGGTGAAGATCAGGCAGGCGGCGAAGACGGCCATGGGGTGCACGATCAGCTTGGCGACAGAAAGCCCGATGGCGATGCCCGGACGTTCGGCCCGGCGTCCGGCGAGGCTCGCACCGATCGCGAACAGCGCGCCGGGCGTGGCGGCGGCGCCAAGCAGCGTCAGGAATTCCAGCGCCGGGCCGGGCAGCGGCAGGCGCGCCGCCGACCAGCCGAGACCGGCCAGCATCGAGACGATCATCGGATTTGCGATCAGCCCCCGGATCAGCGGGCGAAGGGTCGCCGGGCTGAACCGGCCCTGCCGCGCCGCCGTGACGATCACGGTGATCAGGGTCGAAAACACCACCATGTCGATGATCAGGATCAAGAGGACCGGGCCGGCGGCGGCTTCCCCCAACAGGACGATCAGCATCGGCACGCCCAGAAAGCCGGTATTGCCGATGACATAGCAATGCGCCTCCATCGCGGCCTCGGCCCAGCCGAGGCGACGGGCGCGACCGATACTCATGCCAAGCGCCCAGAGTGCAAGCGTGCCGGTCAGATAGGCGGCCGCGAAGGCCGGATCCCAGATCTCGCCGATATCCAGCGTGGCGGCGAAGCGGAAGAGCATGGCCGAAAGCGCGAAATAGAAGACGAAGCGGGTCAGCCAGGCAGCGCCTTCGGGTGGGAAGATGCGCGTGCGTGCCGCCAGCCAGCCGAGCCCGATCAGGGCAAAGAAGGGCAGCGTCTTGATGAATATATCCAGCATTCAGCGCATTCCGCCTTGCCCTCGATTGGACGCCGAAGGGATCATCCTAACATGGGAATTTCAAGCCAAGCTGGAGGCCCGGCCCTCAGTCATTCCTGCACGGCAAGAACCGCGCCGATATGATCGGCGCCGCGCTTTTGCGCCAGTTCGATCTGGTGCTGGCGCTCGCGGAAGCGGGCGCGGTCGGCATCGGAATATTCGCCCGCGCAGCGATGACAGCTGACGCCTTCCTCATATTCGGGGCGCGCCTTGTCGGCCGGGGCCAGTGGGCGGCGGCAGGCATGGCACAGGCTGTAATCGCCCTGTTTCAGCCCATGGCCGAGGCTGACGCGTTGGTCGAAGACGAAGCACTCGCCCTGCCACATGCTGTCCTCGGCCGGGATTTCTTCAAGATATTTCAAGATGCCGCCCTGAAGGTGGAAGACCTCCTCGACCCCTTGCGAGAGCAGGTAATTGGTCGATTTCTCGCAGCGGATGCCGCCGGTACAGAACATGGCGATGCGCTTGTTGTGGAAGCGGTGGGCGTTTTCCTGCCACCAGTCGGGGAACTCGCGGAAGCTGCTGGTATGAGGATCGACGGCGCCTTCGAAAGTACCGATTTCGACCTCGTAATCGTTGCGGGTGTCGATGATCGCGACATCGGGGGCGGAAATCAGCGCGTTCCAGTCGCGCGGCGCGACGTAATGGCCAACGGCGGCAGTCGGATCGACATCGGGCTGTCCCATGGTGACGATCTCGCGCTTGAGGCGAACCTTCATCCGGCCGAAGGGCATCTCGGCGGCGGTGCTTTCCTTCCAGACCAGATCTTCGCAACCCGGCAGGGCACGGATATGTGCCAGAACCACGTCGATCCCGGCGCGGGGACCGGCGATGGTGCCATTGATCCCCTCGCGCGCCAGCAAAAGCGTGCCCCTGACGCCACTCCGGCAGGCGATCTGAGCCAGCGGGGCCTTCAGGGCCTCGGGATCGGGGAAACGGGTGAAATGATAAAGCGCGGCGACTGTCAGCATTTGCTGGTCCTAGCCGCCGCGCCCGGTTTCGTCAAATCCGATTCGACCGGATCAGCCGAGGGTGATGCCAAGCGCGATACCGCCCAACAGATAGATGAACATGGTGATCAGGATGATCCCGACGACGTTCAGGACGAATCCGCCGCGCGCCATCTGTCCGATGGTCACCGCGCCCGTGCCGAAGACAATCGCGTTGGGCGGAGTTCCAACCGGCAGCATGAAGGCACATGTCGCGGCAAAAGCGGCCGGAATCAGCAGCGCCATCGGATCGAAGCCGATGCCGAGCGCGACCCCGCCCAGGATCGGGATGAAGGTCGCCGCCGTCGCCGTGTTCGAAGTCACCTCGGTCAGGAACAGGATCAGCGTGGTAACCGCCATGACCAGAAGGATCGGGGTCAGCGTCCCCAGCCCCTGCACCTGCATGCCGAACCACTGATCGAGCCCGCTGGCCTTGACCGCACCGGCCAGCGACAGCCCGCCGCCGAACAGCAGCAGCACGCCCCAAGGCAGCCCGTCTTCGGCATCTTTCCAGGTCAGCACCATCTCGGTCTTGCCCTTGCCGGGCAGGATGAACAGCGTAATCCCGGCGGCAATCGCCACGGCGGTATCGTTGAGGTTATCCAGCGGCCCGAGGCTGATTCCGAACAGGCTGCCGATCAGCCCCGGCACCACCCAGAAGAAAGCGGCCGAACCGAAGACCAGCATCACCATGCGTTCGCCCTGGCTGACCGGGCCAAGCAAGCCGATCTGTTCGTTGATCATCGCCTTGCCGCCAGGGACCTCATTCAGTTTGAACGGGTAGAGGAAGTTGGTCATCAGGACCCAGGCGATCAGGATGAAGGTCAGTGCCAGCGGCAGACCGATCATCATCCATTCCAGAAAGCCGATCTTGCGGCCGAGCTCGTCCGAGACATAGCCGGCAACGATCGCATTGGGCGGGCTGCCCAGAAGCGTGCCGAGCCCGCCGATGGTGGCAGCCCAGGCAATCGCCAGCATCAGGCAGATACCGAAGGCGCGAATATTGTCATCCTTGACCACCTCGGAAATCGTGCCGCCGGCAGCCAGCTGTTCGGCGACATCGGCGCTTTCCCTCGATTTCTGGCTGCGCTCGATCACCAGGGTCAGGACCGACAGGCCGATGGGTAGCATCATCAGCGTGGTGGCGGTATTCGACACCCACATCGACAAAAAGCCCGTGGCCAGCATCATACCCAGCACGATGCGCTTGGGCTGCACGCCCACGCGGCGCAGCGTCAGCAGCGCAACCCGGCGATGCAGGTTCCATTTTTCCATGGCGATGGCGATCAGGAAGCCGCCGAGGAACAGGACGACGATGGAGCTTGCATAGGGCGCGGTGGCTTCGTTCACCGTGCGCTCGGTCAGCATCGGGATCAGCACGATGGGCAGCAGCGAGGTCGCGGAAAGCGGGATCGCCTCGGACATCCACCAGATCGCCATCAGCGTGCCAATGGCGGCGACGTTACGGGCATCGGAGGACAGGCCCTCTGAGCCGCCCAGCAACAGCCAGACCAGCCCGGCCGCGATCAGGCCGGCAGCGCGCATTCCCCAGACCATGCCGGCGGATCTGGCCGGTCCCTCGTCATATTCGTCATACTGCCCTTGATGATGGAGTTCTTCCGGGAGCTCAATATCGGCCAGGTCTTGACCCCCCCCTTCGAATCCTCTCTGGTCAGGTTGCGCAGATTGCGTGGTGATCGCAAGCGAAGACTATCCAAAAGGACAGGTCGGCCCCACCGGCGTCACGGCCGCTGTCGGCTCGGCCAGCGAAGGGTGGCACAGCAGGGCGACACGGGGTGCCATTGACGCCCGGAACGCACCTGCTACGAAAGGGACACGGAGGCTCTGCTGATGCCCAAGGCCTGGATTGTCATAGACGCGCAGGTCGATTTCTGCCCCGGCGGCCGGCTTGCGGTCGAGGGCGGCGACCAGATCATCAGCCCCATCAACGACCTGATGGCCGATTACGATGCGGTGGTGCTGACCCAGGACTGGCATCCCGACAACCATTCCAGCTTTGCCGACAACCATCCGGGTGCCGAGCCTTTCTCGACCGTCGA